>JACSDF010000001.1 GCA_015660815.1 Actinomycetota bacterium
TTAAACTCGACCTGCATACGGCATCATCCCATCCATGCCGTACATATCTGAATAACGAAGACCAGATTTAGTAGATCGCGCTTCCCAAACCATTCCATTTCCAGCATAGATAGACATGTGGTGAATTGTGCTAATAGTTCCCTTATAAGAGTAGAAGATAAGATCACCTGGTTGAATCTCACTTAACGGAATCTGTTTTGTATATGTGTAGTACAAACCAGAGTTAAGACGATCCCAAATTGGCCAGCCAAGTCCTACTGATTTGTAAGCTGCATAGACCAAACCCGAACAATCGAAGGAGTTTGGACCTTCATCTCCCCAAACATATGGCTTTTTAGCGAGTACTTGACGCTTAGCAAATTCAACAGCACCCAACCTTTGACTTTCTGTTGTTCTAGAGGTGCTTTTCCCGTTTGGTCCTCCAGTTCTCCAAATCTTAGCTTGGCCCTTTACTTTGCTAGCCTCATTCGCTCTTGCCTCTTCTAGGATTGCTAATTGGCGCTTCTGCTCTAGAGTGATTCTAACTTTCTTAGCAGAGGCGAAATCTCGCTGTAATTGATCTTGAACCGCTTGGAGCTTATCAACTTCTTTTTGTTGATCATCCTCTGCCGCATCAGCTTCCATTTTCGCTGAAGCAACTTTTATAGTTACTGAAGCCTGTTTTTCCTTCGCAACATCGGCAGCAATTTTCGCCCGCTGTGCAACTTCTTCAGCTGCCTTAAATCTATTGAGTGCCGTCTTGTTTCCTGATCCAAGGTTTTCAAGCGTTGAAATTCGGTCCATCATCTCTTGGGGTCCGCTTGCACTCAGAAGTGCTTCTAAATCTGTGAACCCACTACCTGCTACATAAGCGTTTACAGCTAATTTTCCAATCTGGCGATGAGTTTCACTAACCGAGGCGGAGGCTTCGGAATACACCTTTGCGGCACTTGCTGCCTCCTTTGTCGCTATCGATAGCTCATTTTTCGCAGAAAGATATTTTTGCTTTGCAACCAAGGCGATAGCAACTAACTGCTTTAAGCTCTGCTGTTCTTTCACTAATCGCTTTGTTGCCTCTTCAGTAATTTTCCTTTTCGCTGCCTCGATTTGCTTCGCTGCCTCGATTTGCTTCAAAGTCGGCTTATGTTTAGTCGCCCCTGCTAATTGGGGCGTGAATAATCCAATCACTAATGAAATTGAAAGCAATATTGGAAAAAGCGACCTAATCCTTGTCATAACCTTCGCGCCCCAACAAATGGTTTTGAACCAAATCTCAAAGTGAATCCAACCACTTCAACTCTTTTACCTGGTCTTGGAGCTTGAACCATTTTCCCCTTACCCATATACATAGAGACATGACTTATTGGCTTACCGAAGAAAAGCAGATCGCCCGGCTTGAGAGATTTATATGAAACTGATTTTCCGTAATTGATTTGGATGCGAGATGAGTGGGGAAGAGAAACACCGGCTTGCCGGAAAGAGCGCATGGTCAACCCTGAACAATCCCACCGTGTTGGTCCAGCAGCCGCCCAGACATAGATATCGCCAATCTGCTGGAGCGCATATTTTAAAGCTATGGAACCACGCGTGTTATCGCCCTTATAACTAGTTGCATACTTCTTAGATGAAGAAAAAATCTTATTCTCTCGAGCTTTTTCTGCTTTTGCTAAACGTGCCCGATCTTCCTTTTTCATTGATGTAAGAATCTTTTCTGCTTTAGTCAAAGCCGCTCTTGCGCTCATAACCTCGGCATTAAGTCTCTTTTGTTGTGCCTGTAATAGTGCAGTTTTATCGCCCACAACTAGCTGGCTCGCCTCAAGTCGTTGTTGGGCTGAGGCAAATTTACGGATTGACGAAGAATACTTCTTGCCGACCATATCCAAAATTGATGCATCGGAAAGGTACTTACTGGGATCTCGAGAAAAAAGGAGCCCAAACCCTTGGCTGAAGCCATCGCTTTTGTACTGATCAATTGCCATTCTTGCCAGGGTATTACTAGCCTCATCGCGTTCAGTTCGAGCCATCGCCTCTTTGACCTTCAAGACGCCCGTCTCTTTCTGCAGCATTTCTACCTTAATTTTTGCCTCATTTGCTGCCTCGAATTTTGTGGCGGCCAGAGTTCGAAGTCGGTTAACCTCTTGTTGCGCCGAGGCAACGGTAGGAGCCGCAACCGCAGGTGAAAGTTGCGTCGCTAATGCAGCTATCAGCATGAAAGAAACAATTCGTTTCATAAAATCAAACTCGCTCAACCAAGTTTTGACAGCATTCTCTTCATAGTAGATATCTCGCCCGACTGAGCGGTTCTAATATCCTTTTCCAGATTCTTAGCCTCTGAATTTTTAGTCGCTTTAAGGTAACTAACCATTTCAAGGGCACCGAGGTGATGCTTAATCATTGCCTCAAGATAAAACTTGTCGAATTTTTTACCCCGAAGAGTCCCGAGAGTTTTTATCTCACTGTCATCGAGCATGCCGTTCATTCCCATATCGTGAGCCATTGCAGCGGGAGATTTCGTTGCAGTTAGCCAATATTTCATCTGCAAGATTTCCTTCTTTTGAGCCGAAATAATTGCTCTAGCAAGAACCTTTACTTCTGGCCCCGCCCCATTCTTTAAAGCAGTGTTTGACATAGCGATTGCCTGTTGGTGATGCGGGATCATCAATTGAGCAAACATAATGTCATTTGCTCCGAGATTACTTAAAGATTTTGCATGGGAAGTAGCGTGAACTGGGGTTGCTGAAAAACTTAGTACAAGGGAAAGTAATACAAAAACAAATTTTTTGAACATTTTCAAATCCTTCTCTCAAGTTAGAATAATTGATTTGGGGGATAAGAATTTGTTTAGATTCGAAGTACTCCAAGTTGGGGTAAAGAAAGTCGGAGTACAAAATTTGGTGGACGTGTGAAATTCATGAGTCTTAAGCGGTCAATTTTGCCCGCAAGCCCAGAATGAGCAGAAATTTTGCCATGTAAGTATTTACGGCACACAATCAGTACTAAAAATATTGCGCCAATGCAGACATCAGTGACAAGTGAGTTGGGGGCAACTTGATTGAGCTCGTGTGAAAATCCGGTTGCGGCACTTGAGCCACCTTCGGAGTGCGATGTCGAGTAAGAGTAGCCCTGATGCGCGAAAGAGAGACTCATTGCGAGCAAGAAAAGAGTTAAGACGCCTATGCCAACGAATCGCAATGATTTTAATTTGAGTGTTGGCACAAATAAAGTGTAGCAAATTTCATTGTAGGTCTCACTTTTTAACTCTTGCCTGTGCCATTTCTGAGGTAACTCTCAGAATCCCCGCTTGGCATTCAACAAGACCATATATTCTTTACTCATAAACCTAATAGTTAATGAGTGTGACATGAGTGAATATTTAAGCCGAAGGAGCTTTTTAGGTGGTGTTGCGACAGTGGCACTGTTGCCACTTACGCCGCAGATATTTTTAGATTCAGCCGCTGCTGCGACTCAAACCTTAATCGAAGCAAAGCGAATTCGCAGCTCAAAAGGAATTCTCAACCTAACACTCAAGGCCGATGAAACCATGTTACCTTTTAATGGATCTAAGCGATGGGCACTCACATACAACGGCGTATTTCCTGCACCAACCCTCATACTTAATCCCGGAGATGTTTTAAATATAAATTTAATAAATTCGACCTCAATGATGACTAATCTTCATACTCATGGATTTCATGTCTCTCCAAGTGGTAACAGTGATAATCCGCTGGTTGAAATCATGCCGGGGAAAAGTTTTAAGTATCGGATTAAAATACCAAAAGATCACCCGAGTGGAACTTTTTGGTACCACCCACATCATCATATGTTCGTGGCTAAACAGTTGTCAGCAGGCTTGGCAGGTGCAATCATTATTGAAGATGCAATCGACAAACAATCAGAGTTCAAGAATTCTTCAGATCGCGTCTTAATGTTTGCAGATCCACGAATAGGAAAAGATTCAAGCGTTATGGACACTTACATGATGGATCAAGCTCATGGTCGCTTAGGTGAGTATCTACTTTTAAACGGGCAGCTCAATCCGCAGATTATTTCCAAAGCTGGTGTCACTGAACGATGGAGAATTCTTAACGCATGTTCATCCAGATATTTGAGGCTAAAGGTAGAAGGTTGCGAGCTATGGCTGATCTCCACTGATGGCGGCAGGTTAACTGATCCCATTAAAGTAGGTTCTCTCGATGTAGTACCAGGACAACGGGTTGAGGTAATCGTTAAACCACTTCGCAAAGGTGCGCATCGAATACTCGATGGTGATGAAACCGTTGGTACATTAAATAGTTCGATTTTGGGGAGTGCGAAATTTGCACCGAAACTAATGGGAACTATTCCGGCACTGGTTGCCACGAACAGCAGAACTATCAGAATTCTTGGCAAGGGGTTAATGAATATGGGCGACGGTCAGGATTCACATGAGATGCTCTATGCATTTGATGGAAGCGAGTTTGATCCATCAGTGATAAATCAAGTGGTCAAGTTTGGAACTACTGAAGATTGGACAATTAGCAATGAAAGCCTCATGGAACATCCGTTCCATATTCATGCATGGAGTTTTTTAGTTATCGATAATGGCGATGGCCAGTCTGAAGAAGGTTTACGCGATGTGGTGAACATCCCACCAGGCAAATCGGTGACAATACGGTTAAAGTTCAACGATTTTAAAGGAGTAACGGTGTACCACTGTCATAATCTCGATCATGAGGATTTCGGTATGATGGGCATTGTTCAAGTTGTGTAAGAAAGGGTAGAAATGCAAACTACAGTAAAGATAAAGGGCATGACCTGCGGCCATTGTGAGGGAAGAGTAAACACTGAGCTTGGGAAAATCTCTGGAGTAACAGAGGTGAAGGCAGTAGCTGCCGACGGAGTAGCAGTAATTACTTCAGGTGATGTACTCAATTCTGAGGAAATTTCACAGGCGGTTATTACGGCAGGATATAAAGTCGTCGCCTAGTAATTTCCATTGAAACTCCCCTTCACAGACCTTTAAATCAGATATAAATTCAGGCTATGAAGATCAAGTCTTATCTAGCAGTCCTTGCTTTAGTTCTTGGTCAAGCGATAACCCCAGCATCTTCATTCGGTGCATCTCCTGAGATTCCAAAGGGTGCATACGATGCGACGCTTCTAAGTTATAAGGCGCTAACGCCGGATATGTTTGGTGTGAGTGTGGGGCAACCGGTGGCTGATGTTTCAGTAATTTTGTTGTCAAATGGAAAGCTCAGAGCCTATGTCTTTGCACAAAATAAAGGCATAGAGATTTCCGAGTCAGCGGACAACGGGAAGACTTTTACCCGAGTCGGAAATGCATTTGGTGGCGATAAAGGCAATGGTCAACCACGCGCAGTTGCACTTTCAGATGGAAGAGTTCGTTTGTACACAACATCAAGTGGAGGAGTTGACTGTTCGATTTCGAGTGATGGCCTGACATTTACTTTAGAGAAAGCAAACTGTTTATTAGCATCCGACTACTCCGAATCATCTGGCCTTGCCGGTCCTGGCGTCGTTCAATTGAGCACAGGTAAATGGAGAGCATATTTCAGCGGTTTACCTAAAGCCGGAACTGGTCCTGATCCTTGGAAAATGTATAGCGCTTCTTCTGACGACGGTATTAACTGGATTCGTGATGCAGGAGTACGAATCGGTCCCGGTACTTCAAATATTAAACGAAGCGCTGAGCACCCAACAGCTATACGACATAGTGATAATTCAATAACAGTTTTCTATTTTGATAATGGTGCAGATCCAGAAGGTACTGGAAAAGTTTATGGAAATGGAAATGGTCTGCATTATTATGTTGTTTTGGATAAAGATGGAAATATACTTTTATTGGGCGGCGGCTTTGCCCAAGGATTCGGCGGCTATGTAAATGTTATGGTTTTAAAACCTGGCGTTGGAACACCCGTTTATTCAGGTGATCGGTGCTTGGCTGCAAAAATTGTTCCTGGCGGTCCTCCAAATCCCCCTTGTGGTGCAAGTGCCGTACAACCAACACCAGTACAACCAACACCAGTACAACCAACACCAATTCAACAGCCAGTGCCGATACAGCAGCCATCACCGAATCCGATTGTGACTTCAGAACCATCACCAACGCCATCAGCGGCAACTAAACCAGTAATAAAGAAAATCACGATTACTTGCGTTAAAGGTAAGGTCATTAAAAAAGTTACTGGAACTGCCCCAAAGTGCCCTGCTGGATTCAAAAAAAGATAAAAAGCGTCAATTTATATTCACAGCAAACCCTCAGAAGTAATTGAGTTTCTTTGACCCTTGGGGAAGGAGTATTTTCCAAAACAAGGAGAGCGGAGATAAAAGTGAAAGAAGAGATTTTTAATTCAGGAATGAACCGTAGAGGTTTTTTAATGGGCAGCCTTGCAAGTGCAATCACTGTTACGGGAGGTGGCTTAACCGGCTTGATTCTTAGCACCGAACCTTCGGCAGCGGCATCAAAGTTTGTAGTTAATGTCCTAGGTAATTATTCATTTACCGATACTGCAACGGGATGCCAAGTCAGCGTAACTGTTAAAAACGGTATTCGACGAATAGTTTCAAATGGAATTCCAAACCACACAACAGGTGCATTTCCAAATGCTGGTAATCCAAACACAATATCGGCACAAAAGCAGGATTTTTCAATCCCATCGGCACCAAAGCAAGGTCTACCAAAGTTAGTTAGAGGTGCAGCATCCGGTGTAGCTATTAATGGCGTTGTATTCGACCCAGGCACGGCCGAAAACTACAACAATGACCCAAGTAGTGGCTGGAACGTTGAGGCGTTTAACAGTTATCTAAACCTCGGATTGGATTCAAATAATGCTCATGTGCAACCAACCGGCACTTATCACTATCACGGTTCACCAGTTGGATTAAGTGAAATTGTCGAACGCAAAGGTCACTCTCCATTAGTTGGATGGGGACCAGATGGATTCCCGGTATATCTAGATCGCGGTTTCACCAAAGCTAAAGATAAAAAGAGTGTGATAAAGACACTTAAATCTTCTTATCAATTAAAAAAGGGAGTTCGACCAAGTGGCCCCGGTGGGGCATATAACGGTGATTACACTCAAGACTTTGAGTACATTTCAGGCTCTGGAGATCTTGATGAAGCTAATGGAAGATTCCAAGTAACACCAGAGTTTCCCAAAGGCACTTACTGCTACATCATCACAAATGCATTTCCATATATTTCACGTCAATTTGTTGGAACGGTTGCAAGTGGATTTCTTAAGACTGGCGGAGCACCAGGCGGAGCTCAAGGCGCAGGCCAAGGCGCCGGACAAGCTCCAGACTTAACTGCGGCGGCCAAAAAATTGGGAATAACTGAACAGCAGTTGAAAGATGCATTGGGTGGTCCTCCACCAAATTTCGCGACAGCTGCACAAAAACTTGGAATTACAGAAGCAGAGTTAAAGGCCGCGTTAGGTGCGCCTTAACGATTTAACCTTTCGTAGCTAAAGCTTCTTGGCAGTTAGCCATTTCTCGGTTGCCTGCATCCATTCAAGTGGTGCCTCGATAAAGGCATAGTGTGCTGCTCCCTTGATGCAGTAGTACTCAGATCCCTGAACGCGGGCCTTCATAAATCGTTGCATAGCTGGGGTTGCTTCATCTCTTTCGCCATTTATAAAGAATGTGGGCACTTTAATGCGATGGAGTTCCTTCTCTACATTCCAATCCTTGAGCGAGCCTCGGACTGTAAATTCAGTAGGTCCCCACATCGCTTCATAAACATGTTTACCGAATTCTCGCTTTGGCTCATTGTCAATGAGTGGAGGTATCTGCCGAATATGACGATTAGCAAACTCAGTATTTGCCGCTAGATATTCTTTGCTGGTGTGCTTCCCTAACTTCTCATACTTATAAATTGCATTACGATGTTTTGTCGGCAATTTCGCAACCAGTTTTCGAGTCTCTAGAACCCACATGCGACTAGATGGAAGTGAGTTAGCAATAATTAAACCTTTCAATCCTTTAGGTTTTTTGATTGCATAATTCATAGCCAGCATTCCACCCCAAGATGCGCCAGCAAGTATGTATCGCTCCTCAATCTTGAGATGTTTTATAATTTTTGATAACTCTTCTTCGAAAAGTTCAATTGTCCAAAACTCGGCAGGCTTTGACCTCAGTGGGGTTGATTTACCGCAACCAATTTGATCATAAACAATTACGGGACGGCTTGATGCGCTCAACAATTTTGCAATTGTGAGAACGTTGTTGTGAGCGCTCCCTGGACCGCCATGCAGTACAACAAGGGGAATGCGTGGTGAATTGAGATCTCCAATTACTCGGAACCAGGTTCTTCCATGCTTCCAAATCATGTAACCACTTCGGTCTTTTGTAGCCATGGGTTGAGATTAAGCCTTAATCTGAAGAAAACGAGCGGAGGATGAGGGATTTGAACCCTCGAGACTTTCGTCTACGCGTGTTCGAGACGCGCGCACTCGGCCACTATGCGAATCCTCCAGGTAGCGAGAAATGAGCGGTTCTCACCAGCGGAGGATGAGGGATTTGAACCCTCGATAGGTTGCCCTATACACGCTTTCCAAGCGTGCGCACTCGGCCGCTATGCGAATCCTCCCGAGGGGAGCACTCTATCGGTGGCTATAACTATGATTACGCCAGATCCCTCGTACGGCGCTACCGTGCTGAACTCCCCCAGGGTAGGAATGCAGCAAGGGTAGGTACGCTCTGGCGGGTGTACGGGGGATCCCTTTTATCGTATTTAATGAATTAGTTTTTAATGGAATAGTCAGGCGACGATGAGTAGGGATAGAGGAGCGCGGCAATGTCACTAGCTTTGTATCGAAAATATCGCCCCTCTGTATTTGCCGATGTGATTGGTCAAGATCATGTCACCGTTCCATTATCAAATGCTTTAACAGGGGACCGCACACATCACGCATATTTATTTTCAGGACCACGCGGTTGCGGAAAAACATCAAGTGCGCGAATCATGGCGCGCTCGCTTAACTGCGAAAAAGGTCCAACACCTAATCCATGCGGTGAATGCCAATCATGTAAAGATTTAGTTGCAAATGGTCCGGGTTCTCTTGATGTCATCGAGCTCGATGCTGCGACACATGGTTTAGTCGATGATGCACGCGATCTACGTGACAAAGCATTTTTTGCTCCAGTTCAGGGCCGTTACAAGATTTATATTATTGATGAGGCACACCAACTTGGACCAGGGGCGGCAAATGCGCTTTTGAAAGTTGTGGAAGAGCCGCCTCCACACGTCATCTTTATTTTTGCAACAACCGAGCCAGATAAGTTAATTGCAACTATTCGCTCGCGTACCCACCACTATCCATTTCGTTTAGTACCTCCCGGAATCTTGGCCGCACATTTAGAAAAGATTTGTAACCTTGAAGGCGTGAAGGTTGCCAAAGGCGTTATTCCATTAGTAGTACGCGCATCCGGTGGTTCAGTTCGCGATGCTCTGTCGGTGCTTGGACAACTTCTTGCAGGGGCAGGAAGCGATGGAGTTAGTTACGACATTGCAATTCAATTGCTTGGTTTTACAGATGGTGCACTGCTAGATGATGCGATCGATGCAGTTGCCGCTCGCGATGGAGCAACTCTGTTTAAAACTATTGATCGTGTTATCGAATCCGGTCATGATCCACGTAGATTTACCGCCGATATGTTGGAGCGAATTCGCGACTTAATGATCGTCGATGCGCTAAAAGATTCAACGGCTAACTCAATCCTTCGCGATATGCCCGATGATCAGATGGAACGGATGCGCAATCAAGCTGCACATATCGGTTCAGCCAATTTATCGCGTGCCGCCGATATCGCCGCCGAAGGCTTGACCCAGATGCGTGGAGCCACTGCGCCGCGTTTAATGCTCGAACTCATTTGTGGCCGCATACTTTTGCCAATCGGAGATCCAAGCGAATCCGGAATGTTGTCACGCATCGAACGTTTAGAGCGTGCAGAAAACTTGGCCCCAATGTCTTCTGTTCATTCGCCAGAGCCTGTGATTAAAAAGGCTGAACAAGCAGTGGTTGTAGCTGAGGTTAAAGAAAACAGCTCAGCGAAACCAGCTGCTGTTCAGCCGACTCCCATATCGCACGGCGCATTCGACATCACCGCACTTCGTCGTGCATGGCCCGATGTAATTGAAGATGTTAAGAAACGTCGCAGACTTACGTGGTCACTTCTTAGCGCATCGGCTCAAGTTTTGGCCGTTGACGATACTGCGATCACAATTGGAATTGTTAACGCTGGCGCACGTGATTCATTTATCCGATCTGAATCCGATGAAATTCTACGGAATGCATTTATAGATGTTGTCGGCATTGACCGCCGAATCGAATGTGTAGTTGATCCATCAATTGATACAAATACTCCATTAGCAAGAGAGACTCGAACATCAGAGGCGCCAACGGATAAGACATTGCTATCTGGTGCAGCGTTATTGGCGCAAGAGCTCGGCGCAAAAGTGATTGAGAAGTAATAGATGTCTGGAATGTACGAAGGCGCGATTCAAGATCTCATCGATGCACTAGGTCGACTACCGGGTATTGGTCCAAAATCAGCGCAACGTATCGCCTTTCATATCTTGCAGGCCGAACCTGAAATCGCGGCAGCATTAGTTGATTCAATTCGCACAGTAAAAGAGCGCGTTAAATTCTGTACAACCTGCGGAAATGTTTCAGAAGAACATTTGTGCCGTATCTGTCGAGATCCTCGCCGAGAGAGTTCGTCAATTTGTGTTGTTGAAGAGAGTAAAGATGTAATAGCAATCGAGCGCACACGTGAATTTCGCGGGAAGTATCACGTACTCGGTGGCGCTATTTCTCCGATTGATGGAATCGGTCCAGATCAATTACGCATTCGCGAATTAATGGCCAGGCTCAGCGATCCGGAAATCGTTGAGGTAATTTTGGCAACGGATCCAAACCTTGAGGGCGAAGCAACGGCGACCTACCTAGCTCGCATGATTAAGCCGTTAAATATTAAAGTTTCACGATTAGCCTCGGGCCTACCTGTAGGGGGCGATCTCGAATATGCCGACGAAGTTACGCTTGGCCGAGCCTTTGAGGGCCGCCGCAACGTTTAATCCCACATTGTGGTACGTGTAGCGTCTCACATAGTAAGAAATGCAGAGAATCGCTTCGCGCCAAGTAAATAATTAGTCCACCATTGAGCCATGGGACTAATTGTTCAGAAATATGGCGGCTCATCCGTTGCCGATGCTGAGGGCATGAAGCGTGTAGCAAATCGAATTGTGGCGGCAAAACGCGATGGAAATCAGGTCGTCGTCGTTGTTTCAGCAATGGGTGATACGACCGATGAGCTCATTGAATTAGCAAAGCAGATTACACCGATGCCATCGGGGCGAGAGTTAGATATGTTGCTAACTGCTGGCGAGAGAATTTCAATGGCCTTGCTTGCAATGGCGATTACGAATTTAGGACATGAAGCCCGTTCATTTACCGGGAGCCAAGCTGGAGTGATTACGACGTCGGCACATGGGCGTGCTCGAATTATCGATGTAACTCCGGGGCGAATCCAAGAGGCGCTAAAAGAAGGCGCAATCGCAATCGTTGCTGGTTTTCAAGGAATTTCCCAGGATACAAAAGATGTAACAACTCTAGGTCGCGGCGGCAGTGATACAACGGCGGTCGCATTAGCTGCCGCTTTAGATGCCGATGTTTGTGAAATCTATACGGATGTTGACGGCGTATTTAGTGCAGATCCTCGGGTTGTACCAAATGCACGAAAGTTAAAAACGGTTACATATGATGAAATGCTTGAACTAGCAGCGAGTGGGGCAAAAGTTTTGCACCTGCGTTGTGTTGAATATGCACGACGTTATGACTTACCGATTCACGTACGTTCATCTTTTTCCACCAACGAAGGAACGTGGGTGGTCAAAGATCATCCAGAAGGAGCAGACATGGAACAAGCAATTATTTCAGGCATTGCACACGATAAGAGTGAAGCCAAGATAACAATCGTTGGCGTGCCAGATCGCACAGGTGTGGCTGCAAGAATCTTCCAAGCCATAGCCGATGCCGACATTAATATTGACATGATCGTTCAAAACGTTTCTGCGGCAGCAACTGGTTTAACTGACATCTCATTTACTCTTCCCAAAGACGAAGGCGCTGATGCGACAGGGATTTTACAAAAACTTCAAGGCGAAGTTGGGTACGCCTCGATTCAATATGATGATCAAATCGGAAAACTTTCTTTAGTTGGAGCTGGAATGCGCTCGCACCCTGGAGTAACTGCAACATTTTTTGGCGCACTTTCAGCGGCGGGCGTTAATATTGAGATGATTTCCACCTCAGAAATTCGCATCTCGGTCATCTGCCGAGAGGCCGATATCGAGCGTGGGGTTAAGGCTGCCCACACCGCCTTCGAGCTCGATGCCGATCAGAATGAGGCCGTTGTTTATGGCGGATCAGGTCGATGAGTAAACCATCTTTAGCTGTCGTAGGGGCAACCGGTGCAGTCGGTACGGTGATGCTTGGAATTTTGTCTGAACGGCCGGATGTATGGGGGGAAATTCGATTAATCGCATCTGCCCGAAGTGCCGGCAAAAAACTCATGTGCCGTGGTGAAGAGTTAACGGTTGTTGCGCTTTCACCCGAAGCATTCGACGGAATAGATGTTGCAATGTTTGATGTTCCTGATGAGATTTCAGCAGAGTGGGCACCTATTGCAGTAGCTCGCGGATCGGTTGTTGTTGATAACTCTGGAGCATTCCGAATGGATACCGATGTTCCGCTAGTGGTTCCTGAAGTTAATCCACTAGAAGTTAAGAATCGTCCACGCGGAATTATTTCAAACCCTAACTGCACAACACTTTCGATGATTGTGGCACTCGGTGCATTGCATCGAGATTACGAATTACAAGAGTTAGTAGTTTCTTCGTATCAAGCTGCATCCGGTGCTGGCCAAGCTGGTATCGATATCTTGCGCGAACAAATTAATCTCGTAGCCGGAACAAACGCTGGGGACACTGCAGGAAATCTTCGCGAAATTATAAAAGAGAACGGTCCATTCCCGGCACCACTTGCACTCAATGTTGTGCCTTGGGCGGGCTCTCTAAAAGAAGATGGATATTCCTCAGAAGAATTAAAAGTTCGAAACGAGTCGCGAAAAATCTTAGGTTTACCGAATCTGAAAGTCGCTGCAACCTGCGTGCGTGTGCCAGTTTTAACTACGCACTCGCTGACGGTTCATGCCGTATTTGCCAAAGAGCCATCGCGTAAAGGTGCTCAAGATATTTTGCAAAACGCAGCCGGAGTTAAGTTGGTCGACGATCCTGAAAACTATAAATTTCCGACACCGGCCGATGTAGTGGGCACGGATCCAACATGGGTTGGGCGCGTTCGAAAAAGCATAGATAATCCAATGGCTTTAGATATGTTTGTGTGCGGTGATAATTTGCGCAAAGGAGCGGCCTTAAATACTGCTCAAATCGCTGAACTTCTAGCGATAGAGTTCACATCATGAGTATCAAAGAGAGCCTACGTAGTGATCTCACTGAAGCCATTCGTGGTCGAGACGAGATTACTTCGAGCACTATTCGCATGGTTTTAACGGCGATTACCAATGAAGAAGTAGCTGGTAAAGAAGCCCGTGTTTTAAGTGATGATGAAATTATTACCGTTTTATCTCGCGAGGCCAAAAAACGCCGTGAAGCGGCAGAGGCATTTGAAAATGCTGGCCGGGCCGATAAAGCGACACTTGAAAAAGCAGAGGGTGAAGTAATCGCTAAATACTTACCCGCCCAATTGAGCGTTGATGAAATAAAAAAGATAATCGCCGATGCGGTTACATCAACTGGTGCAGCCGGACCAGCCGATATGGGTAAGGTCATGGGCGCAGTCAAACCATTAATCGCTGGAAAAGCCGATGGTTCAATCGTTTCAACCCTAGTGAAAGAAGCGTTAAATAAATGAAATTTGAATATGCCACAGTCCCTTTACTTTCTCATGCAACTAAACAAATTCTCGATACGTGGGGATCAGATGGTTGGGAGCTGGTTCAAGTTATTCCAGCTCCAGGTTCTGGAGAACAACTAGTTGCCTACATGAAGCGAGAGATTAAATGAACTCACTCGACGTACGCGCAAAATTAACTGAACTTGGTCTAGAGCTACCAATTGCTGCTAAACCTGTCGCAGCGTATGTTCCAGCTATCCGAACCGGAAACCTCGTCTTCACTGCCGGGCAACTGCCTCTATTTAATGGCGAGATGGCAGGTGTTGGTAAAGTAGATGGTGAAGTAACTCCAGAACAGGCAAAAGAGCTCGCCCAAATCTGTGCCTTGAATGCTTTGGCCGCCGTTGAAACGGTTGCAGATATAAATAAAATTTCAAAGATTGTTCGAGTTGTTGGATACGTAAATGGCGTTCCCGGCTTTATCAATGCACCGCTAGTGGTAAACGGGGCCAGTGAATTGTTTCTAGCTATCTGGGGAGATGGTGCAAAACATGCACGTAGCGCCGTTGGAATTGCCGAGCTACCGTTGAATTCACCAGTAGAAATCGAATTAACTGTAGAGATTACTGACTAAGTTCGGACAGGTCATTTCCCGCGCTTGGATAAGCGTTCGAAATCTGTAATCAATACGGCTCGTCCATCTAGTTTTAACCAACCACGACCAGCAAAGTCCGCCAGCGCTTTATTTACAGTTTCACGCGATGCGCCAACTAATTGCGCTAGCTCCTCTTGAGTTAAGTCATGGTGCACATAGAGACCTTCTGGGTTTTGTTTGCCAAAGCGCTCACCTAAATCAATTAACGCTTTAGCCACACGACCAGGAACATCAGAGAAGACCAAATCTCCAACGGCCTCATTTGTGCGACGAAGTCTTTGGGCAAGGCGTGCAAGCAGGTGCAGAGCAACCTCAGGATTTTGTGCCAACCACGGAATTAGATCTTTATGTCCAAGACTCAATAATTTCGCGTCGGTGACCGCAGTCGCAGTTGATGTACGGGGACCCGGATCGAAAAGGCTTAGCTCGCCAAACATTTCACCAGGACCAAGGATGGAGAGGAGATTTTCTCGTCCGTCACCACTTGAGGTACCGAGCTTCAATTTTCCTTCGACAATGACATATAAATGGTCGCCTTCGTCACCTTCGGCAAAAAGTACATTTCCTTTGGAGATCTTTACGGGATCCATTGAAGCACGCAGTGAATCGGCGGCTTCATCATCAAGGGCGGTAAAGAGGGGCGCTTTACGGAAGACATCTTGTTCTGGGGTCACGAGGAGTACTTTAGCCTCATGCCTGCAAATAAAGAAAGCCGTACGCAGGCGCGGGCCATGTATCGGATTCTGACTAAGACGTATCCTGAGATCCGCTGTGAACTAGATTTCCAAAGCCCCCTTCAACTAATTATTGCCACCGTACTCAGTGCACAGTGCACAGACAAGCGGGTTAATAGCTTGACCCCCGCACTATTTAAAAAATACAAAAATGCAAGAGCATTTGCAGAGGCCGATCTATTAGACATTGAGAAGCTGGTTTTTCAGGCAGGTTTTTATAAAGTTAAAGCCCGACATATAAAAGGGTTAGCGACGAAAATTCTCACGGATTACGGCGGTGAAGTACCGAGGAGCTTAGAAGAGCTAATTACCCTTCCAGGGGTAGGGCGAAAGACTGCAAATGTTGTCTTAGGGCATGCCTTTGATACTCCGGGAATTACCGTTGACACACACTTCGGTCGTCTCTCACGTCGATTCGGATGGACTACTGAAATAGATCCAGTTAAAGTCGAGAGAATTGTTGGAGAGTTGATTCCACGCGAAGAATGGACAAATCTTTCGCAGCGAATGATTTGGCATGGAAGGCGAATCTGTCACTCGCGTAAACCGGCATGCGGAGTTTGTCCGATGGCGAAGTTGTGCCCTAGCGTTGGCATAGGAGAAATGAATATCGAAAAAGCTAAACTCCTCGTAAAGACAGATAAGGATTTTCGTTGAAAAAGACTGCAATAGCGCTCTCCTTTTTACTTCTTACAAGTTGTGCAGCACCAACCGCCGATATTGCAGGCATCCTGGTCTCTTGTACAACTTTACAAACCCAGAACGTCGCCAAGCCCATAGAGCTAGGGTGTTTAGATGGTTCAGAAGGTGCTTCAATAAACGCTTTACGCGGCCCAGCCATCATCAATGTCTGGGGATCATGGTGTGCTCCCTGCAAGGAAGAGATGCCCATCTTTAGATCTTTTTATGCAAAGGCAAAAGGAAAACTGCAGTTAGTTGGCGTTGATGTTGAGGAAGCCTCTCTTAAAGATGGCCAGGAGTTTGTATTAAAGAATGGAATTACCTGGCCAAATCTTTTTGATAGCGATGGCAGTTCACGCGCTTATTTTGGAATGGGCGTACCAGTCACATGGTTCATTGCAGCCGATGGCAGCGTGGCTTATAAACACATTGGTGTGTTAAAAAGTGAGTTAGAACTAATAACGTTTACCTCTAAATATTTACGGGTGGAGCTTTAATCTTCATCTTTTGCACTATTTAAACCTTCAGCAATCTTTTTCATGACATTGGGGTCGGCCAAAGTTGTCGCATCTCCGACTACGCGATCTTCGGCGACATCTTTTAATAGGCGGCGCATTATTTTGCCACTACGAGTCTTTGGAAGTTCATTTACAATTAAGATTTGACGAGGCTTTGCAATTGCACCAATCTCTTTTGCAACGTGATTACGGAGTTGCGTATTGAGCTCTTCGCCATCTGCATGTGCAATACCGGCGCGCAAAATAACAAAAGCAACAATTCCTTGACCAGTCATTGCATCCGTGGCACCAACCACGGCGGCTTCGGCAACTGCTTCATGAGAGACGAGTGCGGATTCAACTTCTGTCGTTGAAATCCGGTGACCTGAAATATTCATAACATCATCAACGCGACCAAGAAGCCAAATGGCACCTTCATCATCTAGCTTTGCGCCATCGCCAGCGAAGTAAATTCCCTCAAAACGAGACCAGTATGTCTCTTTATATCTGGCATCTTCTCCCCAAATGCCGCGCAACATTGAAGGCCAAGGTTGGTCAAGAATTAAGTAGCCACCATGTCCATCGGCTACGGGAGTTGCGCTATCGTCAACGACTTTGGCGCTAATTCCAGGTATAGGTCGCATCGCAGATCCCGGTTTAGTAACAGTGATTCCAGGCAAAGGTGAAATCATGATTGCCCCGGTTTCTGTTTGCCACCATGTGTCAACAATCGGACAACGATTTCCACCGATAATTTCGCGGTACCACATCCATGCTTCAGGGTTAATTGGTTCACCAACACTGCCCAATAAGCGAAGTGATTCTAAATTATGCGCTTGCGGAAACTCATCGCCCCACTTCATCCAAGTACGGATTAATGTTGGTGCGGTATACAAAATCGTCACACCATATTTTGCAATGATCTCAAAAATACGACCTTTATGCGGTGTATCAGGTGTCCCCTCATACATTACTTGCGTTGCCCCGTTCATTAACGGTCCATAAACAACATAGGAGTGACCAGTAATCCAGCCAACATCGGCGGTGCACCAATAAACATCGGTTTCAGGCTTAATATCAAAGACGACCTTGTGGGTATATGCGACCTGTGTTAAATAGCCACCCGTTGTATGAAAAATGCCTTTAGGTTTTGCAGTCGTACCTGAAGTGTACAAAATAAATAGCGGATGCTCGGCATCAAAGCTCTCTGCAACATGATCTGGAGATTGACGGTCAACAATCTCATGCCACCAAATATCACGATCAGTCCAAGCAGTTTCCTGATGAGTTCGAGCGACAACTAAAACTTTTTCTACATTGTGCTGACCCTTCAAAGCCTCATCAACAGCTGGTTTTAAGGCAAAAGCCGAACCTTTTCTAAATCCCCCATCAGATGTAATCACTAGTTTCGCATCGGCATCTTGAATTCGCGAAAGTAAAGCGTCAGCTGAAAATCCACCAAAGACAACTGAGTGTGGTGCACCGATACGAGCACATGCCAACATTGCAATTGCAGCCTCAGGAATCATAGGCATGTAGATGGCAACTCGATCGCCGGCACTGATCCCAAGTTCAATAAGCGCATTGGCAGTCTTTTTTACCTCGGTAAGTAATTGAGAGTACGTGATTGTCTTTGTATCACCCGGTTCACCTTCAAAGTGAAAAGCAACGCGATCGCCTCTGCCTTCATCAACATGACGATCAAGTGCGTTAACTGAAGCATTGAGCTTTCCGCCCACGAACCACTTGGCATATGGTGAGTTCCACTCCAGTACCGTGTCCCATTTTCTTTCCCATTTAAGATCGCAAGCTTGGTTGTCCCAGAAAGCCAGGCGATCCATATTTGCATATGCATATTCACCGTGTTGAGCATTTGCCTGCATAACAAATTCTGAGCTTGGTAAAAAGTGTCGATTCTCGCTCAGTAAATTTTCGAGTGATTCATGATCCTGGTTCATAACGTGTGAGAGTACCTGCTCACTCAAGTTATCAACAGAGTTTTAACCGTGCTCTATCTCATCTCGATAAGCCTAGAAAGATGCGGTTCCAACGAAAGGAGAAATATGAGTATTACTGCCTTTATCCTGCTTTTCCTAAAACTCTTAAGTAATCCAGCTCTGGTCGCCGCCTTTGCTAAATTTTTGAGCAATGTGCTTAAGTCCATGATGTAACCGCTGAACCCAAAGCCCCCGAGCTCGAATTCGGGGGCTTTTTCGCGCCGCTTTTGTGGGAATTGGCTTGGAAGTGAGAGGATTGGCCGTAAGCCTCTAGTTGGTTCAATGAAGCGCTCCTAGAGTTTTACACCAGAGCCAATAGGAGCAAAAATGCCAATTGCAACCCCAGAAATCTTTGTCGATATGTTGGATCGCGCTAAAAAAGGCGCTTTTGCATATCCGGCTATCAACGTTTCATCGTCGCAGACAATCATTGCAGCTATACGTGGTTTTGCTGAGGCTGAATCTGATGGGATTATTCAGTTTTCTTGGGGCGGGGCTGAGTATGCATCGGGCTCAACAGTAAAGAAGATGGTAGATGGCGCAGTCGCCTTGGCTGAATACGCGCACATTGTTGCTAAAAATTACAACGTCAATATCGGAATTCATACCGATCACTGTCCAGCTGAAAAGCTTGATGGATTTATGCGTCCACTTTTGGAAATTGGTGCGCAGCGCCTTGCATCTGGCAAAGCCCCTTTATTTAACTCCCACATGTGGGATGGATCTGCAGTTTCTATGACAGAAAATATGAAAGTTGCAAAAGAGATGTTGGCGATGTCAATCGCTGCTCGCACAGTACTCGAAATTGAAATCGGCGTTGTCGGCGGGGAAGAAGATGGCATTGAAGCAAAGCATGATGCAAAGCTGTACTCAACTCCCGAAGATGCACTATTGACGATTGAAACCTTAGGCAGCGAAGTTCGCTACTTAGTTGCTGCCACATTTGGAAATGTCCATGGCGTATACAAGCCTGGCAACGTCGTTTTACAGCCAAAAATATTAGCAACCTTACAAGAGGCGGTAGCTAAGAAACTCGGTCTTCCTGAGGGAAGCAAGCCAATGGACCTTGTTTTCCATGGCGGTTCAGGCTCACTTCTTTCGGAAATCCGCGAGTCATTGGATTATGGCGTTATCAAAATGAATATTGATACAGATACGCAATATGCATTTACTCGTCCAGTTGTAGATCACATGCTTAAAAACTACGACGGGGTGCTTAAAATTGATAGCGAAGTTGGAAACAAAAAGCTTTATGACCCACGCGCTTGGGGCAAGGCAGCAGAGGCCGGAATGGCCGCACGTGTTGTTCGTGGTTGTGAAGATCTTCGTTCGGCTGGCACGTCATCACTCAAGTAGTTTCTAACTAACCGGAAAGGCTTTACCAATGCCTGCACTTGTTTTGCTTGGCGCTCAATGGGGCGATGAAGGTAAAGGTAAAGCCACCGATTTACTTGGTGATCGTGTTGATTATGTTGTGCGCTATCAAGGCGGAAACAATGCCGGACATACAGTTGTTATTGGTGATCAAAAGTATGCACTCCACTTACTGCCATCTGGAATTCTTTCTCCAAACGTTGTTCCAGTAATTGGAAATGGTGTTGTAATCGATCCAGGGGTCTTGCTAGAGGAGATTAGAGGGCTCACGGAACGCGGAATTGATTGCAGCAAATTAGTAATTTCTACTAATGCGCATTTGATTACGCCATATCACCGCACGATCGATAAAGTATCAGAACGGTTCTTGGGAAAATCAAAGATTGGCACAACGGGTCGTGGAATCGGTCCAGCGTATGCTGACAAAATAAACCGTATTGGAATTCGCGTTCAAGACTTATTCGACCCTTCAATTCTTCGACAGAAAATCGAGAGCGCACTGCGGGACAAGAATCAAGTATTAATTAAGGTTTTCAACCGTAAAAACATTGAAGTCGATGAGGTGCTTGAAGAGTATTTAGCCTATGCCGAAATTCTTCGTCCATATGTTGCAGATACGGTATTGCTTTTGGATCAAGCATTAAAAGCTGGAAAGCGCGTGCTTCTTGAAGGATCACAGGGAACCTTGCTCGATGTTGATCATGGTACTTATCCATTTGTGACTTCCAGCAATCCAACTTCAGGCGGTGCCTGTACGGGCAGTGGAATCGGGCCAACTAAAATTGAAAAGGTAATAGGAATTGTAAAGGCTTACACAACGCGTGTTGGAAGTGGCCCATTTCCAACAGAGCTCTTTGATGAAGATGGAGAAGCTTTACGTCGCATTGGTGGCGAAATCGGTGTTACAACCGGTCGGGCACGTCGATGTGGTTGGTATGACGCGCCGATCGCGCGTTATGCAGTCCGCGTAAATGGCTTAACAGATTTCTTCTTAACCAAGCTTGATGTATTGACGGGTTGGGAAAAGATTCCAGTATGTGTTGCTTATGAGATAGATGGTAAGCGGGTTGAAGAACTTCCCGCATCACAAAGCGATTTCCACCACGCAAAACCGATTTACGAATACCTGCAAGGTTGGAGCGAAGATATCTCTAAATGTAGATCACTAAGTGACTTGCCCAAAGCGGCTCAAGAGTATGTTGCATTTTTAGAGAAGATTTCTGGTGCGCCCATAAGTGCAATAGGCGTCGGCCCTGGTCGCGATGAAACGATTGTCGTAAAGGATTTTATCTAACGATGAAAATCCTCCTAGTCGGAAGCGGCGGTCGCGAACACGCACTAGGACTAGGTCTTGACGCAGATCCTGCATGTACCTCGCTACATGTTGCACCAGGTAATCCAGGTATAGCTGAGTTTGCGCAATGTCATCCAATTGATATTTCAAACAATGCGCAAATTGTTGCACTTGCCCAAGAAATTGAGGCTGATTTAGTTGTCATTGGCCCGGAACTTCCTCTAGTAAACGGCTTAGCAGATGATTTACGTCGATTGAAAATCGCAGTTTTCGGTCCATCTAAAGCTGCGGCACAACTAGAAGGGTCAAAGACTTTTGCAAAAGAAGTAATGTCCGATGCCGGCGTTCTAACTGCGCAGAGTTTTACCTGCTCTAATAAAGTTGAATACGAGAAGGCTTTGGATACTTTCGGTGCACCATACGTAGTTAAAGACGATGGATTAGCCGGTGGAAAAGGAGTTGTAGTCACCCGTAATCGTCAAGAGGCGTTAGCCCATGCAATTTCATGTAAACGTGTCGTTATCGAAGAGTTCTTAGAGGGACCAGAGGTTTCACTCTTTGGAATTAGCGATGGTGTTTCAATATTGGCCATGCAACCTGCACAGGATTTTAAGCGCTCCGGCGATAACGATGCTGGGCTAAATACGGGAGGCATGGGAGCTTATTCTCCTTTGCCATGGGCACCTTCAGACATAATCGAGGATACATATACGCAAGTTCTTGCTCCCATAATTGCTGAAATGAATGCACGAGGGACGCCGTTCGTCGGTTTGCTGTACGCAGGTCTTGCATTAACAGATAGAGGTACTCGAGTTATTGAATTTAATGTTCGCTTTGGAGACCCTGAAACTCAAGTTTTAATCCCTCTACTTAAAACACCGCTAGCGACGCTCTTATATAAAGCTGCAACCGTTGGTCTTGCCGATACTGTTTTAGAGTGGCGTGATGAATCGGCGGTAGCTGTGGTTTTAGCGGCCGAGGGATATCCAACCGCCCCATTAAATGGAGGCACAATATCGCCCCTCCCGGCAATCGAAAACGTCCAGATATTTCATGCCGGAACCTCCCGCAGTGAACAAGGTTTAGTCTCATCCGGCGGTCGGGTTCTAACCGTGACCGGAGTTGGATCCGATCTGACCGAGGCAAGAGATCGCGCCTATCGAGCAATTAGTCAGATCTCATTGCCCGGCTCTTTTTATCGCAGCGACATAGCTCTAAATGCCGCAGTGGCAGAGAAGGGCAATTAAATGGCCGATAATTCACCCGTGAGCCTCATTGCAGATAGATATGCATCCGCAGCGATGCGAAAAATCTTTGCACCGCAGGAGAAAATTATTCTCGAACGTCGCCTTTGGCTTTCAGTCATGCGAAATCAAGCTGCGTTAGGTCATCCGATCGCAGACTCCGTCATTGATGACTATAAAAAAGTAATCTTTACTGTAGATCTTGCTTCAATTGATGCTCGTGAAAGAGCAAATCGTCATGACGTTAAAGCCCGCATCGAAGAGTTCAACGCGCTCGCTGGTCACGAAGCGATTCATGCAGGAATGACAAGTCGTGACCTAACCGAAAACATTGAAGCACTTCAAATCCGCAATGGATTAGAAATAGTCCAAGGAAAAGTAGTAACACTACTTGCGCGTTTAGCAGAGCGAGCAACAGAGTACGCTGATCAACCAATTGCTGGGCGTTCGCATAATGTTCCAGCACAAGTTACGACACTCGGAAAACGCTTCGCAACTGCTGCCGAAGAGCTTTTATTTGCATATGAACGTTTAACTGCTTTGCAGAACCGCTATCCAATGCGCGGCATAAAAGGCCCAGTTGGCACTGCACAAGACTCAATTGATTTGCTCGGCTCTTTTGAAGCCCATGCAAATATGGAAATAGCGATTGCTAATGAGTTGGGTTTCAGTAGAGTTTTAGATTCTGCTGGGCAGATATATCCACGATCATTTGATTATGATGTAGTAACAACACTTGTTCAATTGGCAGCTGCACCTTCATCACTTGCCACTTCAATTCGTTTAATGGCTGGCGCAGAGCTCGTAAGCGAGGGTTTCAAAGCGGGTCAAGTTGGCAGTAGTGCAATGCCGCACAAAATGAATACACGTTCTTGCGAACGTATAAATGGACTAGCCGTTGTTCTTCGCGGTTATGCATCAATGGTCAGTGAACTTGCTGGTGACCAGTGGAATGAAGGCGATGTTTCGTGCAGTGTTGTGCGCCGTGTCGCGCTACCAGATGCCTTTTATGCGATCGACGGATTGCTAGAAACAATGTTGACCGTACTCGGTGAATTTGGAGCATTTCCAGCGGTAATAGAGGCTGAATTAGAGCGTTATCTGCCATTTCTAGCGACGACGAAGTTTCTAATGGCAGCCGTTAAGGCCGGCATTGGTCGCGAGGTAGCCCACGAAATTATAAAGGAGCATGCAGTAAAAGCAGCTCTGGGAATGCGCGAAGGCAAAGCCAACACACTCCTTGACGATTTAGCCAATGATCCAAGTTTTCCATTAGATCTCAGCGCACTAAATAAGTTAGTAAGTACACCACTTGAATTTACTGGCGATGCTCGCCAACAAGTTGCTCGAGTTGTTAACCGCATTGACGCGATTACATCCGCGCACCCTGCAGCAGTGCAGTACAAGCCCGGCTCTATTCGGTGAGCGGTTTTGGTTTAGCTGGTCCACCGCCAGCACCTTCGATACCTGGGTGGACTCATGTGCGTACCGGAAAAGTTCGCGACTTGTACACCAATGACAAAGACGAGATTCTCTTAGTAGCATCTGATCGAGTATCAGCATTCGACTGGGTTATGCCTTCAACGATTCCAGGAAAAGGGGCGGTCCTTACTCAACTTTCATTATTTTGGTTTGAACTTCTCGAAGATATAGTTCCTAATCATGTTATATCTTTAGACGTTCCAGCGATTGTTGAAGATCGCGCGGTTATTGTTCAACCACTTGAGATGTTTGAAATTGAATGTGTTGCTCGTGGCTATCTAACTGGAAGTGGTTGGAGCGAATATCAAAATAACAGAGTGATTTGTGGAAATTCTCTGCCCGAAGGCTTACTAGATGGCTCTAAACTTCCTGAAACAATTTTTACTCCTGCAACCAAAGCCGATGTTGGTGACCATGACATTAACATTGACTTTGATACTGCAGCCAAGAATATTGGGGCTTCAGAGGCTCAGGAATTAAAAGAGCTCACGATTACGCTGTATGACACGGCCTCAGATTTTGCTAAAGATCGCGGAATTATTCTCGCCGATACGAAATTTGAATTTGGTCGCAATGCGTTAGGCGAAATTGTTCTAGGAGATGAGGCTCTAACCCCTGATTCATCGAGGTTTTGGGAGTTTTCAACCTGGATCCCTGGTGGCTCTCAGGCATCATTCGATAAGCAGTTCTTGCGAGACTACCTAATTGCATCTGGATGGGATAGGAATAGCCCACCCCCACTGCTTCCGCAAGAGATCATCGAAAAAACGGCAGCGCGCTACGAAGAAGCTTATTACCGATTAACTGGCAGCAAGTTCTAACACAGGGAGAATAAAACAATGGCAATAATCGTGGTTGACGTGATGTTAAAGCCTGAGATTCTCGACCCACAAGGAAATGCCGTTGCATCTGCGCTACCTCGACTTGGGTTTACCTTTGCCAACTCTGTGCGACAGGGCAAGAGATTTGAAATTGAAATTGATGGAGAGCCAACACCTGCTCAACTGGCGGAAGTAGAGAAAGCCGCCGAAGTTTTACTCTCTAATCCAGTAATTGAAACCTATGTCGTAAGAGTCGAGAAGTAATGCGCATTGGAGTTATAACCTTTCCTGGCACTTTAGATGATCGCGATGCGGCGCGGGCGGTAAATGTAGGCGGAGCAGAAGCCGTTGCATTGTGGCATGCCGATGCTGATTTAAAGAAAGTCGATGCCGTGATTTTACCTGGTGGCTTTTCCTATGGTGATTACCTTCGCTGTGGTGCAATCTCTCGTTTTGCTCCAGTAATGAAGTTAGTCATTGAAGCTGCAGGCAAAGGTATGCCTGTGCTGGGCATCTGCAATGGTTTCCAAGTATTGTGTGAATCTCATTTATTGCCAGGTGCGTTGACTCGAAACTCCGATCTTCATTTCTTATGCCGAGATCAAGAGATTGAAATTACCAATAACACAACGGCCTGGACAACTTCATTTGCAGAAGGTGAACGAATTACTATCCCGCTTAAAAATGGTGAAGGCTCTTTTCAATGTGATGATCAAACTCTGGCCAGATTAGAGAATGAGGGTCGAGTAATTGCGCGTTATGTTGGCGTAAACCCAAATGGCTCTCGAAATTTGATTGCTGGGATTACAAATGAGCGTGGAAATGTAGTTGGCCTTATGCCACACCCAGAGCACGCTATTGACCCATTAACAGGCCCTTCAGCCCAAGGCCTTGGCTTCTTTACTTCAATTTTGAATGCGATGGTTAAGTAATGTCCCTAGATACGGTTGCAATCGCACAATCCACACCCGAGAATAAACAACCATTTGCTGAACTTGGCTTAAAACCTGATGAATACGCTCGTATTAAAGAGATTTTAGGCCGTCGCCCCACATCATCTGAGTTAGCGATGTATTCAGTGATGTGGTCCGAGCACTGTTCGTATAAATCTTCAAAAGTACATTTGAAACAGTTCGGCGATAAAGCTCCTATTTCCGATGCCTTATTAGTTGGCATTGGTGAAAATGCTGGTGTGGTTGATGTCGGTCAAGGCTATGCCGTTACTTTCAAAATCGAATCACATAACCACCCATCTTTTGTCGAGCCATATCAAGGGGCCGCGACCGGAATCGGTGGAATTGTTCGAGATATTTTAACTATGGGTGCACGACCAATTGCCGTAATGGACCCGCTTCGCTTTGGTCCAGCAAATGCGCCAGATACTCGCCGCGTATTACCAGGAATCGTTGCAGGTATTGGAGGATATGGAAACTGTTTAGGTCTACCGAATATTGGCGGTGAAATTGTCTTTGATGAAACGTATGCCGGCAATCCTTTAGTAAATGCGCTTTGTGTTGGAGTCATGAAACACAGCGATATTAAGTTGGCGAAAGCTGCAGGTGCTGGCAACTTAGTCGTGCTCTTCGGTGCTAAGACAGGCGGAGATGGAATTGGTGGAGTATCTGTTCTTGCCTCTGAAACATTTGGCGCAGGGGGATCGACTAAACGACCAAGTGTGCAAGTTGGTGATCCTTTTGTAGAAAAGATTTTGATTGAATGCTCACTTGAAATCTTTGCAGAGGATTTAGTTGTTGGAATTCAAGATCTAGGAGGAGCAGGATTATCGTGTGCGACAAGCGAACTCGCATCAGGCGGTTCAGGTGGTATGAAAGTAGCCCTGGACAAGGTCCCGCTGCGCGATCCATCACTTTCGCCTGAAGAGATTTTAATGTCGGAGTCACAAGAGCGCATGTGTGCGATAGTTGAACCTCAAAAGCTGCAACGATTTCTCGAAATTTGTAAGAAGTGGGACGTCACCGTTACCGCGATTGGTGAAGTCACTGACGGCGAACGCTTAGAGATCACTTGGAATGGCGAAGTTATTGTCGATGTTCCTCCACGTACAGTTGCTCATGAAGGTCCTGTTTACAACCGCCCACTGGCTCAGCCAGCCTATATCGATGAAGTGAATAAACAGAAAATAACCCTTCCGATTCTCAATAGCGCTTCGGATATTAAGGCTGCAGTTCTCAAACTTGCAGGCGCGCCAAATCTCGCCGATAAGTCATGGGTCACTTCGCAGTATGACAAATATGTGCAGGGAAACACGATTCAATCGCAACCCGATGATTCAGGAATGGTTCGAATCGATGAGAGTACGCATTTAGGTGTTGCAATCTCAACCGATGCCAATGCAAACTGGTCATATTTGAATCCATACCAAGGAGCTAAATTAGCTTTAGCTGAAGCGGCGCGAAACATTGCAACTGCGGGTGCGCGACCACTAGCCGTTACCAATTGCTTGAACTTTGGCTCACCTGAAGATCCAGGAGTGATGTGGCAGTTCGCCGAAACCGTTCGAGGTTTAGCCGACGGATGTTTAGAGATGGGTCTGCCAGTGACTGGAGGCAATGTTTCTTTCTATAATCAAACAGGTCCGGTAGCAATCTTGCCAACCCCAGTCATCGGAGTGCTTGGTGTAATTCAAGACGTTAGAACTCGCACCCCGATGAGTTTTAATGTGGCTGGATTAGATCTCTACTTGTTGGGTGATACCTACGAAGATTTTGCCGGGAGTGAATGGGCATTTTTAAATGGAGAGCGCGTCGGACAAACTCCAACGGCTGATTTAGCCCGTGAAATACGGCTTATAGAGCTTCTTCTTGAAGGTCACGCTGATGGATTGTTTAAAGCCGCTCATGATTTAAGTCAAGGTGGCTTATCGGCCGGATTAACAGAGATGGTTCTACGCTACTTTGTCGGTGCAACAATTACATTAGGTAATGTCGGCATCGAATTGCTTAGTGAATCCCCAGGGCGAGTTGTCGTCGCGGTAAATGCCGGTACTTCTCAAGCACTCTCTCAATTAGCGACAAAATATTCGATAACTCTTTCAAAATTAGGTACTACTGGTGGTGATTCGCTAATTATCAATGATTGCATAATCCCTCTTAGCGAACTTCGAACTGCACATACATCTACTTTTCCAACCTTGTTCGGGTGATGCAGATGCGAGATCCTAAAATATTAGACGAGGTAAAGAGTACTTTGGCGCTTCTTTCGGCAAAAGCACCTGGCCGCGCAATCGAAGTTCGAATTCCACCGTATGCAGCTATCCAATGTGGTGAAGGTCCAACTCATACACGCGGTACACCGGCGAATGTGATTGAAATGGAGGCGGCGACTTGGATCGCCTTAGCTTCCGGTGAAATCACATGGAGCGATGCTTTAAATAGCGGCGCAATAACTGCTTCAGGTCTTCGTGCCGATTTAGCACCATACCTACCGCTTAGGATAACGACATGAGCCGGCGCCCTGATGGGTTACTAAATCACAATATTTTGGAATCAGATAAAGGTCCACAAGATGCTTGTGGTGTATTTGGAGTTTGGGCACCAGGAGAAGAAGTAGCGAAGTTAGCTTTTTACGGTTTGTATGCGCTACAACATCGTGGCCAAGAGTCGGCAGGGATTGCAACTAGTGATGGCGAACGAATACTTGTTTATAAAGATATGGGTTTAGTTTCGCAAGTATTTACCGAAAGCGATCTAGCGACTTTGCCCGGCGACTTAGCAATTGGGCATTGTCGTTATAGCACCACGGGATCGAGTACATGGGTTAATGCCCAACCAACGCTACGTCCAACTAAGTACGGAACACTGGCTTTAGCGCACAATGGCAATCTAACTAACACGGGCGAACTTGCAGAATTAGTTCAGAAATTAGAGCCAAGTACGGGCCGCGACCGTGGAGCAACTACAGATACAGAAATAATGACGGCGCTGATTTCTCTACAAAATGAAAAAAATGTTGAGGCAAGTGCGATTTCCGTTCTACCTCAATTAGAAGGTGCATTCTCCTTAGTCTTTATGGATGAACACACTTTGTATGCAGCACGGGATCGACATGGTGTGCGCCCATTAGTTCTTGGCAAATTAGAAACTGGTTGGGTTGTTGCATCAGAGAGTGCTGCACTCGATATTGTTGGTGCCGCCTTTGTACGTGAGATTGAACCTGGAGAATTCATAGCAATCGATGTACATGGTGTCCGCTCACAACGTTGGGCAGTTGCCGAACCAAAGGGCTGCCTATTTGAATATGTTTACTTAGCCCGACCAGATACATTAATTGCCGGTCAAGGAATTCATGCGACTCGAGTTGCAATTGGTGTTCGGCTTGCACAAGAGGCACCGGTAGAGGCTGACTTAGTGATTCCAGTTCCGGAATCCGGAACACCTGCAGCTATTGGGTATGCAAAAGGTTCAGGAATTCCCTTTGGAATTGGCCTCGTTAAGAACTCATATGTAGGTCGCACTTTTATTCAACCATCTCAGACGATTCGCCAACTTGGAATTCGTTTAAAACTCAACCCTTTACGCGAAATTATCGAAGGCAAGCGCATTGTTGTCGTTGACGATTCAATCGTACGTGGGAATACTCAACGCGCGATTGTTCGGATGCTTCGTGAAGCTGGCGCCCGCGAAATTCATGTGCGTATCTCATCACCACCAGTTAAATGGCCATGCTTCTATGGAATCGATTTTGCAACGCGGGCTGAACTCATCGCTAGCGGCTTAGAGATTGAAGAGATTCGTCGTTCGATTGGTGCTGATTCTCTTGGATATGTCTCACTCGAAGGACTCATTGAGTCGACGCAAATCGATGAAAAGAAGCTTTGTTCTGCCTGCTTTACTGGCACTTATCCGATTCGCATCCCTGCTGATATGTCTGAAGGAAAGATGCGCCTTGAAATTACCGAAGTACGTGGTCATTAAATGAGTACATATAAAGATGCGGGTGTCGATATCGATGCAGGGGATCGCGCAGTAGAACTAATGAAAGCTTCGATTGCAAAGGCTTCGCGCCCAGAGGTAATGGGTGGAATTGGGGGATTCGCTGGTCTTTTTGATGCAAGCGCATTGAAGAGTATGAAAAAACCTTTGCTCGCGACATCCACAGACGGCGTAGGAACTAAAACTGAGATTGCTCGCGCAATGGGTAAGTACGACACAATCGGAGAAGATTTAGTTGCCATGGTGGTCGATGATTTAGTTGTGTGCGGTGCTGAGCCTCTTTTTATGACCGACTACATTGCAGTCGGCAAAGTTATACCCGAGCGCATTGCAGAGATTGTTGCAGGCATTGCGCGCGGGTGTGAGAAAGCAAATACGGCTCTCATAGGTGGAGAAACCGCTGAACATCCAGGATTACTGGGCGAGGATGAATTTGATATCGCTGGCGCAGCTACCGGAGTCGTGGATTCCGATAAACAGCTTGGTGCACATTTAGTGCAGGCCGGTGATGTTCTCATTGCAATGCCATCGAGTGGCTTTCACGCAAATGGTTTTTCACTTGTTCGCCAAATTATTAAAACTCAAAAACTTAGCCTTGAAGCACATGTAAGCGAGTACGGCAAAACTTCAGGTGAAGTATTTTTAACGCCTACGGAAATCTATACTCTTGATTGCTTAGCTCTTATTAAATCGATGCCTGACTCACTGCGTGGTTTCACACATATCACCGGAGGCGGGATTGCAGAAAATACATCGCGCGTTATTCCTGCCCACCTCACTGCGATTTATGATCGCTCAACCTGGTCCTTACCTGTTGAAATGGAGTTCATGGCAAAGATTGGTGGAGTTCCACAGGCCGATATGGAGCGCACATGGAATGCTGGTATCGGCATGGTGGCCATCGTTTCGGCCGATGCCGCTGGGTTAGCTCTGGCATCTTTGGCCGCTCGTGGGATGAAAGCGTGGGTCGCCGGTGTTGTCGAGCCTTCTGGTAATAATGAAACTCGGCGCTCATACTTGGTCTCTGACTTTAGGAGATAGGTCGTATGGCTAGTAAATCGAAGGTAGTTCGGCAGCAGGCAATCAAGAAAAGCAACAGAGATAACTTTTACCTAGTTGCCATCCCACTTCTTGCTTTTGTAATCAAATTAATCACAATGGCAAACATCACCGGCGGGGGATGGCTGGGATCTGATGGCGAAAGTTGGCTTGCTGGTGCTGATGGACTTCTTAAACAGGGTTACTACTCTGATGCAAGCGTACTTTCGTACTTGCCTGCAGGTTACCCAATTATAATTTGGTTGATTGCGAAAATTTCGGTAGTCAATGGAGTTTGGTTACTCTCATTAGTGCAAAGCGCATTTTATGCCTATGCAAGTTACTTCTTTGTAAAACAACTTCGCGATACAAAACTTCGTCCTTATATTCTCCTCATCGGAATTGCGATTGCTTTTAACCCGACGCTTTCGTTGAGCACACTTGTGGTTGGATATGAAAGCTTGCTTTCTACAAGTATGTTACTAATTGTTGGTTTTATTATTAAATCTAAAAATATGGCGGCCGATGCTAAAATTGGAAAATTCATTGTTGGAGTAGGAGCAATTTCTGCGCTTGCTACTTTTATACAACCTCGATGGATCTTAACGACAATTATAATTGCGATTGCATGGGCACTCATGTTTAAGAATCGAAAAATACAAGCAGTAATTCTTATTGGAGTAATTGGAATTATGTCTATTGCGCCAGCTCTAATAGTTCAGCGAAATATTCAATCTGTGGATAAGGCAGTAGTCGCATCAATTCTCGGTGGCAATATGGCCGTAGGAGCAGGTGATGAAACCTCGGGCGGATATCCTCATACAGGACCGGTTGTGCCATGTGAACCAACACCTCCTGCGGCTGCCGTAACTGATAGCGAAATGTTTAGATGTGTAATTAAGTGGTATGCCGGACACCCAGTAAAGGGAGTTCGCTTATTCATTAATAAAGGATTTTTCTATTGGTCCCCATGGTCTGGCCCTCTCGGCGAGGGAACGATGGCGCGTAACCCTTGGTTAAAAGTTAATCCCCTAATAAATATTGCCAAGGGAAGCCAAGAGGGAAGTGATTTCATTAATAAATTGCCAGGAAAAATAATCTCCTTCGCCTGGGTCATGGGCTGCATTTCACTGATGTTTGTGGGCTTCTTTTGGCTCCGCTCAATGAAGGGGCTTTATGCCAATATCGCGTACATGACACTCACTCCGGTCGTCGTCTCATGGCTAGTTACTTTGGCAACCGTGGGAGATCACAGATATCGCATCCCCACAATGCCTCTGAGCCTGTTTCTTCAAGTAATGGGCTATTTTGCCCTGCGCCATAAGGCAAAAACTCGCTCATTTGCCATCACTTTGGAGCCAAGCGCCAAGGCACGATAACCTACCCCTCTGGCAAACATATACAAGTAAGGAGGTCGCACTATGGGTCGCGGCCGATCAAAAGCTAAGCAGACTAAAGTTGCACGAGATTTAAAATACAACTCACAGGATATGGATCTCGATCGTCTTACGAAAGAGCTTCATGGCGAAATCGATACATCGAATAAAAAAGATGACGACGATCCCTTTGCTGAGGGCAATTACATCCCACGTGCGTGAGACCAACTCCGTACGTTGCATCTCTTCGTATTTACGAACCACTTTCGGCCTTTGAACCGGCTGATCGTTTACGCTGGCAGAGCATCGATCTCAATGATGCAAGTTATATCTCTGAAGAAGAGTTAGCGCTTCGACGTTTAGTTTTTCCAGAACCACCAGTGGGTAGACCTGATGGTGTTCACATTCTGGAAATTGATGGCGAACGTTTTGTTTCGCCATGGGCAACTGCAACTCGTTGTTGGGCAGCGCTTGATAACTTTAAGGAATCTCTTCCAAGCACGGTAGTTCCATTTTTTGTTACACCTGCGATAGAAGATGTAATTACTGCGGGAGTTGATTTACTTGAAGACAAAGTTCCACATATTCTCAATGAGACATGGGTGATTCCTCCTCGCTGGTTTTTACTTTTTCAACCGAACGAGCGACACCGCGGGGAAGATGCCAACGGAGTATTTACAACTGCTCGAACAAAAATTGCACTTGCCAAGTCTCGAGCACAGTCAGCCCACGAAACGGTTGTTAGCGCATTCGGTGAAGGGCCAGTCGAACAAGATTTGGAAAATCTATTGGCTTGGCTTGAAATGTTTCACCCAAACTCTCATGTTGAATTAGATTACGGCGGTCTTGCGACCTACTTAGAAAAATCACTTCGTGATAATGGTGAAGATGGATTGTCTGCAGATACATCTATTGAAGATGTTTTGCACTCATTATCGGGATTAGCCGCCTCTGATCGCATGATTGCGGGTCAAGGATATGAGCGCTTAATGTCGCGATGGAGTCATGTTCAAGCTCTCGAATCGGCAAATTAACCGGTTTTTGACTCTTGCTTTACGAGTGGTAAATCGCAATACTTCACCGCAATAAGGAACAAAGCGGACATGTTGTGATTGGCACAGAGGAGATGCAATGACGTTAGACCGTGCACCGGCTCCTGAGGTTTTACTAACCCCTAAAGAGGTAGCTCTGCGCTTTCACGTGAATCCAAAGACCGTCACACGCTGGGCAAAAGCTGGCAAACTAACTCCAATTCGCACTCTTGGTGGACATCGCCGCTATCGTGAATCAGAAGTGTTAGAGCGCCTTCGCGAGTATAAAGAGAGTTCGAACTAAAGATAGGATTGGCTCATGGCCGATGAAAAGAAACCCGCAGATGATGCCCGCGCGAAGTTTTTAGAGGCGTTGGAAAAAAAGAAGCATAAGAACACATCACTTCCCGGTGGTGGAAATGCATCTGGCCCAAAGGTCGGTGGTGCACAAGCAGGCGGCGCACCAGCCCCGCGTTTTCAACGTAAGTCAGGTCCTTCGGGCTCTGCGGGTTAAGTGTCCCAGCAGCTCCTTATTGAGGTTCGGAGTTACAACAACCCGCGACGTTTGAGCAGTGGCTCGATCTTTGAATCGCGACCTCTGAAGTTTCTAAACATCTGCATCGAATCAATTGAACCGCCACGTCCAAGAAGTGAATTCTTGAAATGCTCTCCATTTTCACGTTTCAATCCGCCGTTTTCCTTAAACCAATCAACTGTGTCGGCATCTAGAACTTCGGACCAGATATATCCGTAATAGCCGGCAGAGTAACCACCAGCAAAGATATGACTGAAATATGTTGAACGGTATCGTGTCGGAACAGGTTCAAAATCTAAGCCATAATCTTTAATTGCTTGGGCTTCAAAGGCTTCTACATCAGAAACTCTTTCAGCTTGTTCACTTGTGAGGGAGTGCCACGCTAAATCTAGAATCGCCGCCGCTAGATAACTTGTGGTCGAATGTCCTTCATTGAACGCGGAGGCGGCTTTTAGGCTGTCAATCCACTCTTGCGGCAACCTTTCGCCTGTTTCAAAGTGACGGGCATAATTTTCAACAACTTCCGGCCACAAAATCCACATCTCATTTACTTGTGATGGGAATTCGACAAAGTCACGCTGGACATTTGTTCCTGAGACACGTGGGTATTTAACTTGGGATAAAAGCCCATGAATCGCATGTCCAAACTCGTGGAATAAAGTTGTGGTCTCATCATAAGTAAGCAAAGTTGGTTTACCAGCGCCAGGTTTAGGAATATTTAAGTTATTTACAACCACAGGGAGTTGACCAAATAAGAAGTTTTGATCGACAAGGTTATTCATCCATGCACCGCCACGTTTTGAATCACGTGTGTAAAAATCACCGATAAACAAACCAACTCGTGAGCCATCTTCATTATTTACTTCAAAAGCGCGAGCCTCTGGGTGATATGTCACTAAATCTGGTCGTTCCTTAAATGAAATTCCGAACAACTTATTGGCAGCAAAAAAGACGCCATCATGGAGAACTCGCTCTAACTCAAAGTAAGGTCGCATTTTGGTTGTATCGATGTTGTACTTTTCAAGTCGAACTTTTTCAGTGTAAAAACCCCAATCCCAACTTTGAATCTCAGCACCAGCCGATGTTTTTAGATCTTCAGCTTCTGCCTTGGCGTTACGAAGGGCGGCTGGCGCGATTTTCCGGAGCATCGCATGGACATTGTCTGGATGCTCGGCAGTCTGGACTGCGATCACATGCTCTGCATGAGTGTGTTTTCCGAATAATTCGGCTCGCTCTGCACGTAACTTAACCATTTCAAGGAGAATAGGTTTATTGTCATGTGCATTTGAACGGTTAGCTTTGAGTTTTGATGCCTCCATGATTTTCTTGCGGAGTTCGCGATTAGTAAGAGAATCCAACACGGGATTGCCAGTGAAATTCACCATTCCAATTAACCATTTATCAACTAACCCTCGATCAACTGCAGCAGTAGCAGCCGCTTCAATTTCACCAGCGCTCAGGCCATCTAACTCTTCCAAAGAATCAACAATTACTGCAAGATCATTGGTATCTGCCAAAACATTTTTAGAAAACTGTGTCTCCAATTTTGAAAGCTGCTCGTTGAGCTGCATCAATCGATCCCGTTGCGCGATGGTCAAGTGAGCGCCCGCATATAGTAAATCTTTGTAGTAGCGCTCCAGAAGCCAGGAATCTTCACTATTTAATCCAAGGGATTCACGATTCTCAAATAAATCTTTGATTCGCTGAAAGAGAGCAGGATTTAAATTAATAGCATCTTGATGAGCGGCAAACTTAGGTGCCATCTCTTCTTCGATTGCATCAATGGCATCGTTCGTATCACTCGATGACTTGTTGTAGAAAACCAATAACATTCGCATCAACATTTGCCCGCTTTTTTCAAGCGCCACGATTGTATTTTCAAATGTAGGAAGACCTGGAGTATCGAGAATCGCTTGTACTTCTGCTAACTGCCGAGTGCAGCCCTCATAAAAGGCGGGCAAATAATGCTCGACTTGAATTTCGGCAAATGGGGGCAGTTCAAAATCAAGTGTGCTGCGGTTGGCAAATGGATTAGCTTCATGATTAGTCATAAAGCTAATTCTAAACAGCTACCGCGACTTCAGTGGTCGTGATTAGTGGGGGCGGCGGCGACGCTGACTTGAATTAGGGCGTGGACGCTTATTGCCACCACTGCGTACTGATTTCTCGACGATTGGCACGATATATGGGACACCGGATGGCTCCTGAGCGCCAGTAATCTTCATTAACTCAGTACTAAGCGGAGTTACCCCAACGAACTTAGGTGTAACGCCGGCACGAGAAGTGAGTCCGCCGATTGATTTCTGCTGCTTAGTTGTAGCAATAGTTACAACTGTTCCGGCCTCACCAGCACGCGCAGTACGACCCGCGCGGTGTAAGTAATCCTTATGATCTGTTGGAGCATCAACGTGAACAACTAATGAAATTCCATCAACGTGGATTCCACGAGCTGCAACATCAGTTGCAACAAGTGCGGCATTAGCTGACTCTTTGAAGAGTGCAAGTGTGCGTGTACGTACAGCTTGTGTCTTACCACCGTGCAATGCACCAACTGCAACACCCGCGTGAGCAAGTTTGTCAGCTAAGCGATCAGCGCCTCGCTGTGTTTTAACAAACATAATCGTCTTACCATTACGGGCAGCGATTTGATTAGTGATGTCATCTTTATCACCTGGGTTCATCACAAGAACAAAGTGATCCATAGTTGAAACAGAGGCACGATCATTTTGTAGTGAGTGCGTCTTTGGGTTCTTCAAGTATTGACGAACTAAGGAATCGACACCGCGATCAAGAGTTGCCGAGAACAACAGACGCTGTCCATCGAGCTTAGCTTGATCCAAAATCTCTTTAACAACTGGTAAGAATCCCATATCTGCCATTTGATCGGCTTCATCTAAAACAGTAATTTCTAAATGATCTAGTTGAACTTCACCCTTATTGAGCAAATCAATTAAACGACCAGGAGTAGCAACCAAAATTGCCGTTCCACGGCGCATTGCAGTGATCTGCTTTGCATAAGACATTCCTCCCGCGACGACAACTGATTCATGACCAATTGATCGCGCTAGTGGCATTAAAACTTCATCGATTTGTTGAGCCAGTTCGCGAGTCGGTGTAAGTACAAGTGCAAGTGGCTTATGTGGTTTTGCAACACGGCCATTTAAGTTATTAAGAAGGGCCAGACCGAAGGCAAGAGTTTTACCAGAACCGGTCTGTCCACGACCCAAAATGTCGTGGCCCGCTAGCGCATCAGGCAAAGTAGCGATTTGGATTGGGAAAGGATGCATGATTCCCTGCTTAGCAAGGGCATTCACCAATGGTGCTGCGATTCCTAATTCACTGAAAGTTGTAGTTATTTCAGTTAATGGAGTTGCATCAATTAAATTAGCATCAGCTAAATTTGCCGAAATGTAATTATCATCTGCTCCAAAATCGACCGCGGCATTGGTGTGTGTCTTAGATGAATGCTTGAAATCATCACGGGCATATGCCGGTGAATCATTGCGGCGATCACGAACTGGACGCTCTGCGCGAAAGTTTGCAGCACGTGTATCTGGAGCCTCAGAACGCTTCTTTGGACGAGTTGGATCAAACTTTTCCACTTTACGTGGAATAAAGTTTGGGCGGCCATCATCATTGCGAGATACTTTTGCAATTGCTGCATCGCGGCGATTTGTTGGACGGGTATCTGACTTTTTGTAATCTGTTTTCTTAAATGCTGGTTTCTTAAAATCGGTGGTTTCGTACTCAGGCTTTTTGTTCTCAGGCTTGACGTACTCTTTTTTCTTATACTCGGTTTTCTTGAAATCTGGCTTTTTATCTACTGGACGCTTAGCGCGCTCAGTACGCTCTGCAACAAACTTTTTTGCGCGACTTTCAGGCTTTTGTGAAAGTTCAATGCGGGCTTTGCGCTCTTCGGGTGCCTCAATCGGACGTGGGCGTGATGCGGTTTTTTCTTGGAAGCGCTGTGCGCGTAGTTTTGAACGGTCAGTCAAGCGGACCTCTTTTTTCGATACGGTAGATGGATCAGCATCTGAGTAGCGGCGAGTTGTGGTCGCCTTACCTGATTTAGTCACAGTAGATTTATTCAGGGCAGCTGCACCTTTGCGCGCATTCTTTTGCGCAGTTGTGTGGCGAGCTTTTGGATCTACCGCTTTAAACTCAGCGGTCTTCTTTGTGCGTTTAGGTTTTCCAACAGATGCTGCCCGACGTGCTTTTCCGGGCGCGGGTGTACGTGGTTGTAGAGACATAGAAATGCATACCAATCGAGACGACAAGCGCGTCTCGGGTTTGACTGGCGCTCAAATGGGCCGTCAGGATGGTGATAAGACTCGCAAGTAGCGCGGCTTCTGCTGCGCTTAGGGGGAAGTTCTTTGATGCGGTTGCATCAACGTGGGCAATTCTAGCGTGGATTATCGCCCCTCTTTACCATCACGGTCTCCCAAAGTAGGCGTGGCCAGCTATGTCATCATTGCTCGGTGCCTTCAACTTCAGCCACCAAACCTAGTTCGAATTGGATCGTCCTCTACATCGCCTTAGGCATTGTTTGGGGCTGTTCCTTTATCTTTATCAAACTTGGTCTTGAGTTTTTAACACCCATCGGAGTTGCCTTTGGTCGTGTATCCATGGGGGCGCTGACCCTGGTTCTTTGGGCTCGATTTAAAAAAATCCCACTGCCAATCGGCAAGGAGATTTGGTTTCATCTATGGATAGTTTCATTGCTTCTCAATGTCATTCCTGGATTTCTATTTGCAGTTGCTGAAACTGAAGTTACATCGATTTTGGCAGGGATTATTAATGCAGTTACTCCACTGATGACTTTACTTGCAATCATGATTGTTTTTCGTGAAGAAAAGCTCAAAAACTATCAAGTACTTGGCCTACTCCTAGGCTTCATTGGTGTTCTTACAGTCTTGGGTGCATGGAAAGGCCTTGGCGAGAATCCCATAGGTGCAGTGCTCGCACTTTTACTCGCAGTGACGTGCTATGGATTCTCTTTTCCATACTCACGTAAGTTTGTATTACCTAGGAAATTGCAACCCGAAGGACTTGCGGCAGTACAAGTTTCAGCCGGCGCTCTCACCCTTCTGCCTTTCTATTTAATAGATGGAATAGCCAAAGATGAGTATCGACCTGGTCCGGTATTTGCCATGATCGCCCTCGGTGTCTTTGGAAGTGGCTTTGCCTACATTTGGAACTTCAAAATTATGGAAGCTGCGGGAAGTGCAATTGCTAGCACCGTTACGTATGTGACACCAGTAGTAGCTGTGATAGTTGGAATAATTTTCCTTGGTGAAAAAGTTACATGGTACGAACCCGTTGGTGCCGGAATTGTTTTATTGGGTGCAGCCATCGGACAGCAACGCCTAAAGATTTTTAGTCGATCTTAAAACCATCTTTGATTGGTCCAAGGTCTATGCCGGCCGCAGTGTGATCGCTTTGTTCTCCACGAGCTAGTTGAGCCTCATGTGCTTTATTGTGCCAGCGCTCTTCGATTTTTCCATACTTCCAAAGCAGCAAAGCCACGGCCCAGACCACTACGAATGACCCCACGATGAAGTAGCCAGCACTATTTAAATTAAATGCAAGTGCAGAATTCCAAATACCACCCGTTAGATTCAATTGTTGGGCGAAGATTTGGAGAATTTGAAGTCCACCAACAAAAAGTGCAACTGCGACAGAGAGACCAGTAATAATAATGTTGTAGTACACCTTGCGAACAGGTTTTGAAAACGCCCAACCATAAGCAAAATTCATGAACGATCCATCTATTGTGTCAAGCAAACTCATTCCAGCAGCAAAGAAAAACGGTAATGAAATCATCGCCCACCATGGCAGACCTGCGATAGTTGATGATCCAGCTAGAATAAGTAGCCCTACTTCAGTTGCAGTGTCAAAACCCAATCCAAATAAAATTCCAAGTGGATACATCTTCCATGAAGCATCGATTCGACGGGCGATTGGTCCGAAGAAACGCATCAGTAACCCACGAGAGTCAAGATGTTTCTCTAACTCCTCTTCGCTATACGTCCCTTTGCGCATCTGAATAAAGACCCCAACTATTGAAACTAAGACTATTAAATTTAAGATTCCGATTATCATCAAGAAAGTGCCGCTGACTGAAATTCCAATTAGCCCCGTATAGTGCTGTAGCGCCGAATCATCATCGTTTAGTTGTGATCCAAGAGTTTTAATTCCAAAGCCAAGTAAAATAGTGAGTAGGAAAACTACTGATGAGTGACCTAGGGAAAAAAAGAAACCAACCGCCAATGGACGTTGGCCTTCAGACATTAACTTTCTAGTTGTGTTATCAATGGCACTGATGTGATCGGCATCAAATGCATGGCGCATGCCCAATATGTAGGCAAGAGCAGCCGTGCCCCAACCAAAGAGTGAACCATCTCCGAGTCTGTAGTTGCCAGTGGTGGCCTTCCACATCAATAGCGCACCCGCAATGTGTAAGAAGAGAATGAGGCCAAACATTGCGCCCATTCGACGCCATTCATCAGGACTGAGGAGTTGGCGTAGAGGCAGGCGCTGTCTCTGTTTAATGACGGCGTTCATGTTTTCTCCTCTGTTGCCCTAGGCCGCCCTCAATGGACGCTAGATGCGAATCATTTGCAAGTAGAAAGCGTAAGGCCGCCTCCGTCCCTTGTCTATTCGAACGAAGAATTAAGTATTTGCGTATAGAGTCGCGTAAAGAACCTGCACGGGAGAGGCGGTCTGTGTGAGCGAAGACGATGACATGGAAGAAATTGTCACAGAGGAGATGCTCTGGGATCGGATTCCTGAAGTCGATGGCGAAGAGCGGGCTAGTACATATTACGAGCTCAGCGCCAGAATCTATGCGCGCGGACAGTATGACGAAGCTTTAGCCCTTGCTGAAACTGCTCGGGATATCTACTCAACTTTAGGTGCAAGTGCATCTAGTGAAGGTCTAGCTCAAGCATATTCAGCGATTGGATATAACCTCAATCAGTTAAAGCGTATGGATGAAGCTGCATCTGCGATGAGCAAGGCCGTTGAAATTTTGAGAGAGAATAAATCGCCTATTGCATTAGAACTTGCATGCACGCTAGGTGAATGGTGGTACACGTCTAAACAATATGAAAAAGTTGTATTGACAATGGGTGAGTGTGCTCAAGAACATTTAGTAGATGGAAATGAAATAGGTGCAGCTAACGACCTTCACTTAATTGGTTGTGCCGAACGCGAATTGAAAAACTATGAAAAAGCCATTGCTGCATTCAAAGAGGCAAGAATTTTATTTAAGCACAACAAAGAGGTTATTCATGTTGCCCGCTGTGATCAAAAAATGGCTTCTTGTCTTATTGAACTAAACGATGGTGAACTCGCACTTATAACCGCTCGAAAAGCCCTTGATGTTTTTGAAACAGCTCACGATCACCGCCGTGAGACATTTGCACTTTTTGAGTATGGCAAAGCACAAATTCTCTTAGAGAAGTTCGATGATGGTCTCGCAACTCTCGAGCAGGTGCTCTCAGTTGTTAGTGATGACGAACCTAGGGATTTTGAATTCATCATTGATGTGGAATCCAGGATTGCAAAAATAGTACGTATGCAAGGACGCATTGACGAGGCCGACGAGATTGAACGGCGATTGAAGTCGGTGCAAGAGATGCTTGAGGATGAACCAGAGGTTTGATTTCGCACCTAAAAAGCCTGCCAGAGGTAAGAATCACAATGGTCTGCATGGGAAATATCTGTCGTTCGCCGATGGCGGCAGCGGTTCTTGCTAACCGAACTTCCGAATGGAACAGCCCTAAAATAATTGTCGGAAGCTCTGGCACTGGAGCTTGGCATATTGGCCAAGGTCCACACCCAACGTCAAAGAAAGTTTGGGAGAAGGCGGGTTACAGTTATATTCACACTGCGCGCCAATTTCAATCAAGTGATTTCCACGCATTCGACTTGATCCTCGTAATGGATTCAAGCAATTTCAGAAATGTTATTAAACTTGCTGATAGTTCTGAATCGGTAAAGAAAGTGTTTTATTTACGTAGTTTTGATACGTCGCTCTCAACAATTGACCCGGCATCAGAGCAGTTTTATGAGCTCGAGGTGCCAGATCCTTACAACCAAACGATTGAAGCTTATGAAGCTACGCTACTTATGATTGAACGCGCCGTAGATGGTTTATTGCAAGAGTTATCGAACCGATAAGGGCTCCAACAGCGGCAAATATCAGGGGCCATTGAATATCTCCACTGCTCCATAAAGCACCACCCCAAATACCTGCACCAAGCACGGCGAAGTTCATTGATGCCTGATACACGCCTTGTGCGCGACCGCGATGATTATCTTCGCTTAACGAAGCGATCCATGCCTTACCAACTCCGTCAGTAAAAGCGGGAAATAAACCATAAACAACGAGTGCAATTAATGCGAGTGTGTGGTTTTGGGTTAATCCCAATGTTGCATATGCGGCGGCGAAAGCAAGCAGTCCAAATGCATAGACAACCCTCGGCGAAAACTTATCGGCAATATATCCGCCAGGAAAAGCTGCGAGAACCGTGACTCCACTAAATAGCATGTACGAAAGGACTACGCCTTGTGTCGAAAAACCAATGTCATGCAGGCGCAACAATAAAAGCAAGTCTGGAATGTTAGTTAATTGAATCAAAACTAAAATTGAAATCGAGCGTTTTAGAGCTTTAGGTAGTCGCGGGTGTAGCTTTTTCTCTGCTTTAACTCTTGGAACTTTGACAAAACTCTCCTTAATCAAAAGAGTCAAAAGCCCTGAGATAATCGCTGGAATCAGCGCCCATTTTGCTACCTCCCGGACATCGCCATCGAGCATTGCTAAGCCAATTAATGCAATACCTGGTCCAACAACGGCACCAATGTTGTCGCCAGTGCGATGGAAACCAAAAGCACGTCCTAAGTGGGCTTTGTCCACTGAATCTGAAATCAAAGCATCCCGTGGAGCACTGCGGAGACCTTTTCCAATTCGATCCGTGACTCGACCTAAGAAAACCAAGGGCCAACTCGTGGCAACGACAACCAGAGCTTTACCTACTCCTGCCAATGTATACCCTGAAATAACGAAAGGCTTTCTACCTAAACGATCACTAGATGTGCCGCTAATTAACTTAGTGAATCCCGCCGCCGCTTCAGCGCAGCCTTCGATAAGTCCAAGAGCTAAGGGCGCGGCTCCAATTACACCGGTCAATAAAATCGGCAAGAGTGGATATAACAACTCACTTGCTGCATCTTGGGCCAGCGAAATAATTGTTAAAAGCAGCAGATTTCGAGTGAGCCAGACTCTTTTCATTTAGGTAGGTGCTGTAATGCCCAGTGGTACATCGCGATGGCACCGGCGGCAGAAGCATTCATGGAGCGTGTTGAACCATATTGGTTGATTTCATATAAGTTTTCGCAAACAGCGATACCTTCTTCAGACATCCCTGCCCCTTCTTGTCCAAATAAAAGGACGCAACGTTCTGGCAGTTGTGCACTTTCCAACTGCTGCGAACCAGGAACATTGTCGATTCCAATAATTGGTATGTCATTCTCTTCACACCAGATTGCGAAATCTTTGACCGTAGGATGATGATGAACACTCAAGTATCTATCTGTCACCATAGCTCCGCGTTTGTTCCAATCGCGTTTTCCAACGATATGCACTCCAGAGACGTTAAATGCATTCGCTGTGCGCACAATGGAGCCGATATTCAAGTCATGTTGCCAGTTTTCGATGGCGATATGTAATTTATGCCGTTTTGTATTTAAATCGGCAACAATTGCATCAACACTCCAGTATCGGTAATGATCTAAAACATTTCGGCGGTCACCATTTAGTAATAACTCAGTATCGTATTGGGGGCCTTGCGGCCAGGGTTTTTCATGAGGTCCGACACCAACAACTGGAAAAAACTCACCTGGACCAATAGTGCCGGGCGTTGTTGGCGTAGTCATGAATGCACTCTAAACTGATTCCATGGCCACTATCAATACACCACGGTAATGACCTTTTTAATGCGGTACAAAGTAATTTTTATTTTACTTGCTTTGGTAAGTGCAATAAACGTTGTTCCGAGCAATGCAGCTTTATCCCCGTCAGCAATACCTGCTGTTTTTGACAAGCTCTTAGCAGTACCTGCTCTATCTAATCCAGCGATGATTCTCATTGATGGAACTACCGGAGAGGTTGTTTATCAGAGAAAAGCATATTCACAACGCAAACCTGCCTCTGTTATGAAATTACTTTCAGGAGTTGCGACGCTGAAGTATTTGGATCCAGAGACGACATTTTCAACTAATATCTCAATTGGAGTAGACAGCCGAACTCTAGTGATTCAAGGAAGCCATGACCCTTGGATTAGTGCCAGTCACATCACGGCACGTAAAATGAATCGCGTATCTCTTCCACATCTTGCAAATATTTCCATGGCTATGCTCAAGAAAGCCAATGGAGGTTCGCTTAAAGATATTACTGTCATATATTCGCGATTGTTTTCACAGGATGTTTCAAATTTCAAGAGTTTTTGGGCCAAACGAGGTTTCAAACCAGAGATGCGGGCCGTAAGTAGCGCCGAAAGTTTAGCCAGAGCGGGCGAAATCACCGCAGGTGAAGAATCACCAAAGCTCTATGAGATGTTGGAGTTCACACTTTTATGGAGTGATAATCTCTTGGCCGAACGTTTAGCAAGGCTGGCCTCTCGCGCTGCCGGGAATTCATTTAACATCGAAGGAGTAGTTCAGACTTTTACTCAAGTGCTCACGGAATTAGAAATAGATCCAACAAAATTGAGAGTTGTCGACGCCAGTGGTTTATCAAAAGAAAATCGAATTACAGCGTCCATGGTAGGTCAACTACTTTTTAAACTCCGACTGGATGAGAAGTTTAAATATATTTACGATTCTCTTCCGGTTGGAGGTATTTCCGGCACCTTGGAATCCAGATTTTTAACAACAGCGCCTACAGCAGTTGGTTTAGTTCGCGCTAAGACTGGAACTCTCAATGGAACGGTAACTTTGGCAGGGTTTGTAGAATCAGTAGATCGCGAATATGTTTTTGTCACTTTAGCTGATGATATCCAACGAGGTACTCGAGCAAGCGACAAAGCGCGTGCTGCCATAGATCGAATCCTCGGAAGAATTGCAGCTCCAAATATTCCAACTGAAATCTCTGAGGTTGAACCTACGCCCTAACTACTTATTGTCAAAGATTTTAATCGAACCACCGTAACAAGCAACCCACGTTCGTTGGGTCGGTACATCGAAGGCAACTCCTATGGGTTCATTACAAGCCTTAATAGTTTGTAAAACCTTCATATCGCTCGTACGAACTTTGGAAACCGTATTACTCACAAAATTAACTACAAACAATGCAGAACCATCACTGGATACAGCCAATGACCGTGCCGCCTTTCCTGTAGTCACAGACTTGCCTTGCTTGTTGGTGAGTAAGTTCCAAGAGGCAACTTTGCCCGATGCGTTCATAGTTACGTACAGAGTGGAGTTATCTGGTGAAAGGACAATCGCCCGGGGATTGCTACCAATGGGAATATAAGAGCGTGAGAAATCCCCGAGATTTATGACATGAATTCGGTTGCCCCCCATTTCTGCAATGTATGCGTATTTGCTGTCATTACTAACGGCAATTCCACGCGGATAACGCCCGATTTTTATTGTTTTTATCGTTTTTTGAGTTGCCACGGATATGACATTGAGATCATATGAACACCAATTCGAAACAAGAAGGTACTTATTATCTGGAGTTACTTCTACTACTTTTGGAACCGTTCCTACTGGATAAACGGCATCAATCTCGTAACTACCTAAGTTGATTCGATACAGAAAACTGGAGTCATACTTAGATGCCGGTGAGCACGTGTCGTGGCCCTCTCGATTAAAGCCCTTTCCATACATTGCATAGTTAGTAACATACAAATACTCTCCATCAGGGGAAAATGCGCCCTCAACTGGAGCACCTTTAAATACAGTTGAGTATTTTGATGCGCCAAACTTCGAAAGTTGGACTGAATCAGAGACTGACTTTAAAAGTTCAAAAGTATTGGAATCATAGATTGTGACGCTATGTTGGTACATCATATTATGAGCGCTCACTAGACCTGTGCCTGAAGATCTTACTGATTTTGGTGAAATATCCCCAGTAATTGTTTTAACTAAGACCATCTTACTTTGATCAGATAAAACATCACTGTGTGCCGGTGTAGAGATGACACAAAGTGATGCTATTACTAATAGAAATAGATAGTTGCGACGCATGCCTTAACTGTAACGCGTAAAAATTAGTCGTCGTCACCTTCATACTCGTCACCTTCATATTCCCTGCCTTCATCATCATCCTCGTCATCATCTCCACTACCAGTAGGTAATGTGCCGATAGATGGATTTATCATTGTTGGAGCCGATGAAGAAACAGCAGCAGAAGAAGACTGCTGCGTAAATGAGATTTTTGATGTGGCTGTGGTTCTAGGAGTATTTGAAGTTTGTGTGGCAGCTGATTGCGTAGAGACGGTCGCAGGAGAAGGTTCAAATGACTGAGAACTTTGAACTGCAGGAGCAGTCATCTCAACAGTATTGGCCGGGCTCTCTGCAGCACTCTGTGCGAAAATACTGCCGATACCTAATATCGACGCAGTTACAACTAAGGCGAGAACCGGCAGACCCTTTGATACTTTGCGAGGGTATGCCGAGTTATCTTTTTCGGCGATCTCAATCCATTCGGGCTTCTGTGAAGGTGTCATGCGAAGCTCCTTTCGTTATTGGAAAAGTAGCGTTTTAGGCTGTGAAGGCACTGTGAACCGAGCCTTAGTTTGCTGAGTAATCTAGGCAAGTGAAGATACTCGTCCGTGGTTATGTAGATCTCATGAAGCTACGAGTAGTCGAACTCCTATTAGTTTCGACCCTGCCGGCCATGATTTTGGCGGCTAAAGGGCTACCCTCTTTTTCGCTGGTGGCCACAACGATAATCGCTGGCACTTTATCTGCCGGAAGTGCAAATGCTTTCAATATGGTGATTGAAAGTGAGAGCGATAAATTAATGGCTCGAACTTCAAAGCGACCTATTGTCACAGGTGTAATAAGTAGAACTAATGCGGCAATTTTTGCATTCATTATTGGTATTTTATCGCTCATCATTTTTTGGATTTTTACGACACCGCTCGCAACTCTCTTATCATTTATTGCGATTGCATTCTATGTATTGGTTTATACAATCGGATTAAAACGTAGGTCATCTCAAAACATTGTTTGGGGTGGGGCAGCAGGTTGCATGCCGGTATTTATAGGTTGGGCAGCAGTTACAAACTCACTTTCAATCACTGCACTCGCTTTCTTTATGGTGATCTTTTTTTGGACTCCACCGCATTTTTGGGCGCTCGCAATTAAGTACAAAGATGACTATTCAGCCGCTGGAATTCCGATGCTTCCCGTTGTTGCTACTAAGGCAAATGTTCATCGTCAAATGTGGTTTCATACAGTGCTTATGATTGCTTCATCTATTTGGCTAATCATTTCTGCAGATTTGCCAACTTGGTCTCTTGTGGTAACTATTTTTCTTGGCTTGGTATTTGCACGAGAATTAGTAGCCCTTAAAGAAAGCTCACCGGATTACGGAAAAACTGCGGGCAAGATTTTTCAGTGGTCAATAACTTATTTAAGTTTACTCTCGGTTGTTCTTGTAGCTGCTCAACTCAGCGCTTGAGTTAAATCTTTTATCAAATCACTTGAATGCTCTAGACCTACCGACAGTCGCAAAACTGATGGCGTAATTCCCATCTCAGCTTGGACTTCTGGAGTTAATCGCCTATGTGTTGATGTTGCCGGATGTGTAATAAGTGATTTACTATCACCCAAGTTATTAGAGATATCAATAATCCGAAGTTTATTCATGAAGGCAAACACGTAATCCTGATCTCCAAAAAATTCAATACCAACCGTTGTTCCGCCGCCAGTCATTTGCTTCATAGCAAGTTCATGGTCCGGGTGTGACTTCAGGCCAGGAAAACGTACTGACTTAATTTCGGGACGCGATTCTAAGAATTCGGCGATTGATTGAGCATTCGCAACCATTCGCTCAACGCGCATCTCCATTGTTTCCAGTGATTTAACTAGAACCCATGCATTAAATGGACTCAACGATGGACCACTGTGTCGGGTAAATGGCATTAACTTTTCGTGAATGTAAGAAGAGGAGCCAAGAATTGCACCGGCAAGAACACGGCCCTGTCCATCGATATGTTTAGTTGCAGAGTACATAACTACGTCAGCACCCAACTGAAGTGGTTTTTGTAATACAGGTGAGGCCATGACGTTATCGACGATAACCGTAGCTCCTACCTGATGGGCTAATTCGCTGACCATCGCAATATCAACTATCTCCATTAAAGGATTACTTGGCGTTTCAATAAAGACGGCTTTAGTTGGTTTGCTTAACGCCTTTGCCCAAACCGTTGGATCATTACCCTTTACTAATTCGAAAGTTACGCCCCATTTTGGTAAGAACTCAGTGATGACAACATGACATGAAGAAAACATTGCCGCAGATGCAACGACATGGTCACCCTGTTCTACAAGGCAGGCAAGTGAAGAAAACATTGCCGACATTCCAGAGCCCGTAGCTACGCAGAAATCTGCGCCTTCAATTGCAGCCAAGCGCGCTTCAAACATGGCAACCGTCGGATTATGGAAGCGGCTGTACAAAAAGTGATCAGTTTCTTCGGCAAAAGAGTCGAAGGCCTCTTCGGCCGTTGAATACGTGAATCCGCTATTTAAATAAAGCGCTTCTGATGTTTCACCAAAGCCCGATCGGGTAAGTCCGGTACGCACGGCATGAGTTTGGGGATGCAAATCCCATTGAGGTGCTTCTCGCTCGTTACGGGGGCGGTAGCCCCATGGTGTACTCATGGTTAATTGTGGCAGAGTTAGGCATATGTCTAACACTGCGATATCTGTTACAGATTTGAGTAAGAAATACGGAGAGCGTATGGCCGTATCTCATGCAACTTTTGAGGTTCCATTGGGCACGATTTGTGGTTTTGTAGGTCCAAATGGTTCAGGCAAAACAACAACTATGAGAATGCTATTAGGGCTCATCACACCTACGGGCGGAACCGGCGAGATTTTGGGTGAGTCGATTAAACATCCAGAGAAATACTTACCGCGAGTCGGAGCGATGATTGAAGGTCCAGCCTTCTACCCAGCACTCAGTGGAAAAGAGAATTTGAACTACCTAGCAAATCTCGGTGGATTTTCAACTGATCGAGTCCAACACCTCCTCGAACAGGTCGGTCTGGGGGATCGTGCTAAATCAAAATACAAGACCTATTCATTAGGAATGAAGCAGCGTTTGGGAATTGCAGCTGCATTGTTGCCTGATCCAAAGTTATTGATGTTGGATGAACCAACAAATGGTTTAGACCCTGAGGGTATTCAAGAAGTTCGCGCTTTATTGCGCTCGCTGGCAAATGATGGAACCTCAGTCTTTGTTTCATCGCACCTCTTATCCGAACTTGAACTCATTAGCGATTACTTAGTTATGTTGCGCAAAGGTGAAGTTGTTTTTACAGGAAAAATGACTGATTTAATGCTCGATCAGCAACCTGTAATCATTGCTAAGGGCGCTAACGATAGCCAACTCGCAACTTTGCTAGCGATTGCAGAGGCGGCTGGACACCGCGCAATAATTAGAGATAGTGCAGTCCATGTTGAAGGACCAGCTGAATGGGCTTTGGAATTCAATCGTGCAGCATTTGATGCCGGAATCACACTCTCGCAGCTGACTCCGCAACTTCCAAATCTTGAAGAGACTTTCTTTGAAATGACAGGTGAAAAATAATGTGGAATGTTGTCTTATCCGAACTTAGAAAACTGCGCCGCCCAACTCTATTTCTCGGAACTATGGGTGCCGTCGTATTTTTTAGTGCCTTATTCTCATCACTCTTATTCTTGCTAATAGATTCTCCTCAAGGAAACTCTGATCGTGGTCGCGTTGTGACTCGGGAAGTTCTTTCCCTTGCCACTGGTGGAGTTCAAGGTTTTGGCAGTGTTGGTGGGTTTCTGGGAATAATCGCGCTTTGTGTTTTTGCTGCACAAACTGCGCAGGAGTACACATATGGAACTCTAAGAAATATCTTGGTTCGCCAACCGGGTCGCTTACGTGTGCTTGCTGGAAAATTTATAGCGATGGGTTTCTTTGCCTTTGTGATGATTATTCTTTCAGCGATTATCAGTATTGCAGCATCTGTGATTTTAGCTCCTCGAGCCAATGTCTCAACTGATCTCTGGTTTGGCGCTGACGGACGACAAGCGTTAATGACGACCTTCATCAACATAATTATCTCCGTCATAGGATTTGGAACAATTGGCATGGTTTTAGGTTTGCTCTTGCGTTCTCCAATCAGCGCGATATCTTTCGGAGTTTTATGGCTGCTAATCGTTGAAAATCTTCTGATTGCCGTAAAAAACTCACTAGAAGAGTGGATGCCAGGGGCACAACTAGCAGCAATCGCATCAGGAGGCGCACCTAGCGGTATAGGTAGTGGAATTGAGTACTCACATGCATTAACGGTCGGGAGCTTATACGTGGCAGTTGGAGCCTTAGTTGCTTCTATCTTGTTTGTACGCCGTGATGTATCTAATTGAAGACACCACCACCGTTTACCCCTCTTTTTTAAGATAGTTCATTTATTCTTAAGGTCTTCCCCCGGAGGTCTTGAGTTGAAAAAAAATAGGGCGGTTTCACTTGCTCTGATTGCTGCACTGATGCTGGTATCTGCGCCAGCATTTGCAAAGAGCCCAAAGCCATCTCTTGCTCAAATTGAAGCAGCAAAAAAGATTGAAGAAGAGCGAAAAAAAGTGGCCGAGGCTCAAGCGGCAAAATTGGCAGCTGCAAATCAAGACCTTCGGACATTAACAGCGAAGGCAAATGCCGCCACCGCCTCATATGTGCAGGCACAACGAGAGTTAGCAACTGCTGAAGCTGCTGCACGAGCGGCGGCAAAATATGCAGCCAAGACGGCAACCGCAGTCAATCAAGCGCATAATGTTATTGGAAGACTTGCATCGAATGCATATATTTTGGGCGGAAGCATGAGTGATATTGAACCGCTGCTCAGTGCCAATGGACCACAGGATCTAATGGATCAACTCAGTACTTTAAGTACGCTAGGTTCAAAAAATACAGTTGCTTTGGAGCGATTTAAGGCGGCAGAAGTAATTGCACGAGCAGCAAAGTTAGCCGCCGATGATGCAGCCACGGTACAACAAAGGGCAACGGATAAAGTTGAAGCAGCTAAGAAAGTCGCCGATGACGCGAAAGCCGAACAGGCGAAAGAAGTTGCTAAGTTACAGAAAGTTCAAGATCAACTCATGAAAGAGTTGCTAAGTGCTAGAAAAGTACGAACAACACTTGAGCAACAGCGCCAGTTAGCTCTCTTAGAAGAGGCACAAGCTAATCAAGCAACACAGACCGCGGGACAAGCGAAAATTTGGCCTGATAGAGGTTTTAAAGGGAAATCAACTTTTCGCACCTCAGAGACCCAACGCCTTAAAGCCGTGGAGTTTGCAAAGAAACAAGTTTTAGCTCGCAAGCCTTATGTGTGGGGTGATGAGGGACCAAATTCTTTTGACTGCTCAGGTCTTGTTTATGCCGCGTATAGATTCGCTGGGCTTGGCTGGCCAAATTGGGATCGACTTAACTCGGCGCTTTATTCGGGTTATACGATGCATGTTTCACTCAATGCTCTAGTGCCTGGGGATCTATTGTTTTATTCGTACAAGGGCACAATTTCAACTATTCACCACATTACGATCTATGCCGGTAACGGAATGATGTGGGAGGCAAATTCAAAAAATGCAGGCTTGTTGTACTCAAATATTTATAGTGTCAAGGGCCTTATGCCTTTTGGTGGTCGGGTCTAGTCTTAACATATGGAATCAAGTACACCGGCAATTAGGAGTGCAGTTAGAAGCATTCTCGAAACATTTGAAGCCGGTGATTTAATAATTGTCGCGGTTTCAGGTGGGGCTGATTCTTTAGCTCTTGCATACGCTCTCTCGCTGGAAGTACCAAAGTTTGCTATCCAACTTCACGCGGTAACCATTGATCACCAACTTCAATCTGAATCTGGGGTTCAGGCTTTCAAAGTTGCTGAACAAATGAAATCCCTCGGTGTTGAAACCACAATTGAAAAGATTTCAGTCGAAATCACTGATGGGTTAGAAGCATCTGCGCGCAGAGCAAGATATGCGGCATTGGATTCGGTAGGTACCGCATTGAATGCAGCGGCAATCTTTTTGGGACATACACGCGATGATCAGGCCGAAAGCGTTTTGCTAGGTCTGGCACGTGGCTCAGGTACTCGCTCACTTTCAGGTATGGCGGCAAGGAATGGAAAATATATTCGACCACTACTTTCTATTACACGCGAACAAACCGTGAGCATGTGTCAAGAGGCTGGTTTATTGGCATGGACCGATCCCCATAATTCAGATTTAAACTTTGCGCGAGTTCGTGTCCGAATGCAAGCGATCCCTATCCTTGAAAAGACGATCGGGCCTGGAATTTCTGATGCGCTTGCTCGGAGCGCCGAGCTTTTGCGCCACGATGCAGATGCCCTTGATGCTTGGGCGGAGCGAGAAATCAAGCAGATGGATTTGAGTGATTTAGCATGTGATTACTTAGCTAATCTGCCTCGGGCTATCCGAAGTCGGATCATTCGGGCGGCAATTTATGCTGCAGGAGCTCCATCGGGCTCGATTTCCGCTGACCATGTGGGCTCAATTGAGGCGTTAATCACTGCCTGGAGCGGGCAAGGGGCCGCTCACCTGCCCGGTGGTGTGAAGGTTGAGCGTTTTTCGGGCAGACTTTCGCTCTTACGTATCTGACCCAAAGGGAGCCCTCGTGGATTTAGCTGGAGTTGCACATGAGATCGAGCGCGTTGTCGTCACTGAAGAAGAGTTGCAAGCAAAGATAAAAGAGCTTGCCGCGCGCGTTGATAAAGATTACGAAGGAAGAGATCTTTTATTGATTGGTGTTCTCAAAGGTGCCGTAATGGCAGTGGCCGATATTTCACGTGCAATGCAACGCCACGTCGAAATGGATTGGATGGCCGTTTCATCATATGGATCTGGAACAAAATCTAGTGGAGTAGTCCGAATTCTAAAAGATTTAGATCGTGACATAACAGGAAGAAATGTTTTAATCATTGAAGACATTGTTGATTCGGGATTAACTCTCTCTTGGCTCAAGGCAAACCTTGAATCGCGAGGAGTTGGAAGTGTTGAAATTCTTTCAATTTTACGTAAGCCTGAAGCGGCAAAAGTTGATGTGAATGTTAAATATGTCGGATTTGAAATTCCAACAGATTTTGTTGTTGGGTATGGTCTCGATTTTGATGAAAAATATCGCAACCTTCCATTCATAGGTGTGCTTGCTAAGCACATGTATTCATAGATCCTTCAAGAAACGAGAAATCCATACTATGTCAGCGACTAAGCCTCCCGTAAAAAAGAAAGAAAAAATTAGCCCACTGAAAAAAAGTTTTACAGGAGGCTCATCTTCCAAGAAACCTACTACCCGCACAAGTCAAATATTTCGGGGACCACTTTTTTGGATTCTGGTCGCTATCTTTGCAGTCACCATCTTCGGTCAAATTACATCTGCGGGAAATCGTTACGCTCAAATTGAAACATCTCAAGCGTTAGATGCAATTTCTCAGTCAAATGTGGAGTCTGCCGAAGTTGTTGATAAAGATCAAAAGCTTCGCTTAATCTTAAAGCCCGGCTCAACAATTGATGGTGAGAGCAAAGTAGAAGCTTCGTATGTTGCTAACCAAGAGCCAACAATTATTGATGCACTTACCTCTAATCCACCCTCAAAAGGCTGGAATGTACGCGTCCCATCCCAATCACTCCTTGTTTCATTTCTCTTTTCAATCATTCCATTTTTATTAATTGGTTTTCTCTTTTTTTGGATGATGAGCCGTGCGCAGGGGGGTGGCAATAAAGTCTTCCAATTTGGTAAATCTCGCGCAAAGCTTCAGAGTAATGATGTACCACAAACCACCTTCAAAGATGTTGCAGGTGCAGAAGAAGCAATTGCTGAACTCCAGGAGATCAAGGATTTTCTAGCAAATCCCGATAAATACGGAGCACTTGGTGCGAAAATTCCAAAGGGCGTGTTGCTATTTGGCCCTCCAGGAACTGGAAAGACTCTACTTGCACGTGCCGTTGCAGGAGAAGCGGGAGTACCTTTTTACTCAATTTCAGGATCTGACTTTGTAGAAATGTTTGTTGGTGTCGGTGCTGCGCGCGTACGCGACTTATTTACGCAGGCAAAATCAAATGCTCCAGCAATAGTTTTTGTTGACGAGATCGATGCAGTTGGACGCCAGCGCGGTGCCGGTATGGGTGGCGGACATGATGAGCGCGAACAGACGCTCAACCAACTCTTAGTTGAGATGGATGGCTTTGAAGAAAATACCCAGGTAATTTTGATTGCTGCAACCAATAGGCCAGATGTTTTAGATCCTGCACTGCTTCGTCCTGGGCGTTTTGATCGTCAAATTGCCGTGGATCGACCGGATTTAAAGGGGAGAGAAGCAATCTTGGCCGTTCACGCGAAAAATAAGCCGTTGAGTAGTGATGTCAAACTTATTGATTATGCACGTCGAACTCCAGGTTTTACTGGTGCCGATCTCGCAAATGTACTCAACGAGGCGGCGCTCTTAACTGCTCGAGAGGAAAAGAAATTAATTTCAAATACCGAGCTTGACGAAGCCATTGATCGAGTGATGGCCGGGCCGCAACGCAAGTCACGCATTATGAGTGATGATGAACGTCGAGTGACGGCGTATCACGAAGGCGGACATGCATTAGTTGCGCATGCTCTTCCGCACACAGATCCGGTTCATAAAATTACTATTATGCCGCGTGGTCGAGCACTTGGTTACACAATGATTCTCCCCGATGAGGATCGATACTCAACCACGCGAAATCAACTTCTAGATCAGTTGGCCTATTCTCTTGGCGGTCGTGCAGCCGAGGAATTGATTTTTCATGATCCATCAACAGGTGCTTCAAACGACATCGAAAAAGCAACGGCATTGGCACGCGCAATGGTCACCCAATATGGAATGACTGAAGCAATTGGTGCTATTAAGTTAGGTGCAAATAGTGATGCACCATTTATGGGTCGTGATTATGGACATCAGCGTGATTATTCGGAGAGTCTTGCCGGTTTAGTCGATAGTGAGATCCGCAAACTCATTGAGAATGCACATCAAGAGGCCTTTGATATTTTGGTGGCAAATCGCGAAATTTTGGATGAAATGGTCCTAGTACTACTTGAAAAAGAGACAATCAATAAGGATGAAATTGCAGAGATATTTAAGAAAGTTAAATCAGTTACTGCTCGTCCAGCTTGGACTGGTTCGATTACTCGTCTTCCATCGGATCAACCACCAGTGGAGGTTCCAGTGCGAGTAGATGAACCTGTTGAAGAAGTGAAGAAGACTACACGTCGTAAGAAGGCTACAAGTGTCGATAAGTAAAGTCTCTATTAATGATGGACGCGCATCTGGACCTTATGATCAGGAACGAGCTGAGCGTGCAGTGCGCGAACTCTTATTAGCTTTAGGTGAAGATCCAGATAGAGAGGGTTTAGTAGATACTCCGGCACGTGTTGCTCGTGCGATGAAGGAAAATTTTGGCGGCCTCTGGCAAGCCCCTGAAGATGTGCTGACAACAACTTTTGATATCGGTCATGAAGAGTTAGTGATAGTTAGAGATATAGAAGTTTTTTCACATTGCGAACATCACCTGACTCCATTTCATGGCGTTGCACATATTGGATATATTCCTCGCGGTAAAATCACCGGTCTTTCAAAGTTAGCCCGGCTCGTCGATGTTTATGCAAAACGTCCTCAAGTGCAAGAGCGTTTAACTACTCAAATCGCCGATGCTCTTGTTGAAATTCTCGACCCACTGGGAGTTATTGTCATTATTGATTGTGAGCATTTGTGTATGTCGATGCGCGGAGTCAAAAAGTCACAGGCTAGAACAACCACTAGCGCGGTTCGTGGCGCGTTATTAAATGCTGCTACACGTGCAGAGGCAATTAGTCTTATTACAAATCGGTAAACACGATGTTAGTTATGGGAATTCTCAATATAACCCCTGACTCATTTGCCGATGGTGGACGCTATGACTCTTTTAACAAGGCAGTGGAGCGCGCACGCGAAATGATTCTTGAGGGCGTTGACATCATCGATATCGGAGGCGAATCAACACGTCCTGGCGCTGATCGCGTGAGTGAGGCAGAAGAGTTAGCGCGTGTAATTCCCGTTATAACTGAACTCGCTAAGGATGGAGTACAACTTAGTATCGACACTATGCGCGCAAGCACAGCAAGAGCTGCGATAGCCGCCGGGGCGCACATTATTAATGATGTGAGTGGGGGATTATCAGATCCAGAGATGCTCGCGACTGCGGCAGAGCTAAAAACTCCCTACATTGCAATGCACTGGCGAGGACAATCTAAAGAGATGAACGCAATGGCCATTTACCACGATGTTGTTCGCGAAGTTATCGCTGAACTTCAGGGGAGAATTACTGCCGCGTTGGATGCAGGAATCAGTCATGACAAATTAATAATTGATCCGGGTATTGGGTTTGCTAAAGATGCACACCACAACTGGGAGATTATTGATCACATTGAAGAGTTTGTAGAGCTTGGATATCCAGTATTAGTCGGTGCTTCACGTAAACGCTTCTTGGGAGGGGATACGCCCGATGAACGCGAAGCGGCAAGTATCGCCCTAACAAAGCGCCTCTCTACAACAGGCATTTGGGGAGTTAGAGTTCACTCTGTGAAGCCCCATAAAGATGTGATATCGATATGAGCGATCAAATTCTACTTACTGGAGTCTATGGCTTTGGATACCACGGCCTCTTCGAGCATGAGCGCACGAATGGTCAAGATTTCTTTGTAGATGTAGTTTTAAATGTTGATCTTCAAGCGGTGTCGCAAAGTGATTCTATTGATGACACAGTTAATTACGCCGAGATCACCGATTTGGTAGTCACTGAAATTACAACTAATCCAGTATCTCTTATTGAAAAACTTGCTGGCCGCATTGCTGAGCGAATTTTAAATTCATATTCAAGAGTTGATTCTGTCTCAGTTACAGTCCACAAACCTCAGGCACCAGTATCTGCCTCGCTAAAAGATATTGCGGTGCAGATTACTCGAACTCGATGAAAGCGGTTATTGCTTTAGGTGCCAATATTGGCAATCCATTGGAGAATTTAGAAATAGCTTTATCACTTTTGCGAGAGTCCACCAAAGTTATTAGTGTTTCTTCGTTCTACAAAACTGCACCAGTTGGTGGGCCTGCACAACCCGATTATCTAAATGCAGTATGCATTATTGAGAGCGAACTCCCCGCTTTGGATTTACTCTCCCTTTTGCAGGGCATCGAAAAAAGCCTAGGTCGTGAGCGAAGTGAACATTGGGGACCACGAACAATCGATTTAGATCTCATCCAATTTGGGGGACTTTTGAGTAAGAGTACTGAGTTAGAGCTCCCGCACCCCCGTGCGCACGAGCGCAGATTTGTATTGGAGCCCTGGCTTGAAATTGATTCCGATGCAGTTTTACTTTCTCATGGCCGCGTCGATCAACTTTTGGCGCAATTGCCGCTTAACCCTTAAACTTTTATTACTTCGCCCGGTACCTGAAAGGACTGGAGCCACATGAGCGTATTAGTGCCAACGATGGGCGCCCTGCATAAGGGTCACCAAGCGTTAATTAAACGCGCACGAAGTATGAGCCAAGATGTTGTAGTTAGCATTTTTGTTAATCCCCTGCAGTTTGAAAGCGCCGATGATGTTGCCGCATATCCTCGTAGCCCCGAACGAGATATTCAATTAGCAACACTGGCTGGTGCGACTGAGGTTTGGATGCCAGATTACGAAGAAATTTATCCAAGCCAGATTAATCCGTTAAAAGCAAGTGCAATTGGCGAACTCTATGAAGGAAAATCTCGGCCAGGTCATTTTGACGGCGTAGTAACCGTTGTAAGCCGTCTATTTGAAATCGTAAAACCAGAGGCAGCGGTCTTTGGTGAGAAAGATTTCCAGCAGCTTCAGATTATTAGAGCGATGGATAGTGGAGTTGAAATCATCGGTGTTCCAACAGTGCGCGAGTTTGATGGTTTAGCACTTTCTTCTCGAAATGTACGTTTGAGTGAAACCGGTCGAGTAAGTGCAAATGTGATTTATCGAGCCATGGCTGCAGCTCGATTAGCACCTACCATTGCAATCGCGCAAGAGATTATCGATACAACAATTTCTACAGATACCGGATTCAGATGTGATTATGCAGCAATTATCGATGAGGAGAATTTCTCTCTTGCATCAGATTTAACAAAACACAAGCGTGCAATTATCGCCGGTTGGATCGATGGTGTGCGTTTAATAGATAATATGCGAATGGGTGCCTAATGCTACTGACAATCGATGTGGGAAATACAAATACTGTTCTTGGAATTTTTGAAGAGGAAAATCTAATTCGTTCGTGGCGGGTAAAGACAGATCCGCGAAGTACTGCCGATGAGCTTTGGCTGCAGTATCGCTCTTTAGTTGAGGATTTTACCGTTACAGGCCTGTCTATCTGTTCAACTGTTCCAGCAACGCTTCGCGAACTTCGAAGCATGATTGATGATTATTTTTCCGATGTTCGAACAACAATTGTTGAGCCAGGCATAAAAACCGGAGTCCCATTACTAGTAGATAATCCAAAGGAGATTGGTGCAGATCGAATCGTAAATACGCTAGCAGCTCACACAATTTTTGGAGGTCCGGCTATCGTTGTGGATTTTGGAACATCAACAAATCTCGATGTTGTATCACCCAAAGGAGAGTTCTTGGGTGGCGCTCTGGCACCCGGGATAGAGATTTCAGTAGATGCATTAGCCGCTCGCGCTGCACAGTTACGTAAAGTCGAGTTAGTTCGACCTAAAAATGTAATCGGTAAAAATACTGTCGAAGCTTTACAATCGGGCACTATTTTCGGCTTTGCAGGCCAAGTTGATGGCCTAGTTGACCGAATATGCGCTGAGTTAGCCCAGTCATATTCCGGTACGCCAAAAGTTATTGCAACGGGCGGATTAGCACCATTAATTATTGGGGTTTCAGAAACTATTACCGATCACGAACCAGATTTAACACTCATTGGTCTTCGTTTAATTCACGAACGAAATGCATGAGCCGTTAGACTTCATCCCATTATGAGCGATGAAAATCTAACCCCTGAAGAGGATTTGCCTGAGCAGTTGCGTATTCGTCGCGAAAAAAGGGCGGCGCTCATTGAAAGCGGCACTGAGCCATACCCCGTTTCTGTGCCAAGGACAAAATCTTTATTAGAAGTTCGAGAATTGCATGCGGGGCTAGAGATTGATTCTACAACGGGTATCACTGAAAGTCTCACAGGACGAATAATATTTAAGCGCGATACAGGAAAGCTTTGTTTTGCAACTCTTCGTGAGGGTGATGGCACCGAACTTCAAGCGATGTTTTCCCTGGATAAAGTAGGACAAGAATCGATTGATTCTTGGAAATCTGATATTGATTTAGGCGACATAGTTTCCGTTACTGGCGAGATAATTACTTCTAAACGTGGCGAACTTTCAATCCTTGCTAATTCATGGAAATTGGCATCCAAATCTTTACGGCCCCTACCGAATGATCACAAACCAATGTCAGAAGAAACGCGCGTTCGTATGCGGTATGTGGATTTAATAGTTCGTCCTGAGGCGCGCGCGAATGCCCGTTTAAGACCGGCAGTTATGACTTCTCTGCGGGATACATTTGCGAAGGCGAATTTCATCGAAGTCGAAACGCCAATGCTTCAAGTAATGCATGGTGGCGCTACCGCTCGGCCTTTTAAATCATTTTCGAATGCGTACGACATGGATCTCTATTTACGTATTGCCCCCGAACTATTTCTAAAACGCTGTGTCGTAGGTGGGATTGAACGCGTATTTGAAATCAATCGTAATTTCCGTAATGAAGGCGCGGATTCATCACATTCGCCAGAATTTGCCATGATCGAGAGTTATCAGGCCTATGGTGACTGGAAATCAATTGCCGATTTAACACGAACCCTTGTTCAGAACGCAGCAATGGCAGTTTCTGGTTCTCACATCGTCACACATCACGATGGCCGTCAGGCCGATCTGGGCGGGAAGTGGCGTGAAATCTCGCTGTATGAAGCCATCTCTGAAGCTGTTGGACAAAACGTTACAGCCCTTACTCCACTGCCGGAGCTAAAAACTATTGCAACACAGCTCGGCATAAAAATTGACCCTAAATGGATTACAGGCAAGTTAGCGGAAGAGATTTTCGAGCATGTAGCAAAGGACCAGTTAATTGCACCTACTTTCGTTATGGGTTTCCCTGTCGACACCTCGCCACTTGTACGTGCACATCGCGATCTTCCAGGTGTTGCCGAAAAATGGGATTTATATGTCGATGGTTTTGAATTAGCTACTGGGTATTCCGAACTAATTGATCCAGTAATTCAACGTGAACGTTTAGTCGAGCAATCATCTTTAGGTGCCAAGGGTGATCTTGAAGCGATGCAAGTGGATGAGGATTTTCTACGTGCAATGGAGTTTGGAATGCCTCCCATGGGTGGAATGGGAATGGGAGTAGATCGTTTACTTATGGCACTCACCGGACTTGGAATTCGTGAAACCATTTTGTTCCCGTTAGTAAAACCAGAAAGCGATTAAAAATGCTCGTTATTCGCCCTGCAAAAACCAAAGATGTGAAAGCAATCCGCAAACTTGTCGATACATATGCCGCTCCTGGTCAAATGCTCTCTAAAGAGACCGTCACGCTTTATGAAAGCGTTCAAGAGTTTATTGTCGCCGAGCGAGATGATGTTTTAGTCGGGTGCGGGGCGTTGCATATTCTTTGGGAGGATTTAGCTGAAGTCCGAACCGTTGCAGTTCAGGAGGGCCTACACAATCAGGGGATCGGTCATCAAATTTTGGAGTCAATTATTGAACGCGCTCGCGAAGTTGGAGTTGAAAAAATCTTCTGTCTTACATTTCAAACAGAGTTTTTTGGCCGCCACGGTTTCGAAGTAATTGAGGGCACACCAGTTGCCCCTGATGTCTATGCCGAGCTTTTACGCTCCTATGATGCCGGAGTGGCCGAATTTTTAGATCTTGAATCGGCTAAGCCAAACACGCTTGGAAATACGAGAATGTTGAAGATTCTGGCCTAGATATAGGGCTAATGTGGGCATAAAAGCCCCACCACTGGGGTTATAACTATCAAAGCCATTCCGCCTCGCGGCTAAGCGCCATCAGGTATTAGGCTTAATGAATCGAATAAGAAGGAGTACGCCAATGTTTGAGCGCTTTACAGATAGAGCTCGCCGAGTAGTTGTGCTGGCCCAAGAAGAGGCTCGCATGCTCAACCATAACTACATCGGTACCGAGCACATTCTGCTTGGGCTCATCCACGAGGGCGAAGGCGTTGCCGCTAAGGCACTTGAATCTTTAGGCATCTCACTTGAAGACGTTCGCGCACAGGTCCAAGAGATTATCGGACAGGGACAACAGGCACCTAGTGGACATATCCCCTTTACTCCTCGCGCCAAGAAAGTCCTAGAACTTTCTCTGCGTGAAGCGCTACAACTTGGCCACAACTACATCGGCACTGAACACATTTTGTTAGGACTCATCCGCGAAGGTGAAGGCGTCGCCGCACAAGTTCTTGTAAAGCTTGGCGCTGATTTAAATCGCGTACGTCAACAGGTAATTCAACTGCTTTCCGGCTACCAAGGAAAAGAAGCGGTCACGCAAGGCGGACCCGCAGAAGGAACTCCATCGACTTCATTGGTCCTAGATCAATTTGGCCGAAATCTCACACAGGCTGCTCGTGAGGGAAAGTTAGATCCAGTAATCGGACGCGAAAATGAGATTGAGCGAGTCATGCAGGTTTTGTCTCGCCGTACTAAAAATAATCCAGTATTAATCGGCGAGCCAGGTGTTGGTAAGACTGCCGTCGTCGAAGGTCTTGCGCAAGCTATTTACAAGAATGATGTTCCAGAGACTTTGAAAGATAAGCAGTTGTACTCACTTGATTTAGGTGCACTTGTTGCCGGTAGTCGATACCGCGGAGATTTCGAAGAGCGTCTAAAGAAAGTTCTTAAAGAGATTAAAACTCGTGGCGACATCATTCTCTTTATCGACGAGATTCATACACTCGTTGGCGCTGGTGCTGCAGAAGGTGCAATCGATGCGGCCAGTATTCTCAAGCCAATGCTTGCACGAGGAGAGTTACAGACAATCGGTGCGACCACACTTGATGAATACCGAAAGCATGTTGAAAAAGATGCTGCTCTTGAGCGTCGTTTCCAACCAATTCAAGTTAAAGAGCCATCAGTTGCGCATACTATTGAAATTTTAAAGGGGCTTCGCGATCGCTATGAGACTCACCACCGCGTATCTATTACCGACGGTGCACTTGCAGCAGCGGCAAATCTTGCCGACCGATATGTTTCCGATCGTTTCTTGCCAGATAAGGCGATTGATCTGATTGATGAGGCTGGTTCACGTCTTCGCATTAAACGTATGACCGCCCCGGCTGAACTACGTGCATTCGATGACAAAATCGCTGATGCTCGCAAAGAAAAAGAGTCGGCAATCGATGGTCAGGATTTTGAAAAGGCCGCGGCACTTCGCGACAAAGAAAAAGCGCTAATCATTGAAAAGCATGAAGCAGAAAAGAATTGGAAAGCAACTGATTTAGATAAAGTTACTGAAGTTGATGAAGAGCTCATCGCGCAGGTCCTTTCGATTTCGACCGGCATTCCAGTATTCAAGTTGACTGAAGAAGAAACTGCACGCTTATTGCACATGGAGGACGAACTTCATAACCGTGTAATCGGTCAGGAGCAGGCAATCAAAGCGCTCTCACAAGCGATCCGTCGCACGCGTGCCGGGCTTAAAGATCCACGCCGCCCAGGTGGCTCATTTATCTTCGCCGGTCCATCAGGTGTTGGTAAAACTGAACTCTCACGCACCCTTGCAGCTTTCTTATTCGGAGATCAAGATGCGTTGATTCAACTCGATATGTCTGAATACTCAGAGCGCCATACAGCGTCTCGCTTATTCGGTGCACCTCCAGGATATGTTGGTTATGACGAAGGTGGACAGCTCACTGAAAAGGTGCGCCGTCGTCCCTTCTCAGTTGTTCTCTTCGATGAGATTGAAAAAGCACACCCAGATATCTTTAACTCACTTCTTCAAGTTCTAGAAGATGGACGTCTAACAGATTCACAGGGACGCACCGTTGACTTTAAGAACACTGTCATCATCATGACCACAAACCTCGGTACTCGCGATATTTCAAAGAGCCTTGGTCTTGGTTTTGCCAATAGCGATGACGAGCAGACTAATTACGAGCGAATGAAGGGCAAAGTAAATGATGAACTCAAAACTCACTTCCGCCCAGAGTTCCTGAACCGTATCGATGATGTAATCGTGTTCCACCAGTTGACTAAGGATCAGATTATTCAAATCGTTGACCTAATGATTAAGAATCTTGATGATCGCTTACAGGCAAAGGATATGGGAATCGAATTAACTCCAACGGCTAAGGATCTTCTGGCCGCTCGTGGTTACGATCCACTTCTTGGTGCCCGCCCACTTCGACGCACAATTCAACGTGAAATCGAAGATGCACTTTCTGAGCGAATTTTGTTCGGTGAACTTAAAGCCGGCGAAATTATCGTTGTAGATGTTGAGGGTGAAGGCGCTGAAGCTATCTTTACTTTTAAAGGTGCTCCAAAAGTTGAAACTCCTGACACACCTGGAGATTTAACCGAAGAGGCTCCTACCGCTTAAACCCTCCAGTACAGTGAGGCAACAAAGTTAGGTTGCCTGTGACAAAAACTAAAAAGAACTTCCTGCTAAAGGCTAAACGTGGCGGAGCGGTTCCATCTGCAATCTTCTTCACAATCTTTTTTACCCTGCTTTCGATCGTAGGAAGTATCTACCTTTCAATCGGCGTTGGAAACCCGGCTAACAAGGTAATTGATGCATTGCTTTCAAGCACCTCGTTCAAAGAAAATGCTGGCGACTACTTCGTTTCCAAAACACTTGAGTCGGCAGAAGGAGATGCGCGCAAACTCCTTATTGAAAAAGCTCCACAAATCTCAACTGCGGTGACAGTCATCTTAAATAACCCGGTCTTCAAAAAGGAAATTGAGTCGATATCCGATATCGCCTACAACTTTTACATAAATGCTGCAAAGGAACGACAAAGTATTGATGTGAAACCTATTGTTAAACTGGCCTTGCCCATATTTGAATCGGTTAATCCACAATTTTCCAAGCTGAGCAAAGAACTCGACAAAATAAAACCAATTAAATTAAAGCCCCAAACTGGCGACTTGAGTGCTTCGAAAATTAAGTCCTATTTCACTCTTGGACTCTGGCTACTTCTCAGCCTTTCAATAATTACTCTTTTTCTATATCTGCGCTTTGCAAATTCTCTACGTTCAGCGCTTCGAGTGCCCGGAATTATTGTGCTAAGTGTTGGACTATTTCTTGTCATCCTAAATACTGTGGCAACGGTGATTGTGAAGAATCAGGCGGCTACAGCGGTTGAGACTTTAGCTCGCGAGGCAATTCCTATTGCAGCGACCACCCTGATTACTCCGCTCATGACCATTGGCGTTGTTGAACTACTACTTGGTTTGGTGTTGCTCGCGCTCAGTTTCTTAAAGGGCGTCGTACCCCGAACCGGTAATTAAGAACCATTTTCTCTACTAACTGAATTACGCCTGAATCAATCAGGTTAAAATAGAACCATGGGTAAAGCCAGGATTTTCCTAAAAGAACTGCACTCCTTACTCCCTCCGAAAATCGCCACCATCTTGGATTTTGAACTTGGAAACTATCGTTCATTTTGGCGGATTTTCAGCGACAAGAAGAATTTGAGCCAGAAAATCAAAAGTGGATTGGCATTCAATTACGGTGAAATGCAAAATGGCATGCTGTGGATGGTGCAGTTTCTCTCTGTCAGTGAAATTGTGGCAATAGAGTTATTGGTCTCAAATGAAAAACTGAGAATTTTCCTCTTGATCTTGGGAATTTTGACAATTTTACTAATTCTGGGTTTCTGGGCCTCTTTTAAGACAAATCCTCACGATATAGATGACGAGTATTTGAATATTCGACAGGGAAGTTTGTATCAAATCAAGATCCCAAAATTCCAAATTTCAGAGATTAACGGTGTCGTTTCTAGAGAGCACTCTAAGTGCCAATTGATAGATGGGATACTCCATCTTCCAGTTATGAATGAAACCAATGCACAAGTGAAACTTTTATCACCCATTTATCAATCACTTCCTTGGGGGATTAAAGGGGCGATCAAGGAAATTAATTTCTATATAAATGATGCAAAATCTTCTGTACCCAAATTAATTCAGGTTACTAGATAATTTTTTTAGCGCATCTCCACTAACTCGGAATACGGTCCAGTCATCCATGGGAACAGCACCAAGGGATTTGTAGAACTCAATCGCGGGCGCGTTCCAATCCAGGACCCACCACTGCAGCCGCTCGTAATTGCGCTCGACACATATCTTTGCGAGCTCTTTTAAAAGTGCGAGACCAAAGCCTTTTCCGCGGTAGACGGGATCTATATACAGATCTTCAAGATAAATCCCTGGTTTACCAAGCCACGTTGAATAATTTAGAAACCAGATTGAAATTCCAACAACAACTCCATCAACTTCGACAACATGGCAAAAGGCCTGCGGATTAGGTGAAAAGAGTGAGGCTTCTATTTGTTCGAGTGTAGCTTTAGCTTCTAATGGAGCTTTTTCATACACTGCAAGATCTTTAATAAGGGCAAGAATGCGCGGGGAATCCTCTTTACGAGCATATCGAATCACTGCGGAAGTCTATACCGGCTACGGGAAATTGACTGAATTAATTGGTCTTCAAGAAGAGTAACTAATGCCTTTTCAACTTGTGATTCATCGGGCCAGAGTTTCTTGATCGCGTTTTCAGTCATTGAGTTATTTTCTCGAAGCGCCTGCACAATTGTGCCGCGACATTTGCGGTCGGTGCCATGCCAACTTTGAGATTTACGAATCAGATCAGTTTTTGGATACCTAAGTATCCGCCAACTACATATATCCATAATTGGACATAGTTCACACTTCGGATTCTTGGAAGTGCAGACTACCGCGCCGAGTTCCATAGTCGCCGCTGCCCAAAGATGTGCATCTTTGACTGGAACTAGAGCCTGGCGCTCGTTCTTTTCCTTCGAAGTAGGTGCTGGTGTCGGATGTTCATTGCCATCTATAACGCGCGTCAACAATCGGCGAATATTTACATCCATAACAAGTGTGCGTTTCTGAAAAGCAAAGGCAGAAATTGCCGCCGCAGTGTATTCACCAATTCCCGGTAGTTGGCGAAGAGTTAATTCATCCTCGGGTACTTCATTGTTGAAATCTTTGGCAATAACTTGTGCAGCTGAATGTAAACGCAGAGCACGTCGCGGATAACCAAGTCGACCCCAAGCGGTAATTAGTTCTGCTGGAGTCGCCGCTGCTAAATCCTTTGGTGTAGGCCAGCGATCCATCCACTCAATCCATTTAGGTAATACTCGGTTGACTGGAGTTTGCTGCAACATATATTCACTCACCAAGACGCCCCATGGCGAAGTATCACGCCAAGGCAAATCACGCTTGTTTTTCTTAAACCAATTAACTATCGGCCTTTCAAGCGGATTCATTCGCCAGTAATTTTTACCCGTGAGAGGGCTTGATCAAGGCGTGATACTTCAACTATCTCCATGCCATCGATCTTTGTCTCTGATCCAACCGGTACCAATGCGCGTTTAAAACCTAAGCGAAAAGCCTCTTGCAATCGGCGATTTACTCCGCTGACTTTTCGAATCTCGCCGGCTAAGCCAACTTCACCTATCGCAACTAAATCAGATGGTAGAGCCAGGCCCTTAGCGGCAGAAGCGACAGCCAGGGCTAGCGCTAAATCGGCGGCGGGCTCGGACATCTTCATCCCGCCAACGGTTGCGGCATATACATCACGTCCACCAATTCGCACACCGGCACGAAGTTCGAGCACCGCTAGCGTCATTGATGTACGGGCAGAATCAAGACCGGATACTACTCGGCGAGCGTTTCCGAAATCATTTTCACGTCCCAGGCTAACAAGGGCTTGAATTTCGGCAAGTAAAGGACGCCGACCCTCAAGTGTCACAGTTACGCAGGTGCCAGGAACAGGTTCGGCGTGCCGGGAAGTAAATAAACCTGTCGGATCTAACACGGATTCGATGCCGGCATCGCTTAAATCAAAACAACCAACTTCATCGGATGCACCAAAACGATTTTTGATGGCACGAATTAAACGCAGCCGCGAATGGCGCTCGCCTTCGAACTGCAGGACAACATCAACTATGTGTTCGAGCAAGCGAGGGCCTGCGATTGATCCGTCTTTAGTGACATGACCAACTAATAATAAAGTTATGTCGCGATCTTTACAGATTCGAATCAACGCCCCAGCAACTTCGCGCACTTGTGTTACACCGCCAGGTGAACCATCGGCAGTTGCGCTACCAATGGTTTGTATTGAATCAATTATGACGAGTTGTGGTTTAACGGCATCGATATGTGCGATGACTGCGCCTAAATCGGTCTCAGATGCTAAATACAAAAGAGGGTCGATAGCTTTGATTCGTTCGGCACGCAAACGAACTTGTGAAGCCGACTCTTCACCACTTATATAGAGGGCAGACAAACCTTTAGATGCAGTTTGCGCTGCAACAGATAGAAGTAGAGTGGATTTACCAACGCCCGGTTCACCTGCCAATAAAATTGCCGCGCCTGGAACTAAGCCGCCACCTAAAACTCGATCAAGTTCAGATACTCCAGTGGGGCGCGCGTGAGCGGCAGAAAGATCGACGTCTCCAATTGGCGTTGCCGTATGTGTAACACGGCCTGGCACAAGTGAGAGTTTCTTAGGTGCGGCAATCTCTTCGACACAGCCCCATGCTTGGCACTCTCCACAGCGCCCGACCCATTTTTGTGAACCCCAACCGCACTCAGTACAGCGAAATGGATCCTTTTCGACTTTAGCCATGAGTAGAGCCTAGAACTAAGGGCTGACTATTTCTTGGCTGCGGCCAGCGTTGCTGGATGTTGAATTACAAAGAGTGGGAGCGAGCGTGACTGGGCCTCGCGGATTCCAGCCATACGTATACCGCACAGGCGTGCAAGTTCGGCGTAAGGAACTTCACCCATTAGTTTTTGAAGTTCATATTTATTTGAAATGTATACGGGCTCGGTACCTACATGGGCATCCGTATTACTGGTGCAGTACCAATCAAAATCATCTCCACCGTCGCCCCATGCAAGACGCTCGTACTCACCAATTACGGTGATTGAGTATTCGCGCTCGCCAACTTCTCGAGTTTCAAAACTACGACGAAGTGGTAACTGCCAACAAACATCAGGCTTTGTATCCACAAAGTGCTTCTTCTCTTTAATAGCTAAGTGGTGAAGTACGCAGCCGAATGATCCTGTGTAACCTTCAGCCTCATATCCTTTTCGATTTAAAAATATGCAGCCATCTTCTACTCGGCGAGTTTTACGATCGCCATCCTCATCTTTTTCGGAGATGCGAAGCTTGGCACCTAATTTCTTAGGGCGGGCCTCTGAATAAAATTGCCACATTTCTGGAGTTAAATATGCGGCGGCTTTATCAGTGCGTGCCTCATCATCTTCATCGGTGTACATGGCACCTTCGGTACAACAACCTGCATTTGGTTGGCTCTTAAAAACACCTTGGCAACCATCGCCATAAATACAGGTCCAATAAGAGGTTAACCAAGTAAGGTCGCACTTAAAAATTTCCTCAGGGTCGGATGGATCTGAGAACTCAACCCAATCGCGCGCAAAACCTGGCTTCACTTCGGACATAGACGCAGAGCCTACACGCTTAACAGGTAGGCTTGCACAATGACGAAGTCGATACCAGTTGGTGTAATCGGCGCTGGAGTAATGGGCGAAGCGATTATTGCTGCGCTAATTTCATATGGGGTATCTCCGAAGGTTATAACTATCTCTGAAAAGCGAAAAGATCGAAGCGATGAACTCAGTAATAGATACGGGATCAATGTCGCCGAGATTGACGACAACGTTTCAACTGCGCAAGTGCTGCTTCTTGTTGTAAAACCTCAAGATATAACTGGAGTATTAGAAGAGATAAAAGCAGATTTTCTCCCAGGGTGCCTCGTTGTCTCCTTCGTTGCTGGAAAGAAGATTAGTTATATCGCTGATCTCATCGGCACCGGCGCTAACCCAGTCATTCGCGTTATGCCAAATACCCCGACTTTGGTCGGAGTCGGTATGTCAGCGATTTCATGTTGCGATCTTGTCACTACAGAACAACGTGAATTTGTTCTTGGCTTTTTAGGGGCAGTCGGTAAAGTAATCGAAGTTGATGAAGAACTACAAGATGCCGTTACCGCTACTAGCGGATCTGGGCCGGCCTATTTTTTTAGATTCGTCGAAGCCATGGTGGATGGCGCTAAAGAGCTCGGACTATCGCATGAAATCGCAACAATGTTGACTGTACAGACCATGCTCGGTGCCGCCAAATTATTGGAAAATTCTGGAAAATCAGCCTCTACTTTGCGCGAAAATGTCACAAGCCCTAACGGTACAACTGCGGCGGCTTTAGCATCATTTGAGACTGATCAGATATCAACAATGGTTGCCACAGCTATGAAGGCCGCGCGCAACCGCTCGCAGGAACTAGCGTGAAGCGTTTTTTATCTTTTGTATTAATCTCAACGTTTTTAGTAATTTCGCCGGCACATTCGGCTCCGATTAAAGTCGCCGTTAAACCTTTGAAGTTACTCACATCTATAAGTGATATCGAAGGTACCGCGGGATTCTTGGTAGCTGGCACGTCGATAATTCTGTATGGGACATCAGGTGAAAATTCTTTCGCTCGTGCCATCGATGTTAACGGTCAAACAGTGTGGAATATCGCACTAGATCCGAATTCACCATCAATTGCAACATCAGGAGTTATTGACGGTGAAGGAAACATTTGGATTGCAGGTGCTACTTCGCTTCTTCGCCCAACGCCTGCACCATCTCCCTCTCCTGCACTCAATCCAGATGGTGTCACCCCGGTTCCAGAGGTATTTCACAGTGATTTAAGCGCTTTAGCTCTATGGAAAATTCCAGTTGGTGCAACAGAGCCAATTCTTTTCACATCCCAACAAAGTTCGCCTGTACTCATTAGAGCAATCGCGGTAGACAAGAATGGGATTTCCCTAGTTGGCATCGCTCGAGCATCAAAGGGCAGCGTGGGCTTTGTAACCTCAGTAAGTTTGTTAGGAGAGTTCGGACTACCGGTCTTTATCGGTAAAACATCAACAACTCTTGATTCCGTAGTACGAAATGTCGATGGAAGTACGACTGTTACAGGTGCCAGTGCTGAAACTATCGGCGGTAAAAAACTAGCTGGAATAATCGATGGCATAATCGTTAAGTTGTCTAAAACAAATACGATTCTCACCGTGATTCGCAGCTCTGCCAGTAAGGCTAAGCGAAACTGGAATAGCGCTACACCCACTTTTCTACTTGGCGGCGAAGTTGTTACTGGAAAGAAAATTGAGAGTGCAGTGACTAAGTTTACAAAGAGTTATGTTCCCTCTTGGACATATAGATTTCTCTCTAACGGTCCAGTATTTACCCAGGGCTCGACTTACGCGTTATTTGCATCATCTGGAGCCATTGCACAGTTAAATAGGTGGGCACCGAAAACGCCTCAACCGATTCTTTTAAAATTCAATTCTAAAGGCTCAATTATTGAGGCATCATACGCACCCACTGATCAGAACGAAATTATTGCAATAACGAACTCTAAGGCTTTTGGGATTTTATGTCTGACACAGAGTGCTCAGACAATCTCTATTTATAGCGTTAGTAATTAGGGTTTTAGTAAGGCTAATTTATTACTAACTGTGGCAAGTAAATATTTAACTTTATTAACATTGACCCAGGCGGTTTGTGTTGGCTCAGCACCTTGTTTGCTGCGAACTAAACGAATTGCAGATTGGCCAGCGGCTTTCTTACTTGTATCCAGTGCGCAGAGTCGATCCTGACAGTTAAAGACGATGGTCTTTGCATCAATAGACAAGTAAGCACCTGGTGCGCCAAAGTCTTCAGTGGTCATCTTCGAAATTGTTAGGGGCGTACTAAGCATGGCCCAACGAATTTGATCGGGTTTTGGAAAAGAGGCAGCAGATGTTGCAAGCCAAGCCGCCATGACGTCACCATTTACTTTGGCTAAAGCTACGTCATAGCCAAAAACAGATGCTTCATCTGTGGATACATCAAGAGTTTGATAACTCCATGCCGTGGCATCACTTCCAAACCGAGTTGCGAACCGGACCGCGCCTGCTGAGATCTCATTCTTTTGGTTAACACTCACCACTGAGTCGTAGAGAAGAAAAACTTTGGCATCAGCAAAGGTGGCTTGTAAATGAAAGCCCACATCGCCGGTGGATCGTCCATCAGTTTTACGATCGCCATCTACCAACTCGTAAATCCAAGGCGAGTTCTTGTCCTTTACCGCCCCCAAAAGAATTCCTTGGCTCTCGTCGCGATAAAAGACCTGGACACCGCTGGCAGTTGCTACGCAAGCATTTGTGACGCTTACATCACTTGACGTGCGAACACGAACTGGATCTTCATAGTCATTAACCTGTGGACCATCACCGTCGACTACTTCGAAAGTAAAGCTCTTGCCATTAAATACTGCATAGCGAAGATCTTTATCAGTTGAATCACTGTAAAAAATATGAAGAGTTTGCTTGGTTCCACTGCCATTGACGCACAGCGAAACCCCGCTGTTTATTGGGTTTGATGTGCGACCAGCTGTGCCACCTGCGCCATCGACGGTTGTCTTTTTCCAAATCCTGCCATCAAAGGTTGCAATTTTTAAATCGCCGCTCTTTGAATCGGTATAAGCAATTGCCGGTTTACCGTTGAAAGTTGTGCTGGCAACGGACTTCCCATCGGCTGCACTATCTAAAACTGTGCTCTTCCAGCCAGTTTGCGGGATCACAGCTTTCGTGATTGCCGGCTCTGAAAGCCCTAAAACATTTTTTGCTACAACGCTAAATGTGTAAGAAGTTCCGTTCTTTAATCCAGATACGACGACAGGACTTGAAACTGCCCTCTTTTCCACACCTGTCTTTATGTTCTTAACTATGTACTCACTTACTTGCGCAGTTCGCAGATTTACTGGTGGGTCAAATGATACGAGCGCTGCGGCATCGGCGGTAAAGGCTTGAACATTGCGGGGTGATTGTGGCAAAGCGGTGGCGATGCCCGCTGGTGGCTTAGTTCGCATATCTTCAAACATCGCAAGAAGCAGTGGACCTGGACCCTTAAAAATCTCTCCAGGTTCTAAATTTGGAGTCATTACTGAGTCCAGTCCAGAATTAGTAAATGTCGCTTCATCTAAATGGCTTGTAGAAGATCCAAATTCATATTGGGATGGGGTGTACAACTTTGGCTTAACTCCACCATTTGCTCTTATAGCATTTTCACCTGACCACACTAATGAGGAAGTGAGTGCAAGCGCTAGCTCTCGTGATGGTGTTGGTAAATCCGCTAAACGAAGACCTTCGGTTGTTTGAGCATATGCATCAAATGGAGTTGGTTGATCAAGGCTTGCAACTCCGAAGTTAGCATCGTAGGCGTCATTAGATAGAAAGCCGAGACCATGCGCAATTTCATGCAAGAAAACCGATACTAAATCGTACTCCCGCGTAGTTGGCAATCCATCTCCGCGTGTATTCCAACCAGCACTTGAATTAACTTGAATAACAAGATCGGGGCTAGCTTTATCTAAATCTTTACCTGAAAGTGCATTAGCTAAAGCTGACGCGTACCAAAGTGAAGGATCTGGTGCTCCAGCAAAAGATGAAAAGAAATTTACCGGACGTGCACTTCCGAGAATTCCCCACGAACTAGAACGCCCCCATGAGGCATCCACGCTAATTGGAACGGACGAAGTGAAATTCGCCGACCAGATATCGACAGCGCCTTGAACTTCTTTTTTAGCCCACTCCGGAAAATTGTTGTATGTAACGTTGAAAGTTGATGTAGCCGTACCAACGGCGAATTTTGTGCGGGGAGTAGTGGTAGAAACCGAGCTAGTTCCTGCATAAATATGGCCCCATTGAACCCCGGGAGTTTTTAAGAAGAGGGCTTCGGCCGTGGGGGCGTTCAGAAGTGATCCAGCGAGTGCAGTAATTACGACCGCCGCCCGTATCTTCCTAAAGTTGAAAGCCCGCATAAGCGCAAACACTATCAAGATGAGATGATTTCACCATGGTCAATAACGGCGGTACTGAATTCTCTAAGCAAATTGACAAGGTTGATGCTTGCAGAATCACTGTGTATACCCGCCATGGCTGTCATTTGTGCCATGTCGCTCTAGATCTTTTGGAATCAATGCGCTCCGAATTGGATTTTACTGTTGAGAAGATTTACATAGACGGAGATGAAAAGCTAGAGAGCCTTTATGGAGAGCAGGTTCCAGTAATTCATATCAATGGGGAGCACCATGATTTTTTCAGAGTCGATCCAGAACGCTTCAGATCTTCCCTTGAAAAACATCGTCGGCATCAATAATTTTGTAGGAATATCCTTGTTCGGCTAAGAAGCGCTGACGGTTTTGTGCGAAGTCTTGATCAATTGTGTCTCGAGATATTACCGAGTAAAACTTAGCGCTTCGGCCATCGGACTTTGGCCTAAGAATTCGTCCTAAACGCTGCGCCTCTTCTTGTCGGCTACCAAATGCACCTGATACTTGAATCGCAATCGTCGCATCAGGCAGGTCAATTGAAAAGTTAGCAACTTTAGATACAACTAAACATGTAATTTCGCCAGATCGAAACTTATTAAATAGAATTTCACGCTCTTTAATTGGGGTGTCACCCTTAATGAGTGGAACGCCAAGGACTTCAGAGAGCTCATCCAATTGATCGATGTACTGTCCGATTACCAAGATCTGTTCACCTGCATGTTTTTCAACTAAAGCTTCAACGACGTTTCTTTTTGTCCGGGTAGTTGCACAAGTGCGATATCGATTCTCGGGTTCGGCCGTTGCGTACAAGAGCCTTTCTGCTTCCGTTAAGTTGACACGGACTTCTATGCACTCAGCCGGAGCAATGTAACCCTGCGATTCAATCTCTTTCCAAGGAACGTCATATCGCTTAGGACCAATGAGGGAGAAAACCTCACCCTCCATGCCATCTTCGCGCACAAGTGTTGCGGTTAAACCTAAGCGACGACGAGATTGGATATCGGCCGTGAATCGAAAGATGGGTGCAGGCAATAAATGAACTTCATCGTAAATAATCAGACCCCAGTCATGAGTATCAAAGAGATCTAAGTGTGCGTACACACCATTCTTCTTTTTAGTCATAACTTGGTACGTTGCAATAGTTACTGGACGTATCTCTTTCTTTGCTCCTGAGTACTCACCAATTTCATCTTCATTAAGCGTTGTCCGATGTAAAAGTTCCTCTCGCCACTGACGAGCAGCAATTGTATTTGTGACTAAAATTAAAGTCGTTGCTTTTGCGTGGGCCATTGCCGCAGCACCAACTATTGTTTTTCCGGCGCCACAGGGGAGAACTACGACTCCTGAGCCTCCATGCCAAAACCCTTCCGCGGCTAGCTCTTGATACGGACGTATCTTCCAATCTTTTTGAACTAACTCAATTGGATGCGCCTGTCCATCTACATATCCCGCAAAATCTTCAGCGGGCCACCCCAAGCGAAGTAACGATTGCTTAATCGCTCCACGTTGACTGGGCAGGACAGCGATAGTTTCAGCATCAATTCGTGCACCAAGAAGTGGAGCAATCTTTCGTGCGCGGATAACTTCTTCCAGAACGGCGGTATCGGTCGTGACGAGAATTAATCCATGAACAGGATCGGCCTCTAATCGCAAACGACCATAGCGAGACATTGTTTCTGCGACATCAATTAAAATTGAATGAGGCACGGCATAACGTGAGTATTTAATTAGTGTGTCGATAACTTGCTCAGCGTCATGGCCTGCCGCACGCGCATTCCATAATCCAAGTGGCGTTAAGCGATAAGTATGAATGTGTTCAGGAGATCTTTCGAGTTCAGCAAATGGCGCAATTGCTCGCCGGCACTCAGTTGAAAGAGGATGATCGATATCAAGAAGTAAAGTCTTATCACTTTGAACAATTAGCGGGCCATCAGTCATTGAGAATATCCTCTATTAGGGCATGCAAAAATGCGCTCCGACTTTCAAGGGTTGTTATGTCGATCCATTCATGTGCAGCGTGTGCACCATCTCCAACTGCACCCAGACCATCTAATACTTGAACACCAGTAGCTGCGGCAAAATTACCGTCACTTGCACCTCCAACGGATGCGTGTCCTAGTGGCGACATTCCTAATGTTTTGGCAACTTTCTCTGCCCGTTCGTATAAGGCCATTGTCGATGTTGTTTCAAGAGGTGGACGATTGAAACCACCGGTAATTTCATATCGAGTTAACGGGTTTACTGAAACTAAACTCCGAATCTGCTCGTCTACTCGATTTAATTCGGAGATCGAAAAAGATCGGACATCAATATCAAGAGTCGCTAAATCTGGGACGGTATTTGTTGTGTTGCCGGCCCGCAACATCGTTGGAACCACTGTTGTGCCGAGATCAATATTTTCTAAGCTCGAAACTTTAAGAATTGCATGAGCCATTTCAACGGTCGCATTAATACCTTTTTCAGGCTCAAGTCCAGCATGAGATGCCTTGCCATGAATTGAAATTTGATACATGGCAGTGCCTTTGCGGCCAGTTTTAACCTTTCCATTTAATGAAGCCTCGAGAATTAGAACCGCTTTAGCACGAGAAGAAATCTCCTTTATAAAATCCTTACTGGTAGCACTTCCGGTTTCTTCATCACTTGTTGCTACAAGAGCCACCGCACCTTGAATGCCTACCATCGCATATAAGGCTTGGATAAATCCAGCTTTCATATCGAAGATTCCAGGTCCTGTCGCGGTTTCACCTGTAACGTTCCATAAAGGTTGAAATGATCCTTTAGGCCAGACCGTGTCCAAATGTGCAAGAACAATTACGTCGGGAGTGTGTGAACCCCACCAAAAAACAGGGCGGCCATTAATCTCCTGAATCTGTGCTGGTGTACCAAGAAGCTCATGTGCAATCTGGCTAGCGCAGTCCATAACTTCACGGCATGCTGCTAAATCCTCAGTTGGGGATTCAATACGAACAAGTTTTTCAAGCGCGGTCAGCATAAGGTAATCCTATATCGGTGCTACGCCGGTGATGCGTGGAATTCGAAAGGATTGAACTTCACCAGTTGCATGGTCACGGGCGATTAATGATCCAGCGCTGACCCGAATCGGATCAATTATTCGATGAGTTACCGAACCGTTGTTATCGGCATATCCGATGGAGAGTGACTTCTCTTCAATAATAAATCTATTCACCAAATCCATAGTTTCATTTGCAGTGCTTCGAGGAAGTGCGCCTAAAGCCTCATTGGCAACTTGACGCAAACGCGTTTGCTTGTGGGTGGATTTTTCACCAGTGCGTATCGCTCGTATAGCAGCGCTCAATGATTCCTCACTCGGAATCTCGATTTCACCAATCACACGAGGCGGTCGCGGCTTAGTCAATGCTCGATTTGCTCGAGTACCCATCAACATCAAACCATTGGAAGATTCGGCTGCAGGTAGATAACCGGATTCCCGTAAAATGCGCATGAGTTCATTAGCATCATGATCGCAGACAACAACTTCAGGTGCGATCCGGCGAAGCGAGAGTATCTCTAATTTTTTGTCGAGCATTATTTGTGCAATAAGTGAAGTATCTTCACAGCGAATAAAAGATGATGTATTCCCAACTCGCAACTTGCCGTGCTTCTTGGCAACATCGGAGATTAAGTATTCAAGTGGTTGCGGCATAGGTGTTTTGGAGGTCTTGATCAAAAAAGCTCTGATCTCATCGCCTGTTTTTCCATGATCTAACGCGCGACGAATAGTTGCTTCGCTAAAGCGATAGACCGTTGCACCACCACGGCTTTCAATTTCGGCCATAATCGCTAATTGTTGTGATATTTCATGTTCTAGCGGCCCCGGTGCAATCGCCGTATTGTCACTTTGAATCAGGATGTGATCCACAGTTTTAGGTAGATCTCTATTTATTAAATCCAAATCATCTCCGTTTAGGAAATGTACTCCGTACTTTGAAATTGCACCTTGGCCCGTGATTCCTAACCATTCAGCTTCACGCAGAGTCCAAGAGGTTAGCTCTTCCTGCAGTGAGGAGTTTCTTCGTACTGGCGCGCGCCAAGAAAGTAGCTCATGGAAACTCTTACTGTCAGGTGCAAGAGATTCATTCTGAGTCAGAATTGAGAGCGTTAATGCACGCACACGTGAAGCGTTTACACGATCTAGCTCGGGACCTAAAGCGGCAACATTCTTCGCTTCGGCCCGCCCTACTAAACCACTAACACGCGAAGTAATTAACCATGCAGAAGCGATCGCTTGCCAACGATCTGATGGTGTTTGCATCAACCAAATGTCGAATTTATTGCTTGGCATTATCCGATTGGTTGCGTCAATACTTATTAAGGAGGCCAAGTACGCTAACTCAACAATGAATGCCGTGCATGATTCGTCGAGTCCGAGATGAGTTGCGATAATCTTTAAATCACGAACGCCCAATCCTCCCGCTCGAAGCGCATCTGCAGGCTCTTCGGCCCAGAAATTAAGTAGTTCTTCAACCCACCGCAAAACCGTTGAAATATTCGCAATTGCTGCAAGATTGACTTGGCGCACATCTCGCTTAACTCCAGAAAGCGTAGGTGCGGTAATGAACATTTCCTTGTGCGTTTTCCCACCGCGCAGGTATAAACCTACTTCGCGCGGCAAAATTACAGTGCGTTGATCTAAAGGAACTAAGAATTTGCGCTCCAATAACCATGCAACTCCAGCTCCGGGGTTTTTAATGTCTCCGACGCTGCCACGGGGTGGACCCCAAATAAGACGCTCCAATACTTTTTTCGCGTCGGTCGGCGCACTCTCTAAATCCGCTAACTTAAGTTTTGCCATTGATGTCGGCCCAAGTCCTGCCGGCTCATTACCAAGTACATCCCGAAGTTGAGATGGAAGACGCATTCCATCATTAGATGGATATACAAGTCCGATAGCAATTAAATGCTCGAGAGCACTTGTGGCCGTTTTATGGGTTAGCGCAACTAATGATTTGATTGAAAAGGGTTCGTTGAGCGCGCCAGCAGCTTCTAAAACTTGAAACTGCCATTGGTTGAGGGAGTCAATCGCCCGCGCCAAACTAGGCGCGGAACAAGCTCGGACGGAGAGAGATGTGATATCTGGAGGTACTGGAGTAACTAAATCAGGTCTGGCAGTAAATAACTCCAAAAAGGCAGCGTCATCGATACTACGTAAGTAGTCGGAGAAAGAGCGCATTTCCATAACTTGCTAACATTACTGGGCTTTAGTACTTATTGCGTAATTACTTGCGCTTTCTACGGGGAGTCAACCAAGTCACCAACGCTGCCAAGCGCACGACCATTGGGGAGATTGCCCGCCCAATGAAACGAGCTCTGCGGAAATCATAAATTGGCCACCCTTCGGCCATAGCTCGAAGTCCGAGAATTGCATCAGGATTAATCGCAGATGGATGACCAACGCATTGCAGCAATGGAAGATCATTGTGGCTATCTGAATAGGCATAACACTCGGCAAGATCTAAACCTGTCCGCTGTGCTAAATCTTGAACTGCAATTACCTTCTCCTTTCCATGTAAAAGTGCACCTAACATCGCGCCAGTGTATGCACCATCTTTAATTTCAGCTTTGCTTCCGAGAGCCCCCGTAAGTCCCAATCGCTTTGCAATCAATACGGCCATATCTTCCGGAGCAGCGGTGACTAACCAGACTTCCTCATTGCTTGAAAGATGCTTTTGTGCGATCTCTATTGTGCCTTGCCAAATCGCAGGAGATACATATTCATCATAAATCTCCTGGCCAATTGCCTCTATATCTTTTACAGAGTGACCGCCGATAAAATCCGTAGCTGATTTTTGGAATCGTGCAATCTCCTCTTTATTTTCTTTTCCCGTTAAGCGAAATCTCAGATTTGCCAGAACAAATCGAGAGATATCTTTCTTTGTAAAATAGCCCCGCTGATACATTCCGCGACCAAGGAAGTAGATAGTTGAACCACGGATAAGCGTGTTATCGACATCAAAAAAGGCTGCTCGCTTCACTGTGAGTGCCATGTCACTACCTTAACTAACTTGGCCCACAAGAGAGGCTTTATGCTTGCCCAATGAGTTCAACGGTCCATGTTATTCGTCACGGTGAGGTAGAAAACCCAGCCAAAATTCTCTATGGTCGACAGCCAGGTTGGACGCTCTCGCAACGAGGCCAAGAGATGGCAATGGTTTTAGGAGATTGGTCAAAATCAATTGATCTCGGGGCTTTACATGTTTCACCTTTACAACGTGCCCAAGAAACCGCAGCCCCAATTGCTGCAGCACATAATGTGGCAGTCACAACCGATGAAAGGTTAATTGAAGCGGCAAACATTTTTGAGGGCAAAGCTTTTGGAGTTGGCGACGGAGTTTTACGCCACCCAGCAGCTTGGCGACACTTATGGAATCCTTGGAAACCTTCTTGGGGAGAGCCATATGAGGAGCAAATAACACGCATGCTTGCTGCAATCTTTGCCGCTCGCGATGGAGCACAAGGCAAAGATGCAATTTGTGTTTCGCACCAACTTCCCATTTGGATACTGCGCAGTGCAATTGAGAACCGTCGATTACTGCACGATCCTCGCAAACGCGAATGCTCATTAGCATCTGTCACGAGTATTCATTTTGACAATGAGGGCTTAATTTCTGGCTTAACTTACTCCGAACCTGCGCGTCACCTCCTACCAAAGAAATAACTATGAGATATTTTTACAGATATTTTGGTTCCATATTATTGGCAGTTGTATTGGCCGGTTGTAGTGGAGGTGGAACTTCTAGTTCTCAAGAGAGTTTTGTTTCTGGCAATGGTTCTGTTGTATTTATGAACCCCGAGAAACGTATACAAGCACCGGCGATGTCGGGTCGGACCCTATCTGGGGAAAACTATAAATATTCAGTCGGTGCAGTAACGGTTGTGAATGTGTGGGCATCATGGTGCTCACCGTGCCGCGCAGAGGCTCCAACTTTGGTAGCGCTAGCTAAGAAATATAGCGAGGTCACCTTTATTGGAATTCTTACTCGAGATAATCTCGCCTCTGCTAAAGCTTTTGAGCGCAGATTTGCAATTACATACCCGACGCTTACTGATGACTCCATATTGATTGGTTTTAAAGGTTCGTTATCCGCAAATGCAATTCCCACAACCGTTGTAATCGATAGAAATGGAATGGTTGCAGCTCGAATCTCTGGCCAAGTTACCGTTGCCGCACTAACTAAATTAATTGAACAAGTGAGCGCTGAATGAGAGATTTTTTTATCGAGCAGATTCTTAATGGCTACCTGGTCGCTGCTTTTCCAATCGCATTTGTAGTTGGATTTATCTCCTTTCTCTCTCCATGTGTTTTACCATTAGTGCCCGGCTATCTTTCTTTTGCTGCAGGATTTTCGTCAAATAGAGGTAAAGTCTTTTTGGGTTCGCTCTTGTTTGTTTTAGGCTTCTCAGTAGTTTTCATCTCCTACGGAGCCATCTTTGGAGGTTTAGGGAATCAACTAGCGGCCAACGAAGAGCTTATTTCTAAAATTCTGGGTGTTCTAACTATTTTCATGGGACTTATCTTCCTTGGAAAATTTCCAATGTCACCGACGCTTCGCCCCCGAATGAAAACGACCGGCGGATTAGTCGGTGCGCCACTGCTTGGGTTTCTCTTTGGTGTTGGCTGGACTCCTTGTATTGGACCAGGGCTTGCGGCGATGCAAACTTTGGCATTTCAGGAGTCAAGTGCAATGCGAGGTGCAGTTCTTTCTCTTGGGTATTGTTTAGGACTTGGTTTACCATTTATCGCATCAGGTTTATTCCTTGATCGCTCTGAAAAACTACGTAAATTTTTTGTCCACCGTGGGGATTTAATTTCAAAAATCGGTGGCGTCTTTCTGATTGTGATTGGCCTTTTGCAAGTCACAGGTATTTGGGGTCAGACCATGAACTCACTTCGCTCACTTATTTCAGGTTTTATTCCGGTGATTTAAATGAGCCAAGAGATTCAACTCCCAGAGCTAGGAAGTGTTGGCTTACTTCGTTATGGATGGCGGCAGCTAACAAGCATGCGTACTGCGCTAATTCTCTTAATGCTCCTAGGTATTGCCTCAGTACCAGGCTCGCTTATCCCTCAAAGGACTCAGAATCCAATTGCTGTAGGGGCATATTTCAAGGATTCTCCAGAACTCTCAAAATGGATGGATCGCTTCTTTCTCTTTGATGTCTATGGTTCGCCTTGGTTTAGCGCTATCTATATCCTGCTTTTTATCTCTCTGATTGGTTGCGTGCTCCCGCGCACGATTGAACATTTTCATGCCATGCGTGCACTTCCACCACCTACACCAAAAAATCTTAACCGAATGGAAAACTACTCAAAATGGGATGCCACTGGAGGAGAATTAGTAACTGCTCGAAGTTGGTTTAAGGCAAATCGATTTAGAATCCTTGAACAAGAGGGAACTATCTCTGCCGAAAAGGGTTTTATGCGTGAAACAGGCAATCTCTTTTTCCACTTGGCACTCATTCTAATTTTGTTAGGAATCTCTTTTTCCTCGCTCTTTGGAATGCGAGGTGAAGCAATTTTGAATGTTGGTGAACGTTTTGTTAACACACCAACAAGTTATGACTCATTAACTTACGGAAAACTCTTCAAAGATGGAAAGCTCGCGAATTTCATTGTGACTGTTGATAATTTTGATGCTAAGTATAATGTTTTAACAAATGCACCTGAAGATTACACACTCAATATCACGCTTCAACAAGGAGATCTCTCAATTCGTGAAAAGCGAGTAATAAAGGTGAATTCGCCGTTGACGATTGGAAGTACAAGGATTTACCTTCAGGCAAATGGATATTCCCCTGTTGTGACAGTTCGAGATTCAGAGGGCTCTATAGCCTTGCAAGGCCCAATTCCATTTCTACCGCAAGATGGAAATCTTCGGTCGATAGGTGCGATTAAAGCTCCAGATGCAAATCCACAAGTAGGATTTCTTGGATCCTTTGTACCAACGTATGCACGTAGTAATGGCAATGGAGCAATAAGCGTTTTTCCACAAGCACTAGACCCGCGTTTACTACTATCTGTCTGGAGTGGTGATTTAGGCTTAGATAGCGGTATTCCACAATCGTTTTATCGCATTGATACTTCTTCAATGCAGCAAATTGGTTTGAAATCCTTGAAGCCAGGTGAGGTTTTCGAATATAGCGGTGGTTCAATAACCTTTGAAGGCTATCTGAAGTGGGTGAACTTGTCGTTTGTCGACGATCCTGGCAAGAACTATGCCCTTCTCGGCGCTATTGTTGCCATCCTTGGACTACTTGCATCTTTGTTTACTCGTAGACGACGAATTTGGATTCGATGTGGAAGTGAAATAGAAGTTGCAGGTTTAGCAAAGAATGCAGCGCCAGGCTTAGAGCAAGAGTTACATAAGTTAATAAGGGTATTAAAGGGAGAGATTTAAATGTCACGTAATTGGGCCTACCTTTCTAACTACTTGGTCTATTCTTCAATGGCGGTTTACACCATCTCCTTTATCGCTCATGCTATTGAGACGGCCTGGGCAATAAAAATTCCAAATGCCTCAAGCAGTCAAACTTTCGACTTTAAGCGGACAGAAAAAGTTGCGCGAATCGCAACGGCAATGATGGTCCTTGGATTTTTACTTCTTTTCGCCGGCGTCATTGCTCGAGGAATTTCTGCAGGACGCGTCCCTTGGGGCAATATGTATGAGTTTTCAATTACTGGAGCCTTGGCATTTTCAGGTGCCTATCTGGCCGCGCTTCGCAAATATGATGTGCGCTGGTTGGGCCTACTTATTTCAATTGCAGTTTTATTAACTCTTGGAACAGCCGTGACGGTTCTTTATGTTCCAAGTGCCCCATTAGTCCCGGCACTTAAATCAACATGGCTGGTTATCCATGTTTCGGCAGCGATTATTTCGGGCGGAGTGTTCTTACTTGCAAATGCAGTTGCCGCGGCCTACTTGTATTTAGATTCAATGGAGTCAAAAGGCGAACGAACTCCATGGGCCAAGCGATTACCAACTCTTGAATACCTCGATCAATTGTCATACCGCCTAGTCGCATTTGTTTTTCCATTGTGGACTTTCGCCGTTATTGCCGGAGCTATTTGGGCCGAGAGTGCGTGGGGTCGATATTGGGGCTGGGATCCAAAAGAGACATGGGCCTTTATTACCTGGGTTGCATATGCGGCATATTTACATGCTCGTGTAACGATTGGTTGGCGAGGCCGCCGTGCGGCGTGGCTGTGTTTATTCGCCGGCTCAACATTTTTATTTAACTACGTATATGTCAATGTATGGGGAACCGGTAAACACACGTACTCAGGACTATAAGTGTTTATAGTCGCCTTAAGAAATCAGGGTCATCATCTGGGGGCAATATTCGTCGCTGTGGTCGCTTGAAACCCTTAGGTTTATTTCTTCCGGCAATTAAATATGCGATTGGTCCAATCGCAACGGCCTGTGGCCCCAGAAGGATTATTAAAAGTAACCAACCCCATTTAGGGAGATTTTTAATCTGTGATTCATCGGCACGGGCGCAATCAATTAGGGCATAAATAGTTACACCAGAGATGAGAACTAATAGAACGACGCGCAACATGGGATTATTGTATCGCCAACGCCACTGCAAATATTGCCGAAAAGATAAGCTGGAGTTTTCCAGTCTTACCTAAAAGTGGAATCAATGCGGCGCCACTTGTACCTCCCATAACTTGGCGAGCTAATGAGAAAGTAAGTGGCGCCACAAGTAAAGTTAAAAGAGCGGCTGGTTTTAAGGTAGCGAGCGCCGAGATATGGGTCACAACCAGTAAGGCGACAAATGCGCGCCGAGCTGCGGCATCCCCCATTCGCACCGCAAGAGTACGCTTTCCAGCAATTGCATCTTGGTTCAAATCTCGTAGGTTATTGATTGCCAGGATGGCACACGAGAGTGCACCCACTGGAATCGCCACTATGAAACTCATTAATGTAATTCTCTGAGTTTGGACATAGAAACTTCCAACCGTTGCCACCAGTCCAAAGAAGACAAAGACAGAAATTTCACCAAATCCACTGTAACCGTATGGCCTTCGTCCCCCGGTATAACTCCAGGCTGCTGCAATACATAAAATACCGACCGCAATAAGTAGGGGTGAAGTTAAAATAGCTAACCATAGGCCGCAGATCGATGCGATCCCAAAGGAGATAAAAGCTGCAAACTTTACGCTCTGTGCAGTAGCCAGGCCACTTCCAACAAGGCGGGTGGGTCCGATGCGATTGGTGTCAGTTCCCTTTATTCCATCTGAGTAATCATTAGCGAAATTCACACCGATTTGTAGCCATAAAGAGACCTTCAGTGCCAGCGCGGCGCGAAACCAATTGAAATCGCTTCCGGCAAGCGCCGATGCCACTATCACCGGCCCAATCGCAGCCGGCAAAGTACGAGGGCGCGCTCCAAGAATCCATTTATTCATCTCTAACCATCCTTGCAAGAGTTAAGCGATCTACTTTTCCAATACCGAGCAATGGTAGTGATTCAATTGAATGAATGCCTTTTGGCTTTGCTATCTGGCCGAGAGCGCCCTCCAAATAAAGCGAAATTTCATTCTCATTGACTGTACCAACGATTGCAATATGAAGAGCTTGTCCCCATTGAGGATCTTTGACTCCAAACGCTGCACACTCCAAATCTGGAAATCTTACTGAGAGCACTGCTTCGATCGCCATGAGAGATAGATTTTCTCCTCCAGAAATAATTACATCATCAGAGCGGCCAAGTACGATCAGTTTGCCATCAATTATTTCACCAAGGTCATTTGTAGTAAACCAACCATCGCGGAGTTCAAAGTGATTTGACGAGTTCAGGTAATCACTAGCCATCACAGCGCCACGAATCTTAATTACACCTTGATCATTAATTGCAACTTCAACACCATTTAAAGCTTTACCATCATAAACGCATCCACCACAAGTTTCGGTCATTCCATAGGTTTCAACAATATTTATACCCTCGGCTTGCGCCTCTTCTCGAAGGCTTTGTGCAAGAGATGCACCTCCAACTAAAACAGTTTTTGCGCTCTGTAAATGTCGAAGTAAGCGAGCATCTGATTTAAGTGCTCTAAATAGTTGAGTTGGAACGATGGAAGTAAAATCAATATCTGGATACTCTCCTTCGAAATTGCGAAGGTCAAGTGGAAGGGTGCCAAGTTCCATCGAACGGAGAATTACATTCACACCGGCTATGTGATTGATAGGAAGTAGAAGTGACCACCGGGATCCGGGAGTTGCGCCAATAAATGAGTTAGATGCTTGCGCCGATGAAACGAGGGCGGCCCGAGTGAAGGCGACCTCTTTTATCAAACCTGTACTGCCGCTTGTGCCAACTACCAAGGCGAGCTCTTTGGATAGGCGCTTACTGCGGACCTCACCAAAGCTCAGGGCAGGGCCGTTTCCATCGAGGGCGGCCGTGATTTCCGCGGCTAACTGCGGAATTGACCACGCAGGGTTGGCTCGAATTATTTCTCGTTGAGACGACATGTCCATTGCAGCCGTAGGCTATCGCTAGCGACGATAATGGAGGAAATGTGAGCAAGCCGATTAATCGTGAATTTGGTAGCCGTGTGATTCCCGCCTGGGTAATAGCGCCGGGCGGCGAGGATTTTATTGACATTAAATATCAAATAGGTGATGGCATGGCAAAAATCACCATCAACCGTCCTGAAATTCACAATGCCTTTCGACCTCAAACAATAATCGAGTTAATTCAGGCTTTCTCATTAGCTCGTGATAATGAAGAGGTCGGGGTAATTATATTAACTGGTGCAGGCACTGAAGCTTTTTGTTCAGGTGGAGATATTGGCGTTCGCGGTGATGATGGCTACCTTGGCGATGATCCGTTAGCTAAAAAAGGTATCGGACGGCTCAATGTTCTAGATCTTCAAGTGCAGATCCGTCGAACACCTAAGCCAGTTGTTGCGATGGTCGCGGGTTGGGCCATTGGTGGAGGACATGTTTTGCACGTAGTTTGTGATTTAACAATTGCCGCCGACAATGCAAAATTTGGCCAGACAGGTCCGAAGGTTGGTTCATTTGATGGCGGATACGGAGCAGGTCTACTTGCGGCTCACGTAGGTCAGAAAAAAGCGCGCGAGATTTGGTTTATGACCCGACAATATGATGCGCAAGAGGCGCTTGATATGGGATTGGTAAATGCCGTAGTAGCAATAGAAGATTTGGAGAGTGAAACAGTTTCATGGTGTCGCGAAATGCTTCGCAATTCACCATTGGCGCTCCGTTTATTGAAATCAAGTCTAAACGCTGCCGATGATGGTTTAGCAGGCGTTCAGCAACTTGCTGGCGATGCAACACTTCTTTTTTACATGAGTGAAGAGGGTCAAGAGGGCCGTGACGCTTATAAAGAAAGACGTGCACCAAACTTTGAGAAATTTCCAAAGCGTCCTTAATCAATGCTTGATTCAATATTAGGCTCGCTCAAAGTCGTTGCACTCGCAACTAAAACAGACTTTCGTTCAGTAACTTCACGAGAAGTCGCACTCTTTGAGGGACCAAAGGGATGGGGCGAATTTTCTCCCTTCCTTGAATATAGTTATGAAGAGTCAGTGCCATGGCTATTAAGCGGTATCGAAGCCGCTTTTGTTCAAACGCCACCAGCCGTGCGACAGAGAATTGAAGTTAATGCCACGTTACCGGCTATAGATGATCCAGAAGAAATTGAAAAACTCCTGAATGCATTTGAGGGGAGTAAAGTTGTAAAAATTAAAGTTGGCGGAGAGCCTGAAGTTGATTTAGCTCGAATTGCTTGTGTGCGAGAGCTGCGCCCAGATGCAAAAATTCGAATAGATGTGAATGGATTGTGGAGCGTTGACCAGGCCTATGCATTCTTACGTCAAGCAGGCGAGATTGAGTATGTCGAACAACCTTGTTCAACAATCGGAGAGCTGCGCGAGTTAAAACATCGGACAGGTGTAAAGATTGCTGGAGATGAAATCATTAGAAAGGCCAAGGATCCATTAAATCTAGATCTCTCAGGAGCCATAGATATAGTGATGCTTAAAGTGGCACCCCTCGGTGGCATCACCAAGGCCTTAGAAATTGCGCGTCACTATTCACTTCCAGTTGCAGTATCAAGTGCTCTAGAGAGCGCGGTCGGAATTTCGCACGGATTAAAACTTGCCGCTGCGATTTCGCAACTGGATTATGCATGTGGATTAGGAACTGGGGCATTACTTGCAGTTGATGTTGGTGAACTTCCCATTATCGACGGCGCAATTGAGGTTACAGATGTAACACCAGATGCATTGGCGTTAAATAAGTTTGCAGTGTCGAACGAGCGCCTAAACTGGTGGAAGAATCGAATTCGCATGACGTGGATTGCTGGAGCAGAACAAAGTATTGAGGATTGTGGGTGGAGTGAGTGAATACTTCGACGGCGTTAGCTCGGTCAGTAGTTCGTCAGATTATTGAAGCCGGTATCACAGATGTTGTGGTTTCACCTGGCTCGCGAAATGCTCCTCTATCGCTGGCATTCAACGCTGCTGCCACTCGCGGACTCATTAAAATTCATATCCGAATCGACGAGCGAACTGCAGCTTTTTTTGCACTTGGTCTTATTAAATCTACTCACAGACCTGTGCCTATTGTGTGCACAAGCGGCACGGCCGTTGCGAATTTTCATCCAGCGGTCTTAGAGGCTAACCACACGAACACTGCATTGCTAGTTTTAACCGCTGATCGTCCTGCAATGCTTCGACGCACGGGTGCAAATCAAACTACAGAGCAGGCACGAATCTTCGGAAAAGCTGTTCGATATTTTGCCGATATTGACGGACCAGTTTTTCCAATGGAACTACCTCTAGATAGCTTACGGTTCGGTCCTGTACATTTGAATCTCCAGTTTGATGAACCCCTTTTGCCTGATGATTCAACTACGTGGTTGGATGAAATTAAAGTAGCAACGCCTTCTTATAAATCTCGCAAGAGCGCAGTAAAACTAAAAGTGCAGGCAAGTCGTGGTGTTTTAGTGATTGGCCATGATCGCGGCGGATTAAGCGTAAAAGAAGTAAGTGCATTTGCCAAGAAACTCAATTGGCCAATAATTGCGGAAGATCCACTTTCGTTTCCCGACGCTATCGCTCATGCCTCGATTTTCTTAACGTCGGCCCAAGTCAGAAGTGTTTTAGTTCCGCAGGCCGCCATTGTTATTGGGCGTACAACACTCTCACGATCGATCAACGCCCTCGTTGGATTGGCACCACTGATATATGTTATTGATCCACGAATCGCAACCGTTGATAGCGATCGATCTGCTGAAAAGCGCTTCACTGAAATTCCCCTGCTAGATAATGTGATGGCATCCGATGATTGGATTGTGCAATGGCGCAAATACTCTGTGCGTTGTACCAAATTAATTAGCGAAATCGATGGATGGAACGAAGCTTCAATTGCAAGGCAGATAGGCGAAGCGATTCCGGATGGTTCGGCTCTATTTATCTCCTCTTCACGACCAATTCGAGACATTGAGGGCTTTGCAACACCCCGGAATGGTGTAACTACTTACGCCAACCGAGGTTTAGCTGGGATTGATGGGAATATCTCTTCAGCTCTTGGCATAGCCTCTGGACATCTTCAAACTTTTGCAGTGCTCGGAGATTTAGCTTTTCTTCATGACATTACCGGATTAATTGAGCGCGAAGATATTAACTGCAAGTTTATTGTGATTAATAATGATGGCGGTGGAATTTTTTCAACACTTTCACAAAGAGGGATTGAAGGCTTTGAAAAAGTATTCGGAACGCCACATGGTTTAGATCCGGCAGCTATAGCACAGTCATTTGGAGTGGCTTCAAAAACGATTACATCGATTACAGAACTTAAGAATGAATTGGCGGCACCGATTAAAGGTGTCTCTGTTGTGGTCGCTAAAGTTCAATCACGGGAAGCTAATGCGGAAAATTTGAAATCGATTTATGAAAAAATGGATTCTATTTAAGTAATGCACTTCGCATTGGTATGAGTTTGGCTTCACTCTCTGCAAGCTCTTTTTCGGGATCAGAGCCGGCAACTATTCCGCAACCAGCAAAGATTCGAATTGAACGTCCCTGAATCTGACCGCATCGAAGTGCAATCCCAAGTTCTCCATCACCGGCCGCATCTATCCAACCAACTGGACCGGCGTATCGGCCTCGTGACATTCCTTCGATTTCGGCTATTAATGAAGCAGCTTGTTCGCGCGGTGTACCACACACTGCCGCTGAAGGATGAAGTTGTTCAAGGATTGTAAAGGCATCAACGTGAGCCAATTTTTCAGCTAGAGCACCAGTCACATCGGTAGCTAAGTGCATAACATTGGCTAAGTGCAGCACATATGGCGACTCAGGAACATTTGTTGATGTACACAAAGGTTCAAGAGCATCGGCGACAGATCGCACTGCATAGACATGTTCCTCTAAATCTTTCGAAGAACGAGCAAGAGATGCCGCAAGCGCTAAATCGCGCTCGTCATCACCTGTTTTACTAATCGTCCCAGCTAAAACTCGTGAAGTAACCATTTTGCGGCTCAATCGCAGCAATAACTCAGGTGTAGCACCGACTAATCCGGATACGGCAAAACTCCACGTTGAAGGATATTCCGCAGCTAACTTTTTTAAGATCGTTCTCGGCTCAATTTCTTTGTCAGCTTTTCCAGTGAAATCCCGGGCAAGTACAACTTTATCGAGAGCACCGCTTTGGATTCGATTGACGGCAGTAGTAACCCGAGCTTTCCACGCGCTATCTGCATTGTTGTTAGCGTCCCAAGTAATCGAATTTGGAACTAATAGTGGAGCGACAGATTTCAAATCTGGTTGGTGGGATGACCCAATCCAAGTGATCCAAGATTTTTCGGCTTTCTTTCCGACGATTACTTGCGGAATAATTAAGACAGATTCGTCTTCTGCCGAAAAAGAAAAGGATGCAAATAGAACGGGACCTGTTCCGTTTCCATGTACAGAATTTGTTACGGCAAAGCTTTCAAGTTGTTTTAACCACCAATTGCGTGCATCGGCGAAGCGGTTCGGACCTCTTACGGTAGTTGTTGCAAAGACACCCCAACCAACTAAACCTTCGCCACCGCGAACCCAAGCAACAGGATTGGAATCCGGTAATAGATCTAGAAGAGATAGGTGGCCACCAAGATGCGTCGTCGTTACTGAGATTAGCAAGGGCACGGAATCGGCAAAACCATGAGGGAAATCTCCTTGGGCGGTGAGGTTGTGGATGAGCCTACTTCAAGGGAGAATGTATGCATGTCTCGCGCTAATCTCGGAAAAGATCCCAAAGAGGTCGCGGCCATGTTCGATGGTGTGGCCAAACGCTATGACATCGTTAACGATCTTTTGTCTCTTGGCCAGACTAAGGCCTGGCGCCGAGCGGCAACGAAAATAATCGCACCAGCCCCAGGCATGACAATTCTCGATATTGCCGCCGGACCGGGCTCCTCTTCAGAGCCCTTGCATAAGGCCGGCGCGACCGTCTTTTCAACTGATTTTTCTGAGGGAATGCTCGCTCAGGGTCGGAAATCCCGCCCGTATCTGAACTTTTCCAAGGCCGATGCCTTAAATCTTCCCTTTGATGATGATTACTTCGATGTAGCGACGATCTCTTTTGGCCTGCGAAACACAGTGGATTACCACAAGGCGCTCGCCGAAGCGCTCCGTGTGGTTAAAAAAGGGGGGCGAATGGTCGTTGTTGAGTTCTCCCACCCCACATGGCGCCCCTTTCGAACCCTATATATGGGGTATTTGATGCGCGCTTTGCCCGCGATTGCTAAAAAAACGGCGTCAAACCCCGATGCCTATGTGTATTTGGCGCAATCAATCAGGGCTTGGCCAGATCAAGTGGGTCTGGCGAAGGCGATGGAGCTCGCTGGCTGGAGCTCAGTTACCTGGAAAAACCTGACTTTTGGGGTTGTTACAGTTCACATCGGGATAAAGGGCTAGCGGTCATTGGCATAGGCCATACGACTCTAAGATTTCGTACGTGACATCCACATTTAATCCATATGTGCCGATTCTCGTTCTAGGGGCAATCGGCTTTGCCTTTGCTTTAATCTCAGTGGTAGCAGGTGCGCTCACAGGACCGGCTCGCTATAACCGCGCGAAGTTAGATGCTTATGAATGTGGAATCGAACCATCTCCACAAGCTGCAGAAGGTGGACGTTTTCCAGTTAAATACTTTTTAACGGCGATGCTATTTATTATTTTTGATATTGAAATCGTTTTTCTTTATCCATGGGCAGTCACCTTTGATCAATTAGGTCTCTTTGGACTTGTTGAAATGGCAATCTTTATTGGCACCATCTTTATTGCTTATGCCTACGTCTGGCGCCGCGGCGGATTGGAATGGGATTAAGAAATGGGTCTTGAAGAAAAAATTCCAAGTGGGTTCTTATTAACCTCGGTTGAAAAACTTGCTGGATACATGCGCAAGAATTCATTGTGGCCAGCAACTTTTGGCCTTGCTTGTTGCGCAATTGAAATGATGGCCGTTGGATCGGCTGCGAAGTATGACATTTCGCGTTTTGGCATGGAAGTCTTTCGCGCATCCCCACGTCAGGCAGATTTAATGATTGTTGCTGGACGAGTGTCGAATAAAATGGCTCCGGTATTGCGCCAAATATATGATCAAATGTCGGCACCTAAATGGGTTATTGCGATGGGCGCTTGCGCTTCTTCAGGCGGAATGTTTAATAATTATGCAATTGTCCAAGGTGTAGATCACGTAGTGCCAGTTGATATTTACCTACCTGGCTGTCCTCCTCGCCCAGAAATGTTAATGGATGCAATTTTAAAGCTCCATGAAAAAATCTATGATGAAAAACTTGGTGCTAATCGTGCGCAAATTATTAAGGAAGTTGAACTCGCTGCGATGAATGCGAAACCAACTCACCAGATGAAGGGTTTGCTCGCGTAAATGACTGAAACTGGAATGTTTGGGGCACATGGGACAGGCGATACCTCCGGTTATGGCGGTCTAGTTAAAAGTGCGGCATCGACAGGCTCATCTGAGCGTCCTTATGGTGGATATTTCGATGGTTTAGTTGATGATTTAGAACGCGCCTACCCTGAGTTTTCTGCCTCTATCGAGCGTGTAGTTGTTGATCGCGGTGAACTAACCCTTCATGTGAAGCGCGAAAAATTAGTTGAAATCTCTTTGGTTTTACGCGATGCATTGAAGTTTGAAATGTGCATGGGAGTTTCTGGTATTCATTACCCAGACAACATCGGTCGCGAACTAGTGGCTGTCTATCCACTTCTCTCCATGACAAATAACCGTCGCATTCGTCTCGAGGTTTCAGTTTCAGATGCCGATGCGCACATTCCTTCATTAGTCGAGGTGTGGGCAGGCAATAACTGGCATGAGCGCGAGACCTTCGACATGTTTGGAATAATCTTTGATGGTCACCCTGGACTTACTCGGATCTTGATGCCCGATGATTGGCAAGGTCATCCACAACGCAAAGATTACGCATTAGGTGGAATTGCAGTTGAATATAAAGGCGCAACAATTCCTGCGCCGAGTGAACGTAGGAGCTACTCGTGACTACCTTTGATCCATACGCACCTTCTCGTGAAACCACTGAAGGAACAGTTTTTTCAGTAACTGGTGGAGATTGGGATTCACTCGTTCAGGAAATTGGTTCGACTAAAGAAGAACGCGTCGTCGTAAATATGGGTCCGCAGCACCCATCTACTCACGGTGTTCTACGTTTAATTCTCGAACTTGAAGGTGAGACTGTCACCGAAGTCCGTTGCGGTATCGGATATTTGCATACAGGAATTGAAAAAAACATGGAGTACCGCAATTGGACGCAGGGAACGACTTTTGTTACACGTATGGATTATTTAGGGCCAATCTTTAATGAGACTGCATACTGCTTAGCGATTGAAAAACTTCTTGGCATTACTAATGACGTTCCAGAGCGTGCAAGTGTTATCCGCGTGATGATGATGGAGCTCAACCGCATCTCATCACATATGGTCGCCCTCGGTACCGGTGCTCTCGAGCTCGGCGCAATTACGCCAATGTTTTTCGCTTTTCGCGAACGTGAAATAGTCCTAGATATCTTTGAGATGATCTCGGGTTTACGCATGAATATGGCTTATATCCGTCCAGGTGGCGTTCAACAAGATCTTCCTGAAGGTGCAATTCCAAAGATTCGTGATGCAGTAAAACTGATGCGAAAAAACTTTAAGGACAACACGAACCTTCTTGTCGGAAACTCAATTTGGTTAAAACGAACACAGGGGATTGGTTATCTTGATTTAGCTGGAGCGACAACGCTTGGCATCACAGGTCCAGTACTTCGCTCGACCGGCCTTCCGTGGGACTTACGTAAAATGCAGCCATATTGTGGATACGAAAACTATGAGTTTGATGTAGTCACTGCCGATACCTGCGATGTTTATGGTCGTTTCTTGATTCGCATGAACGAACTAGAACAATCACTTCGCATAATCGAACAGGCACTTGATAAGTTAGAAAAACTAGATGGCGCACCTGTCATGGTTGCCGATAAGAAAATTGCTTGGCCTGCACAGTTAGCTCTTGGCAGTGATGGACTTGGAAATTCGCTGAACCACATCCGAGAAATTATGGGAACTTCAATGGAGTCTCTCATTCACCATTTCAAATTAGTTACTGAAGGCTTTCATGTTCCTGCCGGTCAGGTCTATCAAGCAGTTGAATCTCCAAAGGGTGAGCTCGGTGCTCACGTTGTATCCGATGGTGGTACACGTCCATACCGAATGCACTTCCGGGAGCCATCTTTTAACAACTTGCAAGCGACATCAGCTATGAGTGAAGGCGGAATGATTGCCGACATAATCGCCGCAGTCGCATCAATCGATCCAGTTATGGGAGGCGTTGACCGCTAATGGCTTACTCAAGCGAAGATCTCGCGATAATGGATTCAATTGTTAAGCGCTATCCACGTCCACGTTCGGCAATCATGCCGCTTTTGCATTTTGTTCAATCACGCGTGGGTTTTGTAGATGGCGAAGGCATTGAGCTCATTGCCAAGATTCTAACTTTAGAGATGGCAGAAGTTTCAGCAGTGTCTACGTTTTATACTCAGTACAAGCGTCAGCCGGTTGGTGAATATCACGTAGGTGTGTGCACCAATACTTTATGCGCAGTAATGGGTGGGGATGCAATTTTTGCTGGTCTTAAAGAGCACCTTGGGGTGGAGAACGACGGTGTTACTGAAGACGGAAAAGTCTCTCTCGAACACATTGAATGTAATGCTGCCTGCGATTATGCACCAGTTGTAATGGCTAATTGGGAGTTTTATGACAACCAAACTGTGCAGTCATCAAAGGATTTAGTTGACTCTATGCGCGAAGGAAATCCATTCCCACCAACACGTGGTCCAGATTCTTTAGTAACGTGGAAAGAGGCATCGGCGGTTCTCGCGGGTATCAATGATGGAAGAGCACATGAAGGTGTTCAAGCTGGCGCTCCAACTCTTCTAGGTTTAAAGATTTCGAAAGAGGGCAAATAATGAGTGCGCTAACGCCGGTACTTTCAGCGCATTGGGATGAAAAAGATTCATTCACGATTGAGGCATATACGCGCCACGGTGGTTACACAGCTTCACAAAAAGCTCTGGCTATGGATCCCGATGCAGTTATTCAATTAGTTAAAGATTCAGGCCTTCGTGGTCGCGGTGGAGCAGGATTCCCAACTGGAATGAAGTGGGGCTTTATTCCGCAGGGCGATAATAAAGATCACTACTTAGTTGTAAATGCCGATGAGTCTGAGCCGGGTACTTGCAAAGATATGCCATTACTCATGGCCAACCCACACGTCTTAGTCGAAGGTTGCATTATTGCCGCGCATGCAATCCGTGCAAAACATGCCTTTATTTACATCCGTGGAGAAGTCACACATATTATCCGCCGACTTAATCAAGCCATAGAAGATGCTTACAAAGCTGGGCATCTTGGCAATGGAGTGGATTTAGTTCTTCACGTCGGAGCCGGTGCATATATCTGCGGCGAAGAGACTGCACTCTTGGATTCACTTGAAGGTTTTCGCGGGCAGCCACGTCTGCGTCCACCATTCCCAGCTATCGCGGGTCTATATGCACGTCCAACCGTTGTGAATAACGTCGAATCCATCGCATCAGTTCCGGCGATTATAAATAATGGTGCTGAGTGGTACCAATCCATGGGAACTGAAAAAAGCAAGGGTGCAACGCTGTATTCACTGTCGGGCCACGTTAATAATCCAGGGCAATTTGAAGCACCACTTGGAATAACTTTGCGACAAATTCTTGAACTCTCCGGTGGAATTCGTACTGGGCACTCCTTAAAATTCTGGACACCAGGTGGATCCTCGACTCCTATTTTTACAGATGAGCATTTAGATACTCCGCTTGATTATGAAGGCGTAGCCGCTGCTGGATCGATGTTAGGAACGAAAGCGCTACAGATATTTGATGAGACTACGTGTGTTGTACGCGCGGTACTTCGCTGGACCGAGTTTTATAAACATGAATCATGTGGAAAGTGCACGCCATGTCGAGAAGGCACATGGTGGTTAGTTCAACTTCTGCGCGATTTGGAAGCCGGAAAAGGTACCGAAGAAGATCTTGCAAAACTTTTAGATCTCTGCGACAACATTTTAGGTCGTTCATTTTGCGCACTTGGCGATGGCGCAACAAGCCCAATTACTTCTTCAATTAAGTATTTCCGTGAAGAGTACATTGCACACATCACCAACAAGGGGTGTCCATTTGATCCTGTTGCTTCAACACTCTTTGTTGGGGCAGGTGTGTAAATGGAAACTACGGAGATTGTGGACTTGATCACTGTCGTGATTGATGGTTTTGAAGTTAGTGTTCCGAAAGGGACTTTAGTAATCCGCGCAGCCGAGCAGCTTGGAATCCAAATTCCTCGCTTCTGTGATCACCCTCTGTTGGATCCAGTCGGCGCCTGTCGGCAGTGTTTAGTTGATATTGAGATTAACGGCCGAGCATTTCCAAAACCACAGGCATCATGCACAATTCCCGTTGAGCCAGGAATGATTGTTAAAACACAGCTCACCTCAACTGTTGCCGATAAAGCGCAAAAGGGTGTTATGGAGCTTCTGCTTATTAACCACCCTCTGGACTGCCCGGTCTGCGATAAAGGTGGCGAGTGTCCACTTCAAAACCAAGCGATGAGCACTGGTCGCTCTGAAACTCGCTTTGAAGGCGTGAAGCGCACATTTGAAAAGCCAATAAACATTTCATCACAGGTCTTACTCGATCGTGAACGGTGCGTATTATGCGCGCGTTGTACTCGTTTTTCAGAACAAATTGCCAACGATCCTTTTATTACTCTTAATGAACGGGGCGCACTGCAACAAGTTGGTATTTATGAGAAGCAGCCCTTCAAGTCATATTTCTCTGGAAATACAGTTCAAATTTGTCCAGTCGGCGCTTTAACTGGCGCGTCATATCGATTCCGTGCTCGTCCTTTTGATTTAGTGTCAACGCCATCGGCATGCGAGCATTGTGCATCGGGCTGCGATATGCGCACTGATGTTCGTCGTGGAAAGACACTTCGTCGCCTAGCCGGTGATGATGCATCAGTTAACGAAGAGTGGAACTGCGATAAGGGACGTTGGGCATTTAAATACGTAACTGCAGTTGATCGCTTAACTCATCCACTTGTGCGCAATGAAGCTGGAGTGCTCGTTCAGGCATCTTGGCCAGAAGCAATTGCAGCCGCAGCCAAAGGTTTGAAATCAAATACTTCGGCAGTCCTAGTTGGAGGACGTGCTACACACGAGGATGCATATGGATATAGCAAGTTTGCACGTATTGCTCTTGGTACAAATGATATTGATTTCCGTTCAAGGCTTTCCTCAGATGAAGAGCGAGAGTTCTTAGCTGCCCGTGTAGTTAGTTCAACGACAACATATCGCGATATCGATCGCGCAGATCACGTTGTATTAGTTGGCTTTGAACCTGAAGAAGAGTCACCAATTGTTTTCTTGCGTTTAAATAAGCAGGTACGCAAACGCGCATTGAAAGTTACGGCGATTGCTAGCAAACTCTCAATTGGAGTTGAAAAACTCAAAGCTGAGTTTGTAAAGGTTGCACCTGGTCAAGAAGCAGCTGCACTCTCTTCACAGGCATTGACTGCTCAATCAATTATTCTCGTTGGAGAACGTGCTTGCGAGAGCGCAGGTGTATTAACTGCAGTTGCCGCCTTGGCAGATTCAACTGGCGCGAAGATCGGTTGGATTCCACGTCGTGCGGGCGAGCGTGGTGCGTTAGAAGCCGGAGCAATAGGAAACTTATTGCCAGGTGGACGTCCAGTCACAGATGCGCCGGCCCGTGTAGATATTGCAGCGTTTTGGGGCGTGCCAACTCTTCCAGCAGCTGTTGGTAGAAGCAGCGATGAAATCTACGCCGCAGTTAACTCAGGCTCAATTGGGGCACTCATTATTGGTGGGGTCGACCCACTCGATTCTATTAACAGCGCCGCAGCCCTTGATGCCCTTGATAAGGCATTTGTTGTCAGCCTTGAAATCGCTCCAAGTGAAGTGAGCGCGCGAGCAAATGTAGTTCTGCCAGTTGCTGCAATCACCGAAAAGAGCGGATCATTTTTGAATTGGGAAGGACGGGCTCGTTCATTTGATGCCGCGGTTCATGACTCACTCAATCGCAGCGATCTTCGAATTCTCTCAATGATTGCCGAGGAAATGGGTGCTGAACTAAACCTCGGAACCGTAACCGCTGCAGCCAAAGAGATTGCATCTCTCGGTGCATGGGATGGTGCACGAGCATCGATGAAGCCGGTGAACCCAACGGTTGCCTCAACATTAAGTGGAAATCAATTCATTCTTAACTCGTGGCGCCGATTGCTAGACCTTGGCACATTGCAGAAAGGTGAGGAAAATTTAGCTGGTACAGCACGCCAAACCGTTGCCGTTATTTCGCCACATCGCGCACAAGCAATGGGCGTGGCCGATGGAGATCTCTTAAAGCTTTCAACGACACACGGTTCGGTAACCTTAGCTGCGCTAGTTGAAGATATTCATGACGATGCAATTTGGGCGCCACGTAATTCACGAGGCTCTCAATTACTTGTAAACCTAGGCGCAGGACATGGCGCAGTAGTTACGGTGGTGAAGCTATGACAACAGCTGAATTAATCGGAGCAGATCCAGGTTGGTTAATCACCGTAAAAGCTTTACTCGTCTTTGTTTTTTGTGTTGTGCTCACTCTGCTTTCTGTCTGGGGAGAGCGTCGCTTAGTTGGTCGCATGCAACAACGCCCCGGACCTAACCGAGTTGGTCCATTTGGTTTAGTCCAAGCTCTAGCCGATGGTGTAAAACTTGCACTCAAAGAAGACATCATTCCCGCCGCGGCAGATAAAGTTGTCTTTGTATTAGCCCCAATTATCAGTGCTACTACCTGCTTTATGTCTTTTGCCGTAATTCCAATTACCGGCCCGGTAACTCTTTTTGGGCAGAAAACTGCAATGCAGTTGACCGATCTCCCCATCGGAGTTCTCTACGTCTTAGCTATCGCCTCCGTTGGTGTTTATGGAATTATTTTGGCCGGTTGGTCATCGGGCTCTACGTATCCACTTCTCGGAGGGCTCCGTTCAAGTGCACAGGTAATTTCTTATGAAATAGCGATGGGTCTTTCACTTGTTGCTGTTTTCATCTATGCAGGTTCGATGTCAACATCTGACATCGTGGCCGCTCAATCCACCACGTGGTATGCAGTCGTCTTGTTCCCATCATTTGTAATCTATGCAATATCTATGGTCGGTGAAACTAATCGCGCGCCATTTGATTTAGCAGAAGCAGAAGGCGAACTTGTTGGCGGTTTTCATACTGAGTACTCATCACTCAAATTTGCACTCTTTTTCTTAGCTGAATATGTCAACATCATCGCGGTATCAGCCCTTGCGACAACTCTCTTTCTCGGTGGATATCACGCACCACCATTCCTTGGCTTTACCGAAAACTGGCTAGGTGGTTGGTTTACCGCATTCTGGTTCTTCTCAAAAGTATTAGTTTTCTTCTTTGTATTCGTTTGGCTGCGTGGAACACTGCCACGTCTTCGATATGACCAGTTTATGCAGTTTGGTTGGAAAGTCTTGATTCCAGTCTCAATCGTTTGGATCTTAGTAGTTGCAACGCTTCGATTGATGTCCTTACAAGGGGCTTCGCGATTGACGGTTGTAGCCTTTGCCAGCTTTGTAGTCCTTCTCGTCCTTGTGGTCAACGTTGCCTTCGATAATGCAAAGAAGAAGAAAGAATCCATAGTGTTCAATGATCCAACAGCACCCAGCTTTGCAATACCAGAGCTGCCAATGAATATTTCTTCAGTCAATGTTTCTGAACACAAAAATGGAGGCGACCGTGGCTGAGATTGAACCTTTAAAAAGCAGCGATGCAGATTTGAAGAAAGTAGAGTTCACACAAGTTGATCAACCCGGCTCAGTTGGGTTAATTGGTCACATGAAGGGATTCTGGATCACTTTTTCTACAATCTTTAAGAAGCCTGAAACTGTTGAATACCCTGAAGTGAAAGCACCAACACAAGAACGCTTCCATGGCCGTCACCAATTAAACCGCCACCCTGATGGTCTAGAAAAATGTATCGGCTGCGAACTATGCGCTTGGGCCTGTCCGGCCGATGCAATCTATGTTGAAGGTGCTGATAACACCGAGGAACATCGCATGTCACCTGGTGAGCGTTACGGCAAGGTGTATCAAATTAACTATCTTCGCTGCGTTTTTTGTGGATTATGTATCGAAGCTTGTCCAACGCGCGCCTTGACCATGACTAACGAGTACGAACTTGCCGATGATTCACGCGAAAAACTCATCTTTGAAAAAGATGACTTACTTGGACCATTACGTGCAGGAATGTTGATGCCGCCGCATCCAATGTACCCAGATATGGATGATTCAAACTATTACAAAGGCGATGTGCTTGGTGCTCATCCATCGCAGGAAGTAAACAAATGAGCGATCTAGCATTACAAGTTGGCCAGACTGCAGCACCAGAAGCAACGCTCTTTTGGATTCTCGCCCCGCTAACTTTTATTGCTGCCCTTGGTATGTTGCTCGTTAAAAAAGCGGTTCACTCAGCAATTTTAATGGCATTTGTAATGGTCGCCCTTGCTATTTTCTATATCGCACAAGGTGCACCATTTCTTGGAATTGTGCAGATAGTTGTTTACACCGGCGCAGTAATGATGCTCTTCCTCTTTATTCTTATGTTGGTCGGTGTTGATTCATCGGACTCGTTAACAGAAACAATCCGCGGATTGCGACCTATTGCAATCACGGCCGCCCTTGGTTTTGGTGGACTAATGGTTTCTTTGCTGGCACGTGCAACTCTCGGTCGTACAGCGGTCGGGGTCGAGGCTGCAAATGCCAACGGAAATGTTGAAGGAATTGCACAACTCTTGTTCTCCACTTTTGTTTGGCCATTTGAAGTTGTTTCCGCGCTCTTGATTACGGCCGCCCTTGGCGCAATGGTTTTAGCTCACCATCATCGAATCCAAGAACGTCCAACACAGCGTCAACTTTCAATAGAGAGGTTTCGCGGGGAGTCACTTGCTAGTGCCGCCGGACTTCCAGCACCAGGTGTTTTTGCACGTCACAACGCCGTTGATGTTCCTGCACTCTTGCCAGATGGCACAGCATCGGCTGCCTCGGTTAATGCCAGCTTGAAAGCTCGCGGAGATGTCTTAGATCCGTCGCAATTTGAACTTGGCACTATCGATACACGTGTTGAGGAGGAGAAGTAAATGAATGCCGCTAACTACCTCTACCTTTCAGCACTTCTTTTCACAATTGGCGCAGTTGGCGTTGTTGTTCGCCGCAATGCAATTGTTGTATTTATGTGCGTTGAATTAATGCTCAATGCTGCAAATCTCTCTTTCGTAACATTTTCCCGCATTAATGGGGATCTCAATGGTCAAGTAATTGCCTTCTTTACGATGGTGGTAGCGGCTTGTGAGGTCGTAGTTGGTCTGGCAATTATCGTGACGATTTATCGCTCACGACGATCAGCATCCGTTGATGATGCTAGTTTGTTGAAGCGATAAATATGATGACTTCAAATAGCCTTGTGTATTTAATCGCACTTCCACTTGCCGGCTCTGTGATACTTCTACTATCAGGACGCCGAAGCGATAAGTGGGGACATCTGCTTGCAACTGCACTTTCTGCTTCATCGTTCTTCGTAGGACTTTATCAACTCTCCTTGATGTTGGACCGTTCAAATGAGCAACGCCCAATTTCCCAAAAACTCTTTGAGTGGATTTCGGTAGGAACGTTTAAGATTGACGCTGGCTTACTTCTTGATCAGCTATCTATCTGTTTCGTACTTTTAATTACAGGCGTAGGTACGTTGATTCATATTTATTCAATTTCTTACATGGCTCATGACCCAGATCGTCGACGTTTTTTTGCCTTCCTTAATCTCTTTATCGCATCGATGTTGCTACTCGTTTTGGGCGATAGTTACCTCAATCTATATGTAGGTTGGGAAGGCGTAGGTCTTGCTTCATACCTATTAATTGGATTCTGGAACCAGAAACCAGCCTATGCAACTGCGTCTAAGAAGGCCTTTGTTATGAATCGAATTGGCGACATGGGGCTCTCCTTTGCCATCATGATCGCCTTTGCCACGATGGGTACAGTTTCCTTTACTGGAGTAAAAGCTGCAGCCGAGCACACATCAACCGCGGCACTAACTGGTATTGGCATTATGTTGCTCGTTGCAGCTACAGGAAAATCAGCTCAATTCCCGCTGCAGGCATGGCTTGGCGATGCAATGGCTGGTCCAACTCCGGTTTCAGCCCTTATTCACGCCGCCACAATGGTAACTGCGGGCGTATATCTCATTACTCGCTCAAACTTCATCTTTGATGCAGCTCCTACCGCACAACTATTAGTTGTAATCGTTGGTGCGATTACTTTGATGTTTGGTGCGTTAATCGGCACGGCAAAAGATGACATTAAAAAGGCACTTGCCGCTTCGACGATGTCGCAAATTGGTTACATGATTTTGGGCGCTGGTCTTGGCCCAGTTGGATATGCATTTGCAATCATGCACTTACTCACCCATGGCTTCTTTAAGGCCGGGATGTTCCTTGGTGCAGGATCTGTAATGCATGGAATGAACGACGAAGTAAATATGCGCAAATACGGTGCGCTTCGAAAGTTCATGCCAATTACATTTGTGACTTTTGGTTTGGGGTATTTAGCAATCTTAGGAGTTCCTCCATTTGCTGGCTTTTATTCAAAAGATATGATTATTGAGACGGCATTTAACGCTGGCGGCATAAAGGGAATCATTCTTGGTTCCGTCACACTGCTGGGCGCTGGGATAACCGCATTTTATATGACTCGCGTAATGGTTCTGACTTTTGCAGGCACATCACGATGGGATGAAGAAGCACATCCTCATGAATCTCCATGGCTGATGTGGCTACCGATGGCGATTCTTGCGCTAGGTTCAGTTACATCAGGGTATTTATTGAGTAATGGTGACGCTCTAGTTAACTGGCTATCACCGCTGTTTGAAGATCATGGCGAGCATGAAGAACTCTTGTCACCGATGTTAGTTTCGGCCATGGCTTTAACGATGGTGGCAATCGGTGTTGCATTCGCCTTAATAAAGTATTTATTAAACGAAGTTGATACAGAAGCGCCTTCAAAGGTTTCTATCTTTACCAAAATTGCACGCCAAGATCTGATGCAAGACCGCTTCAATGAAGCAGTCTTTATGCGCCCAAGCCAAGCGCTTACCGAGGTTTTAGTTAAGACCGATGAAGCAGTCATTGATGGTGCGGTTCGTGGAGTCGGGCGAGCGGCGCTAGGGTCAGGTGCATCTCTGCGTAGGATTCAGTCCGGCTTTGTCCGTAGCTATGCGATGTTAATTTTGATTGGTGCAGTTGCACTGGTCGCAGCGATTTGGGTGGTGACTCAATAATGATGTGGTTAACACTCTTGATGGTCTTGCCTCTCGTAGGTTCGGTTGTTGTAGCGGGTCTTCCTAAGGCTAATGAGAAATTAACTAAGCAAGTAGCTTTAGCTACAACTTTGGTTGTCTTGGGCACGACTATCGCGATGGCAGTTGGTTTTGAACGAGATAATGTAGAACTTCAATTTGTCGAAAAGTATGCATGGATACCTTCCTTTGGTATTAATTACGCGCTAGGGATAGATGGTTTAGCACTTGTTTTGATATTAATGTCCACGATTCTGGCACCAGTTGTTGTTCTGGCTGGTTGGAATGAATCTCATGGCGGACGTTGGAGTGTTAAAACTTTCTATATCCTGATTCTCGTTCTTGAAACCATGATGATTGGCGTCTTTGCTGCAACCGATCTCTTTCTCTTTTACGTAATTTTTGAAGCGATGTTGATCCCGGTCTATTTCCTTATTGGGGGATATGGCACAGGGGAGCGATCGGCCGCAGCAGTTAAGTTTTTAATTTATAGCCTCTTCGGTGGTCTGTTGATGTTGGCCTCCATCATTGCGCTCTATGTGATGTCTGGTGCTCAAGGTGGACACACATTTGATCTGGCTGCACTTTCAAATCTTGAAATGAGTTCAACTACTCAGAACTTCCTATTCTTGGGATTCTTTATAGCTTTTGCAATTAAAGCGCCGCTGTGGCCACTCCATACGTGGCTTCCCGATGCCGCTCAATCAGCAACACCAGGAACTTCTGTATTGCTTTTGGGTGTACTCGATAAAGTCGGAACTTTTGGAATGATTCGTTACTGCCTCTCGCTATTTCCTGAAGCGAGCAAAACCTTCACGCCTGCAATTCTTGTTTTGGCGGTAATCTCAATTATCTACGGTGCAATCCTGGCTATAGGTCAACGTGATTTAATGCGTCTGATTGCCTTCACGTCGATTTCCCACTTCGGCTTCATCACAATGGGAATCTTCGCAATGACCTCTCAAAGCCAAAGCGGGGCTACGTTATACATGTTTAATCATGGTTTTTCGACGGCAGCGCTCTTCCTTGTCGGCGGCTGGATGATTTCGCGTCGCGGCTCTTCAACAATCGCAGACTTTGGCGGATTGCAACGGGTGACACCAGTAATGGCTTGGATGTTCTTCCTTGCCGGAATGTCTTCTCTCGCCCTTCCAGGACTTTCAAGCTTCGTGAGTGAGTTCCTAGTATTAGTTGGAACATTCACTCGCTATCCAGTGCATGCAATTATCGCAACATTTGGAATTGTATTAGCTGCGCTTTACATATTGATTCCAGTACAAAAAGCATTACATGGTCCAACCACACCAGGCAATGAAAATCTAAATGATTTAAATCTTCGAGAGAAGATCGCCATCGCTCCAGTTATTGCAATAATTGTTGTACTTGGCTTCTATCCATCACCACTGCTTAATGTCATCAATCCGGCGGCATCTCATGTCATCGCTCAATTTGGCTTCAGCGATCCGGTACCAAATTTAGATAGTGGGGATAAGTAATGACATTTACAGCACCAGTTCTTAACTACACACTACTTTCACCAATGTTGATTCTCCTTGGTGGCGCACTAATTGGCGTGCTTGTCGAAGCTTTCGTATCAAAAGCGCTTCGACCAATAGTCCAGTTGATTCTTACTGTCGGCACTCTAGTTTTATCGCTTGTGCAAGTGTGGAGAATTCGGGATGAAGAATCCACAACAGCTGCAATGGGATCGGTTGTAATAGATGGACCAGCGATTTTGTTGCAGGCCTCAATACTTATCATTTCAATTATTTCTGTCTTTCTTATTGCAGATACTGATCAATTCACCGCTCTCGCTGCCGCCCTTCCGGGCTCTGATGAAGAGCGCCACGCAGTGCAGACAGGCAATCAAGTAACCGAAGTTTATCCGCTAACCCTTTTTGCAATCTCTGGGATGATGTTGTTTCCTGTTTCAACCGATTTAATTACCCTCTTTGTAGCACTTGAAATGCTCTCCTTGCCGCTCTATTTGCTAGCCGGACTTTCACGCCGTCGCCGATTAGCGTCACAAGAAGCAGCGTTGAAGTACTTTTTGTTAGGCGCGTTTTCATCGGCATTTTTCCTCTTCGGAATGGCTTATTTATACGGCTATTCGGGCTCTGTGACTTTTGCTGGAATTCGAGAATCTGTAGTTGGTGGTAGTGGTAACGATGTATTACTTCTAATCGGTATCGCCTTTGTTTCAATTGGCCTGCTTTTTAAAGTCGGAGCAGTACCGTTTCATGCTTGGTCACCCGATGTCTATCAAGGTGCACCAACTCCAGTAACTGGTTTCATGGCCGCGGCTACAAAGGTTGCAGCCTTTGGCGCAATGCTGCGTATTTACTACACGGTTTTCGCTAATGCGGAATGGTCCTGGTCTCCGCTGCTCTCTGCAATTGCAATCATTACAATGTTATTTGGTTCATTGGTGGCAATAGCCCAGCGCGATGTTAAACGTATGTTGGCGTACTCATCAATAGCACATGCTGGTTTCCTTCTTGCAGGTGTTATTGCTCTGAATAAAGCTGGTCTTGAAGCTTCAATCTTCTACTTGTTTGCATACGGAGTTGCAACTGTTGGTGCATTTGCAGTTGTCACTTTGGTGCGAGATTCAGGGGGAGAAGTAACTGATTTGAACCGTTGGAAAGGTTTAGGTAAACGTTCACCGTGGGTAGCTGCAACCTTTGCTGGTTTCCTATTGGCATTTGCTGGAATTCCTCTGACAAGTGGATTCATAGGAAAGTTTTCTATCTTTTCAGCGGCCTACGAAAATGGAGCTAAAGGCGTTGTAATCGCTGGTGTTCTTTCAAGTGCAGTGGCCGCTTTCTTCTACATTCGTGTAATTGTCTTGATGTTCTTTACTGATCCAATACAAGATGGTACGAGTATAGAAATTCCATCCATATTGACTCGTACGGCAATCAGTTCTTCAATAGTTCTCACTATTTTGCTCGGTGTTTACCCAGCGCCACTTCTGACAATGATCACAAACTTCTCAACCTTTATTCGCTGATGTCGCCATTTGGCATTCCAAACCTCGCTCCAGAACTTGAAGCGACACTGGTCACGCAAATGGCTCAAGTTGAAAGCCTGCTCTTAAGCCACACAAAGAGCCAATACCCATTTGTTGATGAGACTGCCCACCACTTACTTGCCGCTGGGGGTAAGCGCCTTCGGCCTTTGTTAACCCTATTAACGGCTCAATTTGGCGATCCAACGAGACAAGGAGTAATTGCCGCCGCGGTTGCCTGCGAAATTACCCATCTAGCAACGCTGTATCACGATGATGTCATGGATGAAGCGCCACTGCGTCGAGGTGTAGAGAGTGCAAATATGCGTTGGGGAAACACCATTGCAATCTTGACTGGTGATTTTCTTTTTGCAAAATCATCTGACTTACTGGCCGATCTTGGGCCAGAAGCGGTTCGTTTACAAGCTCGAACTTTCGAACGACTTGTCGTTGGTCAGATTATGGAGGCTCAAGGTCCTGCGACAGGCGAGGACCCCTTAGAGCATTACTTAAAAGTCGTCGCCGACAAAACCGGTTCATTAATTGCAGCAAGTGCGCGCTATGGTGGAATGATTTCGGGTGCACCTTCAGAAATCACTGATACCGTCACTGTCTTTGGCGAAAAAATCGGAGTTGCTTTTCAGTTAGCCGATGATGTTATCGATATTGCAAGTGAGTCGAATCAATCAGGTAAAACACCGGGCACTGATTTGCGTGAAGGAGTTCCGACCCTTGTGACTTTAAATGTCATGAAATCTACTGATCCTGCCGACCGAGAACTACAACGATTACTCGCTACACCTATTGAGGATGAAGCAACTGTTGCGCAAGTGTTAGTCGCTCTGCGCAATCACAAAGCTTTAGATGAATCACGTGATCAGTTACATCAAGTAGCACGCGCGGCCAGACTTGCACTAGGTCCACTTCCGGTCAGTGATGCAACTGGTGCGTTGATGTCGTTATGCGATGCTGTTATTGACCGCTCGGCCTGATTTAACTAAATCAAGAGCCAGTGTTATAAGCGCCATCCAGATAATCAGAAATCCAACCCAGCGCGTCGCCGGCATGTCTTCGTGTCGAACCCATACTCCAATTGAAAACTGAATGGTTGGCGTTATATATTGCAATAGGCCAATAACGGTGAGTGGTAAACGGGTTGTAGAACCATTAAAGAGTAGAAGTGGAATTGCTGTTATTGCACCGGCGCTAATAAGAAGAATTGTTAAGCCAATACCATGGCCAAACTGCCCAGTGCCCTTATTTCCAATATAAATCAGATATAACAGGTATGGCAGGCTCGCAATTAGCGTTTCTATCGCTAATCCCTCGAGTGCTCCTAGACCAAGTTGCTTCTTAATAAAGCCGTAACTACCCCACGAAATTGCCAACGTCAGGGCGATCCACGGTAATCGCCCATAATCAACTGTGAGCACTAAAACTCCAAAAGTAGCAATGCCAACAGCGCTCCACTGAAGCGCGCGCATCTTTTCCTTCAATATTATGATGCCAAAGCCAATCATGACTAATGGATTTATGTAGTAACCCAAGGAGGCTTCAACAACATGACCATTGTTAGTCGCCCAAATATAGACCAACCAGTTTATAGATATTAAAATTGAAGTTAGAAATAACTTTGCTACAACTTTTGGCCGCTTCATTGTTTCACGCGTCGCTCTCAGCGATTTCGTAATTGCTAAAATAATAATGCAAAAAACCATCGTCCAAACAGCACGATGCGAAACTATTTCAAGTGCTGAAGCAGGTTCGAGTAGCGGCCAATAGAGTGGGAAAGCACCCCAGAGCACGTAGGCACTTACCCCATAGAGTAAGCCCGTTTTGTGGCGATTCAATTATCTAAAGTTCGTAAATTGAACAGCAAAATCCCAGCCGCCGTCTTTAATCATCGCCATAGATTCTTGCAAGTCATCGCGACTCTTTGACGTTACTCTTAGTTCATCACCTTGAATTTGAGTTTTAATAGATTTAGGTCCTTCATCGCGTAAAAATTTTGCAATCTTCTTAGCATTCTCCGTTGAGATACCCTCTTTCAACGGTGCGGCAATCTTATAAATCTTTCCGGATAGAAAAGGTGTACCTGCATCTAAATGTTTAAGTGAAACTCCACGTTTAATCATCTTATCTTTGACCACATCAAGGGCGGCCTTAGCTCGCTCCTCTGTATCTGCCTCAATCAAAATCTTTTCACCTTCTAACTCAATTTTTGAGCCCGTATTTTTAAAATCAAAGCGGGTATCAATCTCTCTGATCGCCTGATTAATGGCGTTATCGAGCTCCATACGGTCGATTTTGGAGGTTACATCGAAACTGCTATCTGCTGCCACTGTGGGGCTCCATTCACTCGATAAAGGGCGGCCAAATAAATTGGGTTAGCGCGCCTACGTGCCTAAGGTATCCTTACCCTTCGCACTATCCATAATTGCCGCACTACTTGTTCGACCTTGGCGGGTTGCCCGAGCGGCCAATGGGAGGGGACTGTAAATCCCCCGGCTCTGCCTTCGAAGGTTCAAATCCTTCACCCGCCACCAGTTTTAACGAATCATCATTTATATTGGTGAGGTTAACCACCCAAAAGCTTATCTGCGATGTTATTTCCTAGTGCAATTTCGACGATAAAAAAGAATATAACTACACCACCGAATCGATAAATAAAGCGCCCAGAGCCTTCTTGTTTCCAATTTATTGGAGCGCTTCGGTCGGCGAAGAAGTTGGCAAACTGCAGAATTAAACCTGGAATTCCCAATATGACAAAGCCCCATCGCAGGAATTCAGTTGGATCTTGGAAAAAGGACTGCACCCATCTTCCAAATAGTGTTCCTACGAAAACCATAATTACAATTTTCAACGCACCTTTTGGTAATGCTTTATGAATCATTCTACTTTTCGGCAATTTTCCAGAGACTGTGAGGGCGATAATCTTAGGGAGCAGAAAGAGCAAGGTTCCCAACCACAGTTGAATTGAATTTCCAATAAAAGGTTCCGCTAAGAATGCAAAAACAAATGTCTTGAATATCATAGCGATTACTATTTGTACCTTGCTGGGCATGGTTAACTCAGGTTGAAGCGTAGCTAGCCTGACAGGAAAAAAGTAAGTTGCACAATCTTCACCAGCGAGCCGAACTGCAACGGCAACAGCTGTTATAACGCCAATTGTGAATGAAAAAGTAGTTATAGGAAGTTGAACTCCCGAAAGTCCTGAAAGAGAGCCAACCATTTTTGAAATCGACCACCCTGTGAGCACTGCCGCCAAAAGATAGTCAGTCAATCTCTCCCATGCATCGGCAGGAGTTTTAATTTCGCGTCGAAGCGGGCGAAATGCGCTTGCAATAAGAGCAGGTGCAAAAAATACCGCAACAATCCCGACAACAGTCAGCAACTCATTTCGCGAAGTAATATTTCCGTTAATTAATACTCCAATAAAGAAAATACCTGCGGCCAAGAATCCCCCAAAGGCATCAAAGACACCAACTACCATTATTGCGGCGAAGAGAAGCCAAGTAGGAGGAAGAGCCTGTGCGTCAACGCTTTGAACAGCGAGAACTCCTAAAATAACTCCTAGGGGGTGTAAGAGCGCTGCCAATGAACCAAGCATTGCTCGAAGGTAATTTCCATCATAGAAAACCCTCGACAACATTGGTGAAATTCGCGAAGTTCGATGTGCGCCTGCAATAAAGACTGAATCCAATTTTCCACTCATGGGCAACATCCATAAGCCGCGGATGTCCCCACGTTTCTCTTTTCTCTCCAGTTTCCTTAAGTGTTCAGATTCAATTGCCTCTAACTCTTGGCGTTCTCGCTTTTGCTCTTCAGATTCTGTAGATGAATATGAATCATTGTCTAACTCTTCGCGCCTGGCATATGTTCGAAAGCGCGTATCAGAATATGGGTCGAAATTTGAAGTACCAAGAGTTCCAAATGCTCCAGTCGCACCTCCAGCGGCTAAAACAGTGAGCGCGGCGAAGGCGGCAACCTGAACTTCTAAATTCTTTTTAGGTTGTGAAACTGGATCAAATGCCGGTAAATCTTCGCGATCTTTGACTTTTTCTAAAACACTCTGAGGGGCAAGGGGGGTGATAACACCACAGGAACCCTCCCAATGAATAGAACCCTCTAAATCCTTGCAGAAGGTTAAATACTCTATAGATATTTCACCAGTTGTTGGATCCGTTGATTCCACTGCAACCGAATGGTAGCCCGGCTCTAGGTCTTCTGGAATCTCAACCCCAATTCTCTGGTCACTCGCTGAAATAGTCGTAGTTGAAATATCACTATCTGCTGATGCCGCTAGCAGGGAAAAGTTGAGTACAACAACAATAAGCAGAATCAGTCGTCTAATCACTTTGTTGGACCCTTAGAAGTAATCGTGATTTTTATTACCGAACCAATTTTTTGTCCTGAAACAATTAGTGTGGCTTTATTGCCATTGCTCTTTTCAACGCGAACAAAACTCTTTGGTAAACCTTCCGTTGTACTAGATGGAGCTGGATCGTCAGAGGTAACAACCGTTGAACTACTTTTAGATGCCTCTGGTGAAGCTGTTGGTGAGGAGCTCTCAACCTTTTCTGCTTTCTTTTCGTCTCCTAAACCTTTATCGCTTTTTACACTCTCGTTTTTATCGGAGTTTGAATTTGAATTCTTAACTTTAGGGTCCGACTTTGTATCAGATTTTCCATTGACCTTAACATCGGACTTCACATTCTTCTTTTCATTAGCGGTATTTTCTGGCTTCTTTACTTGTGAATCAGGCTTCGCCTCTTTACTTGGCTTCGCCTCTTTACTTGGCTTCGCTTCATCAGTCGGCTTCGCCTCTTTACTTGGCTTCGCTTCATCAGTCGGCTTCGCTTCATTACTTGGCTTAGCTTCATTACTTGGCTTAGCTTCATTACTTGGCTTAGCGTCAGGTGACCTGCTCTCTATCGGCTTGGCTGATGGAACAGGTTTAACCTCCGCAGGCGTCGTATTGGTTGGTTCATCTTTTTTCGGCTTCTCACTACTTGTAGGAGTGGTTGGTTTATGTGAGGCACCCGAAGCAAAACTTGGTGTTAGTAAGCCAAGGGATAGGCAGATTAGGAGCGCTACGACTCTAAAAGTAAGCCTCTCGACCCTCAACTCAGACTCCTTAGATCAAAGCATGCGGAAATCAGCATTGCATGGAAGTCGTACTCTACAAATAATCGCCTGAATAATCATCACATTCTGGGCAGAAATTTTTTAGAATATTTCAGGCCAGATTTTTGAGCTGGGCTAGAATAATTTTAAAGGGCGATTTTCGATAATCAATAAGCTCAAAATGTCCGAGTTTCTCAATCTCAAACAATGTGCAATCAATGCCGGCTCGGCTATATAAATTGTTAAAGTTCCTGGACATATCTATTGGGACTCGCAGATCGTCACGTCCATGAATTATGACGATAGGTACACTCGCATTTAAAAGCACATGTGGGTCTAGGTCTGAACGATTGACGGCATAATCGCCTAAGAAATTTTTCACCGCCCCATTATCTAAATTTCGTGTCTCGGCATCTGCTAAATCACTAACAGGTGCCAGAGCTATTACTCCTTTAATGAGGGAGGAAGTATCTTCATTAGATGCAAGCAGTGCTAAGTGCCCACCAGCTGAGTGGCCAATGAGGATGCCACCACCGCAATGGATGATAGCCGCGCGTACATCATCCATGTAATTATCTGGAATGCCCGGAGTCCTTCGGTACTCAATTAACTGAACTTTCCACCCAGCATCCGAGAGAGCGGCGGCAAGTGGACGAAGATGTGCCAGATCAAATTCTGGTCGCCAATACCCACCATGAATGAGAACTATTTGGTCTATGTAATCTCCGCGGGCTTCAAATACTTCAATGAATTGATCCTCAAGAAGTCCATATTTTTCTATAGTGTCGCTTGCACGGCTAGTTAAATCAAATACCGAACGATCCTCTTTTTTGTTCCGAGATTTATCTGACCTATGTAGAAATTTAAAAGACATATTTAAGGTTTGAGAATAATTCGAATCGGATTATCAATTTTAAGCTCTAACTGTCGTAAGGCAACTTCGGCCTCTTCTAGCGAATAAACACCAGTTATTGATGCAGATAGGTCCAACTTTCCCGCCTTAATTAGTGACACGAGTTCTTGGGTGTGTTGTGGCTCAGAACCGTAGTGTCCAAGAATTTGATTTCGCTTGTAAACGAAGGCCATATCGCTTGGAATCGAAATAGGTTCGCCTGCAATCCCTATTACTACCAAACGCCCACCTTCAGCCAATAACGGTAACGCCTGAGTTCGGGCTGCAACCACACCCGCAAAATCAAACGCAACATTGATTCCTCGACCATTAGTTGCGGTACGGATTTTCTTGGCGAATTCTCCATCACTTGGATCTAAAGCAAGATCGGCACCGACAAGTAATGCGCGCTCACGTGCAAGTGGAAGAGGATCAACGGCAATTATTGGCGATGAGCCAATTATCTTTAGCAGTTGAATTGCGTGAATCCCAAGTCCGCCTAGTCCAAAGACCATGCTTGATTCACCGGACTCGACTTTAGCCGTTTGCGAAATTGCAGCCCACGGTGTTGATACTGCATCAGGAATGATGCACGCCTGTTCAAAACTTAACTCACCATGAATAGCAACTAACGTACTTACATCAGCGATCATGAATTCAGCAAAACCACCATCAAAATCAAAGCCTTGAGTACGAACCCTGCCCTTCTCATCTCTGATGCCGGCACAAATAATGACACGATCTCCTATTTTCCAATCTGAAACACCTGCACCTAAATATTCAATTACGCCGGCAACTTCATGTCCCATGGTTACCTCATCGCCCTCTAAGTAACCTGGCGAAAGCGTGGAATCAATTAAGTGAACATCGGAGAGGCACACCCCAGCAGCTTTTACTTGTACGCGAACTTGACCGGGACCTGGATGTGGAATCGGAAAGTCAACAACTTTAAACTCTCTGGTACTTACTTTTATTCGTCCAGCACGCATCAAATCATCCTCATCGCTCGATTAATCATAATATTCACTGCATCACCAAAACCAGCGAAGGCCGGATTAGATGTTTGTCCTGCAAAATAGCGCGCCCAGATTTGCTGCAAAATCACAGTTAATCTGAAAACCCCAAAGATTTCGTAAAAAGTAAAGTCATCACATTCCCATTCTGATTTTTCAAGGTATCTGGCGATGAACTCTTCACGCGTTGGCATTCCGGGCAGATGAGTTGGCTGTCGGCGCAGTGCTGCAAAAGCAGGCTCATCATTTCGATCGATCCAGTAAGCCATCGACGAACCTAAATCCATCAATGGATCACCAACAGTTGCCAACTCCCAATCGAGGGCGCCAACTAGACGTGGCGTATTTTCTAGATTTAGAACTAAATTATCTAATCTCCAATCGCCATGAATAACACATGATGCAACGTCGTCGGGTTGATGTTGGTCCAGCCAGCTCATGAGAGCTTCGGCATCTGCGACATCAGGAGTACGAGCCGCCCTGTATCTCCTAGACCAGCCCTCCACTTGGCGTCTTACATAACCAGGACCTTTACTGAATTGTGCAAGCGGGGCAGAATCAACATGGTGAAGTGAAACTAAACCATCTATAACTAAATCTCCGATAAGTGTTATATCTTCAAGAGTTAGAGATAAATCTTTCGGCATATCTCGCCTCAGGATTACTCCTTCAATCTTTTTCATTACATAAAAATCGGATCCGATAACTGAAAGATCTTGACAAAGGGCGACAACTTTTGGAACTAGTGGAAAATCAGGAAGCAAGACCTTTTGAATTATGAACTCACGTTTCATATCATGGGCCGAAGCCGCCTTAGTTCCTACAGGGGGACGCCTCAGAATAAGTTCTTGATCCTTATATGTCAGAAGATAAGTTAAGTTGGAGGCACCTGAACCAAATTGTTGAACACGTGGAATCTCTGCTGGCACGTCAGCATTTTCGCGTAACCATTCATGAACTGCATTAACATCAAAGGAGTCTTCGGTGCGCACTTCTCCAAGTTCAGAGCTCATTTTCTTGAGCTGGGCTGGCTTTTCAGTTCAATTCGCGCAATGTCACGAAGGTGTACTTCATCCGGTCCATCGACAATACGAAGCGTACGAATTCCTGCAAACATTGCAGCTAACGGCGTATCTTGGCTAACGCCTGCGGCTCCATGAGTTTGAATCGCATGATCGATGATTCGTTCAGCCATTCTTGGTACAACAACCTTGATAGCGGCAATTTCTTTTCGCGCCGCTTTTGCTCCGACAGTATCGATTAGCCATGCTGTCTTTAGTACAAGTAGTCGCGCCTGTTCAATATCGACTCGAGCATTAGCAATCCACTCCAGAATAACGCCTTGCTGATTTAATCCTTTTCCAAAAGCCGTTCTCTCGCCTGAACGGCTAACCATGAGAGATAAGGCCCTTTCAGCCATTCCGATGGCACGCATGCAGTGGTGTACGCGGCCCGGCCCTAAACGAGCCTGTGCGATTTCAAAGCCAGAACCCTGCTCACCTATTAAATTAGCAACTGGAACTCTTACATCCTCAAAGAGAATCTCAGCATGACCATGTTGATCCTCATAACCAAAGACCGTTAGATTTCTTACGATACTTAATCCGGGTGTATCCATCGGCACTAAGACCATTGATTGACGTCTATAGCTTTCGGCATCTGGATCAGTCAGACCCATAACTATTAATATTTGGCAGCGAGGATCCATTGCACCTGTTGTCCACCATTTGCGACCGTTGATCACGAACTCGTCACCAATGCGATTGATTGAGGTAGAAATATTGCTGGCATCACTTGAAGCAACATCGGGCTCGGTCATCGCAAAACCAGAGCGGATTTCGCCACGCAATAGCGGCTCGAGCCACTGATGTTTTTGTGCTTCGCTACCAAAAAGATGTAAGACTTCCATATTTCCAGTATCAGGGGCGGCGCAGTTAAGAGATTCAGGAGCAATGTCCGGAGACCAGCCAGTGATTTCGGCTAGCGC
>JACSDF010000002.1 GCA_015660815.1 Actinomycetota bacterium
TCGCTACGAGTACCTAAAGTTTCGGCTCCAATTAATCGAAGTGAGACGTTGGCATCACAGCGAAGTGAGCCCTGCTCCATCTTTACATCGCTCACACCGAGTGATCGTAAAATATCGCGGAGTTCGGCAACATAGGCCTTTGCTACTTCTGGTGCATATTTACCGGTGCCGGGAACAATTTTGGTCACAATTTCAACTAAAGGAATTCCCGCACGGTTGTAATCCAGGAGTGAGTATTCAGCGCCGTGGATACGTCCAGTTGCACCACCTACGTGAAGTGATTTACCAGTGTCTTCCTCCATATGTACACGTTCGATTTCGATACGAAAGCTCTTAGGACCTTCATCAGTTTCGATCTCAACATCAACGAAACCATTAACGCAGATTGGCTCGTCATACTGCGAAATCTGGAAATTCTTGGGCATATCGGGGTAGAAATAATTCTTGCGCGCAAAGCGAGAAAAAGGTGCAATCGAGCAGTTCAGTGCCAACCCAATTTTGATTGTTGATTCAATCGCTTTTTCATTGACCGTTGGAAGTGCACCAGGCAGAGCTAAGCAGACTGGGCAAGTCTGCGTGTTGGGCTCGCCACCAAACATTGTGCTGCAGCCACAAAACATTTTCGACTCTGTATTCAATTCAACATGAACTTCAAGGCCAAGGACTGGCTCATACTTTGCAATGACTTCATCGTACATAAGTGCCATTTATTTGCCCACCAATTCTGGCGCCTGTGAAAGCAAAGGCGCGCCCCATTGTGAAAGCAGCGCAGCTTCTAGGGCAGCACCCACCAAGTACATCCGCTGGTCTTGCATTGCAGGTGCCATAATTTGGAAACCAACGGGCAAACCATCTTCAGGTGCTAGACCTGCAGGTAGCGACATTCCACCAATTCCAGCCATGTTTACTGGAATAGTTGCAATGTCATTTAAATACATAGCAATCGGATCATTGGATTTTTCGCCGATTTTAAAGGCTGTTGTTGGACAGGTTGGTGAGACCATCACATCACACTTTTGAAATGCCTTGTTAAAATCTTGAGTAATAAGCGTGCGCACTTTCTGTGCACTTCCGTAATAGGCATCGTAATATCCAGATGAAAGTGCATATGTGCCAAGAATAATTCGACGCTTAACTTCGCGTCCAAAGCCAACTTCGCGAGTTAAATTCATTACTGATTCGGCTGATGCGCCATCGACTTCACCAACCCGCAGGCCATAACGCATGGCATCGAAGCGAGCTAAGTTAGATGAACATTCAGATGGTGCAATTAAATAATATGCGGCTAGTGCATATTCAAAGTTAGGAGCAGAGACTTCAACTATTTCAGCACCAGCTGCGGCAAGAAGCTCTAATGATTCTTCAAAACGCAGGCGAACACCGCTCTGATAACCATCGCCATTTAACTCTTTAACAACACCGATTTTCATTCCTTTTACATCGCCAGATTTTGCCGCCGCAACAACCTGCGGAACTGGCGCGTTTATACTCGTTGAATCCTTTGGATCGTGACCGGCAATCGCCTCGTGCAAGAGCGCGGCATCTAAAACCGTGCGAGCACATGGCCCTGCTTGATCAAGAGAAGATGAAAAAGCGATTAAACCAAAGCGAGAGACACCGCCATATGTTGGCTTTACACCAACCGTTCCGGTAACCGCTGCGGGCTGACGAATCGATCCACCTGTGTCGGTTCCGATTGCAAGTGGTGCTTCAAATGCAGCTAAAGCCGCGGATGATCCTCCACCTGAGCCGCCAGGAATTCGTGTTAAATCCCAAGGGTTGTGTGTTGGACCATAAGCAGAGTTTTCAGTTGATGAGCCCATTGCAAACTCATCCATATTTGTCTTACCTAAAATAACAACTCCATTATTCTTTAAATTCGTAACAACGGTTGAGTCATATGGTGGACGCCAGCCTTCAAGAATCTTTGAGCCTGCAGTAGTTGGTATGCCTTTTTGCACCATGACATCTTTCAGGGCAAGTGGAACACCGGCCAATGGCGCAAGTTTTTCTCCAGCTGCACGTAGTGCATCTACTGCGGCAGCTTGTGCAAGTGCACCATCGCTATCAACAAAGAGAAAGGCATGCACATCGGAATCAACTGCGGCGATGCGATCTAGATGCGCTTGAGTTAATTCAACCGACGTTGTTTCACCAGCGATAAGTTTTGAAGCCATCTGTGCGGCGGTTAAGTGGATCATGCCTCTTCACCCAAAATCTGTGGGACGCGAAAACGTGAATCCTCTTGTGCAGGTGCTCCCGATAATGCTGCTTCGGGGGTCAGGGATGGGACAACAACATCGGGGCGAAAAACATTTCGTAGAGGCAGTGGATGCGAAGTTGGCTCAACATCAGCGCCGGCTACTTCTTGCACTCTGGCAACTGCGTCCAAAATAACCGTAAACTCATTAGATAAGTTAACGAGCTCTTCTTCGCTCATTTCGATGCGCGCAAGGCGTGCAAGATTTGCGACATCATCGCGTGAAAGGCTGCTCATAGGTGTGGAGTCTAATTAATTTGCAGGTTAACTGCGAATTTGACCATTGCCGGTGACGATCCAGGTAGTTGTTGTCATAGCCTCTAATCCCATAGGACCGCGGGCATGGAGTTTTTGATTTGAAATTCCAATTTCAGCGCCAAAGCCCATCTGCTCACCATCCGTAAATCGAGTCGATGTGTTTACCATTACCGCCGCGCAATCACTAAGAGCGATAAATCTGGCGGCATTAGCTTTATTGTCAGTCACTATCGCCTCGGTATGTTGGGTTCCGTATTTAGCGATGTGATCACTGGCGGCATCAACTGAATCCACCACTGCCACATTCATCTCAAGGGTTCCATACTCAGTTGACCAGTTATCTTCAGTTGCAAGGCTGGCAGGTATTGAATTGGCCAAAGCAAGTGAGGCGGCATCGCAGTGCAAAATCACGCCAGCCTCATTGAGGGCGGCCATAGCAACGGGTAAAAACTCATCCGCGATATTTTTATGCACTAAAAGTGTTTCGGCAGCATTACACACGCTTGGGCGTTGAACTTTCGAGTTAATAATGATTGGCAGCGCGATTGAGAGATCTGCAAACTCATCGATAAATACATGACAGACACCCGCACCAGTTTCAATTGTAGGAACGGTAGATTCGTCAACCACCATTCGTATGAGCGAAGCGCTACCGCGTGGGATGACAAGGTCAACTTTTCCACGAGCATGTAGTAGCGCCTTTACGGTATCGCGATCATCGGAAGGTACTAATTGAATTACCTCTGGTGAAATCGATGTTGTCGCTAAGGCATCACGCATGACAGTTACAAGAATTAGGTTACTGTCGGCGGCGTTTGATGATCCACGTAACAGTGCGGCATTTCCAGACATGAGCAAAATAACTGCCGCATCTATGGTGACATTTGGACGCGCCTCATAAACCATTCCGATGACACCAAATGGAACGGTTATTTGTTGTAGTTCAATTCCATTAGGGAGTACTGATTGGCGAAGAGTTTTACCGAGTGGATCTTCAAGGGCTGCGACTTGGCGCGCACCTTCGGCGATTCCAGCTACGCGTGCTGGAGTCAATAACAGGCGATCTAAGAGAGATGGATTTAATTCGGCTGCACGGCCTCGAGACATATCTTTTTCATTAGCGATGAGAATTTCGGAACTGCGAATATCAATTGCATCGGCGATAGAGAGTAAGGCCGCGCTTCGCTCTGCCCCGGTGGCAACACTCAACGTACGTGCGGCAATGCGCGCAGTATCAGCGAGTTTTGAAATTAGCGCCGTGGCATCCATGCGGGCAAGACTATCGGCAGTTAGGCTCGTGGCGTGTTCAAATTAATTCCCAGATTGCTCGTCTCCGTTTTCGTCCTGTATATAGCCCTATTCGGTTTAACCAAGGCGATTAGATATCCCGAGCCAATCGCCGCGATCAAGTTAGGTCTAGCACCTGCATCGAAGACTCCGGATTTAATGCCGGCACATACAATCAATGCCGCTGATGTACCTGCGAATTGGAGTACAGGAGCTGAAGAAATGCCGGCAACTGTAGATTTTGAAGGCGCGCAAGTTACTTTCGATGAATTTTTAGCCTCAACCAACACAAATGCTTTCTTAGTCATTCGTGATGGTGTTTTGACATATGAAAAGTATTTAAATGGGATGAGTGCGCAAACACGACTTCCATCGTATTCAGTGGCGAAAACAATGACTTCGTTGATGATTGGAAAGTTAATTGATGAGGGATCAATTAACGAGAGCGACACTTTCGTAAGTATTTTGCCACAATTCAAAGCGGGTACTTCCTTTGACAAGGTCACTATCAGAGATCTACTCGATATGAAGGCCGGGGTTGGAGTTTCCGATAACTACCCCACTGGTCCAAGCGGGTGGGGTGTCGCAATTGCTCAAATGTATGCCTCCACCGATGTTGATTGGTTTTTAATGCATAACCGAATGATGAAAGAAGAGCCTGGTGCATTCGCTGAATATCGTTCAGTCGATACACAAATGCTAGGAATGATTATCAAGAAAGTTACTGGTCGAAGTTTGGTCGACTATTTCAGCGAAAACATCTGGCAAAAAGTTGGAGCTAGTGAAATCGCAACATGGAACGTTGACCGCGTTGGAGGAACTGAAAAAGCTTTCTGTTGTTTCAATGCGACTGCCCGAGATTATGCTTTAGTCGGAACTGAGTTAATCAAACCGACATCAAACATTATTAGTGGCGCTTGGCTAACTCGGATCTCTACCTCCGTGGTAACCCTTGATTATGGTTGGGGTTATGGTGCCCAAGTCTGGCATCCATATCCAGGCATTAACTTAATGTTGGGGCTACATGGTCAATTTGTCTGGATGGATCCGGCCAATAAAACTGTCATCGTAAAACTCAGTGATGAGCCGACGAGTTCTGATGGACGTAGTGAACGTGTTGCACCAGTTCTAAAGTTGATCTCAGAGCAAAACTAAATCATCGCGGTGAACTAATTCACGCTCATATTCAGGCCCAAGTGCTTGGGCTAACTCTTTAGTCGATCGACCCAGCATCACTGGAATCTCTTCACTATCAAATGCCACGAGTCCTCGAGCGATAACTGTGGCATCTGGCCCAACTAATTCAACGGCATCCCCTGCAATGAAATCACCGTGAACTGCGGTAACACCGGCTGGCAAAAGCGAGGTTCCGCGTTCCAAAATTGCTTTTACTGCGCCTGCATCTAGAACAAGTTTTCCTTGCGTTGTTGTTGCATGAGCTAGCCACAACAGGCGCGAAGTAGTTTTGCTTGTATGTGCATGAAAATACGTTCCGAACTCTGCACCATTCATGCTCTGATCGACATCGGCTAATGAAGTTAAGAGCATCGGGATACCAGCGCTAGTGGCAATTCGAGCCGCTTCAACTTTAGTGACCATTCCTCCGCTACCGACGCCGGCAGAGCCTGCACCACCGAGAACGATGTTTTCTATATCTGAAATATCTGCGACTTCATGGATTGCTTTAGCACCTGGCTGAGTTGGTGGCGCGTCATATAAGGCATCTATATCTGAAACAAGCACTAATAAATCTGCGCCGATAAGAAGTGCAACGAGTGCGGCTAAGCGATCGTTATCACCGAAGCGAATCTCTTGGGTTCCGACCGAATCGTTTTCATTAATCACCGGCACGACGCCGAGTTGAAGCAGGCGATATAAAGTGCGTTGCGCATTTTGATAATGTGATCGGCGCACAACATCTTCGGTAGTAATTAAAACTTGGGACGCGGTGATTGAATGTTTGGCAAAACTCTGCGTGTAGTGAGCGATCAATAAACCTTGACCCACCGATGCTGCAGCTTGTGCAGTTGCCAAATCTTTAGGACGCGACGTCAAGCCAAGTGGAGCAAGACCTGCGGCAATTGCTCCGGATGAGACGATAACAACGTCGGCACCACGCGCTTTACACACTGCGACGACGTCAGCAAGTTTTTCAATTGCAGCCCCATCTAACTGGGACCCCGCCTTACCGGTGAGTGAGGATGAACCAATCTTGATGACGATGCGTTTGGCAGAGGTGATCTGCGCTCGGCTCACTTGGCATCTCCATCCTCTGATGTTTCATTAACGACTTCTATTGCTTCATCAACAATAAGTGGTGAAAGTTTAGGCGTGTGAGGGTCGCTTATGTTGTACTCCCACTGCTTAGCGACTTCATCATCGCTTAAGACATCCTCTACTTCTACCCGCTCGCTCTGCGCCCATGTCGATTCAAGGCGTGAATCTTCGCCGCGGCGATGCAAATGGCCAGCTAACTGTTCGGCCCCGGCCTCAATCGTTGGCTCCCAATCAAAGACGACTTCAGTAGCGCCATCACCGATTCGAACTTCACTTCCGGCAACTGCGCCTTTTTTGAAGAGATCCTTTTCAACGCCTAATTGAGCTAAGCGATCTGCTAAGTAACCAATAGCTTCGGCGTTTTTGAAGTTAGTTTGACGAACCCACCGTTCAACTTTCTTACCGCGCACAGTAAATGAACCATCGGCATTTGCTTTAACCGCATATCCAGAGTCATCGACTGCCACTGGGCGCAAGACAATTCGCGTGCGCACTTCAACAACTGCAGCTGCGCGATCTTTTTGAATCAAACGCGCCATTGCATAAGTGAGCTCTTGCAGTCCGGCGCGAGAAGCGGCCGATACTGGATAGACCTCATAACCCTTTTCGCGAAGTTCCTCTGCAACCATGTCGGCCATCGCTTGACCATCAGGTAGATCGATTTTGTTAAGCGCGATGATTCGTACGCGATCTTCCAGGCCGCCATAGATCGCGAGTTCATTTTCAATAATCTCAAGATCATGTACTGGGTTACGATCGGTTTCTAGGGTTCCGCAGTCAAGTACATGTACTAATGCAACACAGCGCTCAACATGGCGTAAAAACTCAAGACCTAAACCTTTACCCTGACTTGCTCCCGGAATTAAACCTGGAACATCGGCGACGGTAAAACGTGTCTCACCTGCTTGGACAACACCTAAGTTTGGGACAAGCGTTGTAAATGGATAATCGGCAATCTTTGGACGCGCTGCAGATATCGCGGCAATTAAGGAGGATTTGCCGGCACTTGGATAACCAACGAGTGCAATGTCGGCTACGGATTTAAGTTCTAATGAAAGTGTGCGCTCTTCACCAGGTTCGCCAAGAAGTGCGAAGCCAGGTGCTCGACGTTTAGATGATGCGAGGGCAAGATTGCCAAGTCCACCATGACCACCTTGGGCTGCAATAAATATGGTTCCGTTGCCGATTAAATCTGCGATTTGTTCGCCATTACTATCGAGAACGACGGTTCCATTTGGAACTCCGAGAATTAAATCATCGCCTTGATAGCCATCTTTGCGATCGCCATAACCTTGATGACCCGATGTTGCTTTACGGTGAGGTGAGTGGTGAAAATCTAAAAGCGTAGTAACCGATGGATCGACAACGAGAACTACATCTCCACCGCGCCCACCATTTCCGCCATCTGGTCCACCTAGTGGCTTAAATTTTTCGCGCTTAACAGAGACACAGCCGTCGCCACCTTTTCCAGCAGTGGCATAGAGAGTTACACGATCGACGAAAGTTGTCATCTCATGTACTCCCTTCACATTAATAGTTTCTAATTAATCTCTTCTTATTATTAATTACTAATTACTTTTCACAATCAACTGCAATAAAAAAGCGAGCCACGATTCGCGGCTCGCTCTATTATGAGAAACCTAAATTAAGCAGCCGGAACCACGTTCACTACACGACGTCCGCGAGCGCGACCGAATTCAACTGCACCTGCTGCTAGAGCAAAGAGCGTGTCATCCTTACCGCGTCCTACGTTCTTTCCTGGATGAAAATGTGTTCCGCGCTGACGGACCAAAATCTCGCCTGCGTTAACTTCCTGGCCACCAAAACGCTTGATGCCGAGGTACTGTGGATTTGAGTCGCGACCGTTACGTGTCGAGGAGACACCCTTCTTGCTTGCCATTTCGCTCTCTCCTTTACTTCGCGCCGTTGATGGCGGTAATTTTTACGCGTGTGAGCTGGGCACGAAAGCCTTGACGACGACGGTGACCTGTCTTGTTCTTGTAGCGCAAGATGTCGATCTTTGGTCCCTTAGTCTCTTCCAAAACTTCGCCAGTTACTTTTATTGCAGCTAATGCCGCGGCATCGGTAGTAACAGTTTCGCCATCGACAAGGAGAAGGGCAGGAAATGAGACAGTTGCACCAACAGCAGCGGCCATACGATCGACTGTCACTGTGTCGCCAACTGCGACTTTTTCCTGGCGTCCGCCAGCTTTAACGATTGCGTACACGTGTTACTCCAGTTCAATTAAGCCCGCTCAAATGGCGGCGGGCAGAGGATAAGAGTACGGATGCTCGCCCCTTACGGTCAAATTGCCACATTCGTAGCTAATTCAGCGAATTTACGGCGATAAGGCGTAGCGCAGAACTCGGTGCCCAAATTTACGCTCACCGACCCAGAGATAGCCATTTGCCACCCACAGCGATGCTGGCCAGCGAACTTCAGTGGCTGAATGTGCAGGCCTCGTATCAGTAGATGATGTCGCACCTAAATATGCATCAGGTAACCCGCCAGCCAGGGCCGAGCTCACGCTATTCCATACAAGGATCCGGTGAAAGGAAGTATCGGCAACAAAGAGTGCACCATTTGCAACGAATGCATCACTTGGTAAATTCATCGCCACACCACTGACTGTGCCACTTGTTGAAGCGTTTTGACTGAGTGTGGCAACTGACCAAAGTAATACATGTGGGTTTGCGTAGAGGCTTGTTCCAGTCAGCCACGTGCCATCGGATCGAATTCGATTTAGTGTCGCATTAATTGAAAAATCAGGGCTGTCATTTTTATCACTTGGAAAACCCGACCATACATATATCTTCTTTGCGTCAGTATCTAGAATATAAAAATACTTATTATCTGCAGCCACTCGAAGCGCGCCACCGAAAGTCACATTGCCTATTGAGTTAGAGATATTTAGTATCGGAAGGTCTGTTGTTTTTGTAGGAATTCCGCGCCAGATGACAAAGGTTTTCTCTCCCGCTAAGGCGTAAAGCGGTTTTCCATCTGCTGCGACCGTTGCTGCAGAAGAGTCGGGCTGAAAATCCATTGCCAAGAGCTGATTACTCGCTTTTTGATTCTGTGTTGTCCAAACTAAATCAGGTTTAGCTCCATCGGTTGCGGGGATTGATTTCCAAACATAAATCTTCCGGTCAAAGTCGCTGTTAATCGCCATTGCCCCGCCCAAAGTCGCAACTTGTGGATTTGTAATTAAATAGTTTGCCTGCAAAGTATTTTCAATAGCCTGTCCTACGTAATCACCATTTCCAGATTTCGAAGCTCCACTTGGGCCGGCAGATCCCAGATAAAAATTCGCTGCTGCACTGGCTCCAGGAATTCCTTTGAAAACTGCGATTCGATTACCGTTGTACTCAGATACATATGTATATCCATTAATAATCTCAACGTCTCCGCCATCTCCACCATCAAAAGGAGTTTGACTCGCAATTCTTGTGGCAGTGGGTTGGGTTGCGGGAGCACCTGAATATTCGACTAGCCATGTTGCAAGCAGATACATCTTTCCTGTCGCTGCATCAAAAGAACCAGAGGGCCACGCGCCATTTGTATCCGATGGGACAATATCGTAAGAAACCGCTGCGCTTGAAGAGGTTGGCCACGTGGCAAAAACATGTGCCACATGTTCAACCTGGCATTTGCCATTGTGGTCACCAACGATGATTGCCGTTCCGTTGCTCGTAACACCTCGCGGAGTTCCGAGACAATTCGTTGTATTCCCAGTCAATGTTATATCTGCGGGTTCTGTTCCGGCCGAAGGAAAAGTATTCCAAATTCTTAGTTGAGATTTCCCGGTCGCGGATACGACAACTTTTGTTCCGTTAGACCAGACACCCCATGGCCAGGCATCAGCTCCAAGATCAATTGCATAGTTTGCACTCTGACCAGTGAGAGTAGGCACCGCGTTCCACACAAGAATCCGATTATTGTCAGTATCAGCGACCAGAAGTTTGCCTGTGCTAGTCACAACTAAATCACTTGGCCAATTGCATTGATTAAGACCGGATCCACTTCCGATCCCAGTTGCCGAACTTTGGCAGAGTACAAAATCGGGAGTCGTTGAAGATGAGGTTGGTGCGTTGTTCCAGACCAAAATCCTATTATTTCCGCGATCTGCCACCATTAAATTAGTTCCATTTGATGCTAAACCGCTTGGATGATCAAAGATCGATGAACTTGTAGTCGTTGCAAAACCTAATGCCGATAAGTATCCACTAGGAATTGTATTTGCACTGATCCGAGTATTAGTCGTCTCAGTGAGTGCTGAGTAGGTTGATGCGATTTCTACAGGTGCAATGTTCTCATCGGCGGGTGGTTGGTTTGGTTGTGGTTGGTTTGGTTGTGGTTGGTTTGGTTGTGGTTGGTTTGGTTGTGGTTGGTTTGGTTGTGGTTGGTTTGGTTGTGGGTTGTGGTTGGTTTGGTATGACGGTTCCTTTATTCCAAACCAGCTTCCCACCAGATTTTATACACGTGAATTTCTTACCTGCATAAACCGATGTAATCCCGAGTTTTTTACACGTAGCACCCGCTTTGACCGCCGCAAAAGTAGGTTGCGCGGGTAAAATTAGTGAGAGTACTAAAAATGAAATAGAGAGTCTTAAAAGACCTTTCATATTGAAATTTTAAGATACAACGGTGTCATGGAGCAATAGAAAACTTAGTTTTGCTCTCGAGGGTTCATCCTTAAATCCCGCTTTGGATCACTCGGTGCGCAGCATGACTTCGCTTTAATTCGACCAGAAATCAATCCTGCCGCCAGCAGCAACGTAAAAGCGATCACAATAGATCCAAGGACGAAATTCACAGATTTATTGTAGTTTCTGGGAAGCAGCTATTCGAGTAACTGCTTTCTCTAGAGCGTAAATCGGATCACTCGCCGCACCTTTGACTTCGGCATCGGCCGTTGCAATCACTCCGACCGCATCGGCGATGGCCCCTGGCGACCAGCGGTGGAGCTGGCGACGCGCCTTATCAATCTGCCACGGTGCCATGCCTAATTGACCGGCTAATTCGAAGGATTTAACACCGCGGTTTGCCCCAGAGACCTTTGCCAGAGAGCGAAGGGCCGATGCGATAGCACTTGTGATCATCACTGGGTCCGTACCTGTTTCAAGTGCACTGCGAAGTGCGATGAGCGCGCCAGATAAATTTCCTTCCAACGTTGCATCGGCTACATCAAAGCCAGTTGTTTCAATGCGACCTTGATGAAACTTATCGATTATAAGTTCATCAATTACACCGGGAGGAGCATCGGCAGCGATCTGAGAAACCGCTGCCCGGAGTTCGCGCATATCACTTCCGAGTGCACCAACTAAGGCAGTAACGGCACCGGGTGATGCTTTGCGACCTATATCTAGAAAAAGCTCTTTAACAAAACCCTCTTTTTCGGCCTCTTTCTTTAATGGTTCACACAAAATAATTTCGGGCTTAACTTTTTTAATTGCATCCAGAAGTGCTTTGCCTTTTACTCCACCTTTGTGAACAAATACGACGGTCATAGTCTCATCTGGATCAGAGAGATAGCGTGTAATCTCGTCGCGATTTTCTTCGGGTAGATCTTGCAAATCTCGAAGAATCAGCGCGCGACGTTCAGAAAATAAAGAAGGCGCTAGGGCATCGGCTATGTCGCCAACGATAGTTTCACCTGCAAAGAGGTTAGTGATTTCGCAATTATTTTCTTTTAACTCGGCGGTTAATTTATTTATTGCTCGATCTGATAGTGCGCCTTCTGGACCAAGGATTAGGTAGATGGAATTCACGTCACTACCCCAATCGAAAGAGATTAAATCGGCCCTTACTTGTTCGAATTGTAAACTGGTGTGCCTTGGCTTGAATACTGATAGATCCGTTGATGTCGGTGCGTAAAACTTCTGCCCCAAGTCTAGTCAAGGCCTGCACCGTCTGCGGGGCAGGATGGCCGTAGCGATTTTCAGCTCCAACGCTAATGACGGCAATCTCTGGTTTTAAAGCGCTCATCAAAGCGGTTTCCTGGTATCTCGAACCATGATGTGACACCTTATAGATATCAACTTTTGACACTCGTCCTACTAACTCTTGTTGAGCTGGTGGTTCTAAATCTCCGGCGGAAAAGAGTGAAAAATTTGCAGATGTAATCAAAGCGGCAATGCTGGAGTTATTCACCGCCGAACCATCGCCGGGCATTGATGCAAAAACTCGTTCACCAACTTCTGGCCACATAACATCAATCGTGAACTGGGATATTTGCACCGAATACCCACGTTGCGGGCGCATTATCTCTACCCCTTTCATGAGCAAGGCAACGTTTTCGCTCTCCATTAATGGTTCGGCATTTGTACTAACCCACAACTGCGAAACTCTTCGATTTTTAATGGCTCCGCTTAACCCGGCTACGTGATCGTCGTGAAAATGCGAAAGAATCAGCAGTGGAATTTCATCAATGCCCAATGCCTTTAAACATCGATCCACTAAAACTGGATCTGGACCCACATCTATAACTATGGCCCGGTGATTTCCGAGATTGAGAACCATGGAATCGCCCTGACCAACATCGCAGTTAGCAATCTGCCAATCCCCCGCCGGCCAGCGTTGAATCCATGTCAGCGCAATAATCAAAACCAGGGCGGTTATTGAAATCGCTTTTAGGTACTTCTTAAAAAGCCAGAGGGTGAGTGAAAATGAGGCAACGATAAGAAAGCCGATGCTTCCGGTGCGCAAAGTTAACACTGGGAATTGCGCCGCCCATGTTGCAACTGCTGCAATGAATCCAGCTGGAAATCTAATTAACCAAATCAAAGCCATACTTAAAATGGGAGCAATGGGTGAAAGAAGTGCTGCGATAAACCCCAGAATAGTAATAGGTCCAACTGCAGGTGCTGCCAAAAGATTTGCGACAATGCTAATTGGTGAGAGATACCCCGACAGCGCAACTAAAATTGGAGAACAAAAGACAATTGCAGCAATAGGCGGTGCTAACGCTTGGGCAAGTTTGCCTGGCAAAAATCGTGCAAATCTTTCAGCCACCTTAGGTGCAAATAATAAAAGGCCTCCAGTAGCTAAAACAGAGAGCGCAAAACCGGCATCGCGCGCCTGCCAGGGATCAGCCACAACGACTGCGCCGATAGCAAAACCCAGCGCTGGTAGAGAATCACGGCCGCGATTTGTACCCACGGCAATCAACAGGACTGCGGCCATTGCCGCAGCGCGAAGAACCGATGGCGATGGTCGAACGAGAGCAATGAAGCAGATCAAGGCAATCGCCGTTGCACTCAACCGAAACTTCATTCGGGTAAATAAAAACTGCATGCACCACAAAACGAAGGCGGAGACTATTGCAAAGTTAGCCCCACTCACCGCTACTAAGTGTGCTAATCCTGAACGCCGCATCGCCAACTTAAACTCAAGGCTTTGTTTTGAAGTATCGCCTAGCACCATTCCGGGAATTAGTGCTCCTGCATCACCATCGCCCGTTAAGTTACGAAGCCCAAAGCGAATTGAAGCTAGGGATTTCGCCCACCGTGATGCTTGGGTAATAACGGTGACATCTTCATCGATTAAGACGAGTGCGGCTACTCGTCCCTCTTTGCTATCGAATATTCGGGCAGTTGCGCTAAAACTTTGGCCTGGCAATAGTTCGAGCACGCTCGGTCTTGGCGTGATAACACGAATCGGAGTTCGCATTTCAAAAGATCCATGACTGCTTTTGACATAGATTGCTCGTGCAATAAAAGTGTAGTTTCCAGATGCGCTCTGATTAGGATCTGTAACAACTTGAGCGATAATTTCACTCGATTGACCATAGAGCTTAACAATTTGTGAGCTTTGAATAGATGCTTCGCGCAGTGACATTACCGTCGAGCCGACTAGGAGCGCCGTAATCAATACGGTAAAGCGAAGTTTTCGACTTATAACTGAGAGCAACGCAAGAAAAATGGCGACAAAGGTAATTCTCCAAGGTGCAAGTGCACTCTGCAGAAGCGCTCCCAGCCATAGCGCTGCCCCTAATGCAACGGCGCGATAATCAGTTAAACGCGAACTTTGCTTTTTATTGTCGCGAATTTAGCTACACCAATTCCGCTCACTTTTTGAAGATCCTCAATAGTTAAAAAGGGACCATTAGATTTTCGATACTCAAGAATGCGTCTAGCAATAACTGGTCCTATGCCATCGAGTGAATCCAACTGAGACGCCGTTGCGCGATTAATGTTGATTGGTCCACTTCGTACTACTTTACTTACGCGTGCGCCGGAGCTATTTCTAACTGTTGCATCCACATATATCTGTTCGCCATCGGATAAAACGCGAGCCAAATTTATTGTGCTCAAATCGGCGCCAGGGGCAGAATCTCCAGCGGCTTTAATTGCATCAATGACGCGCGAATTAGCCGCAAGTGTGTAAACACCAGGTTTATTAACTGCCCCTGTTACATCGATAAAAATTTCGGGAGCTGCAATCTGTACCGCAATTATTGGCGGTGCAACAACTTCGTGTGTGTTTCCCCGTACGACAAAAAGAGATGAAAAGATGATGACTAGAGTGCCTAAAATTAAGAGCGCACGTTTTTGAATGTGTGAGTAGTGGAGTTCATACCACCAGTTTTTGATACCTTCGTAGGCTTGATTGAGTTGGTCCATGCAGGCGATTCAAGCCTGCCGACAGTACCTATGAGTACTACAGAAGGTTTAACTGTTGATAACGATGTTTACGATTTTTGGGGCGCGTGTGATGATTTTTGAAATTGTTACTCCCGCAAGCGCATCAATCACAGCGGGCAAAGCTAAAGCCGCAGCCTCAAGCTCAGCATCACTAATCGTGGGCTCAACATCAAGGCGATCTTTGATCTTGCCATTTATCTGGACGACTGCGGTCACCGCATCTGCCACTAAAAGTTTTTCATCAACCACTGGCCAGCCGGCAAGTGCGACTGCAGGTTCATGACCTAAGCGCTCCCACATCTCTTCGGCAGTAAAAGGTGCCACAAGTGAGAGCATGATGGCCACCGCTTCGACGGCTTCACGGACTGCTGGATCTGCTGGACCACATCCCGAATCAATCGCTTTGCGCGTTGCATTCACAAGCTCCATAACGCGGGCGATGGCGACATTAAAGCGCAGGGATTCAACAGCAAAGTCGGCATCGTGTAGTGATTTATGTGTAATTTTCCGAAGCCCGTTATCACCTGTAGTGAAATCCACACCCGGTGCACTTGTTACATCTCCGGATAAGCGCCACGCACGTGATAAAAATTTAACCGAGCCAGATGGAGAAACATCAGACCAATCGACATCATCTTCAGGAGGACCAGCAAAGACCATCGACAAACGAATCGCATCTACACCATGGTGTTCGAGCTCATCTGATAGACGCACTAAATTGCCTCGGCTCTTAGACATCGCCGAGCCATCCATAACAACCATACCTTGATTTAATAAACGCGTGAAAGGTTCATTGAAATTGAGCATCTCTAAATCATTTAAAACCTTGGTTAAAAAGCGGCTATAAAGAAGGTGCAAAATTGCATGTGTAACGCCGCCGACATAGTGATCTACTGGAAGCCATGTCTCAATATCCTTTTTAGAGAATGCTTCATCGTGAATTGTTGATGATGGGTAGCGTAAGTAATACCAGGATGAATCTACGAAAGTATCCATCGTGTCGGTATCGCGCTTCGCATCCCCACCGCACTTAGGGCACTTAACATTTACCCAATCCGTTGCTGCACCAAGTGGCGAAGTTCCTTTAGGTTTTAAATCTAAGCCTTCGGCATTTGGCAACGTAAGGGGAAGTTCATTAGCCGGCACTGGAACTTCACCACAGTCTGGGCAATGGATAATTGGAATTGGTGTACCCCAGAAACGTTGGCGGGACACAAGCCAATCGCGCAAACGATAGTTACGCGCAGATTTTCCAAGGCCATCTTTTTCAAGCTGAGCATTAATTGCCGCAATCGCATCGGCTTTGTTCATACCGTTAAGCTCGTCAGAGTTGATTAACACGCCATCTCCGCTGGTTGCAACACCAGATACATTTGGATCTTCTTCACCGGTATCGACAACAACAGTCACTGGCAGTTTCATTGCGCGTGCAAAATCTAAATCTCGTTGATCATGTGCTGGAACAGCCATGATTGCGCCAGTGCCATAATCGGCTAGAACGTAATCACTAGCCCAGATTGGAAGTTTCGCGCCATTGACTGGGTTAATCGCATAACGATGTAAGAAAACACCGCTCTTAGGGCGATCTGTGGCAAGGCGATCGATGTCGCTGTCGGCCTTAATTGTTTCTAGGTACGTCGCAAATTCGGCCTCAACACCCGAACCAACTGCGAGCTCTGCAGCGAGATCGCTATCGGCGGCAACGACCATAAAAGTTGCGCCAAACAAAGTATCGGGACGGGTTGTATAAACGGTAACTGGTTCGGCGCGGTTTTCAATTACAAAAGATACGTTGGCACCCGTAGATCGACCAATCCAATTGCGTTGCATCATTAAGACTTTTTCAGGCCACTTACCTTCAAGTTGAGCCATATCATCTAGAAGTCGATCGGCGTAATCGGTAATCTTGAAATACCACTGATTTAATTTCTTTTTTGTAACTGCCGTATCGCATCGCTCGCATAAGCCAGCGACAACCTGCTCATTGGCTAAAACTGTTTGACAACTTGGACACCAATTAACTGCCGAATCTTTTCGATATGCAAGTCCGCGTTCGTATAAGAGTAAAAAGAGCCACTGGTTCCATTTATAAAACTCGGGATCACAGGTATTGAATACTCGATCCCAATCGAAAGAGCATGCATAGCGGCGCATCGACGCTTTCTGCACGGCGATATTTTCATAAGTCCAATTCCTTGGATCCTCATTGCGCTTGATGGCGGCATTTTCTGCCGGAAGTCCAAAGGCATCCCATCCAATTGGGTGCATGACATTAAAGCCTTTTTGAATCCAGTAGCGGGCAATTACATCTCCGAGTGCATATGCCTCTGCATGGCCCATGTGTAAATCACCCGATGGATATGGAAACATATCCAAGATGTATTTCTTTGGGCGGGTGTCATCGGCACGGCCAGATTTAAATGGCTCAATCTGATCCCAAACTGGCAGCCACTTTTCCTGCACATAGGCGAAGTCATAGGCCTCGTGTGCATTCTCGCGGTTCTGCTCTGATGACATGTGCACAGGTTACAGGGAACCTATATGCGTTTTTTGCTAAATATATATTCCAATTGGAGTAGGGCTGATATTCTTGACGCGCACGCTTTGTCCCTCTTCCCCCTTTCAAAGGAGAAAAAATGGCAATTGCCGGTGTTATATTCGGATTCATAAGCGTTATTTCTTATTTTGGTCTTCCAGGAACAATAACCTCTCTCATCGGGCTGTTCCTCACCTATCGTGCCCGAGGTCAGGCCGCAGCAAACCAGCAGCTTATAAAGGTTGGATTTTTACTTAATGGCTTTTTCTTACTGTTGAGTCTTTACTACCAATTCAAGTGAGTTAACGAGAGGGTGAGCTATCGCGTTGAGCCTCGTCTAGACGCCAACGGGCTGCGGCACGCAAGTCATCGGTGAACAAGTCCTGCCAGCGTTCATCCAGCACTGCATACTCAACCGTCAGGTCAATCCGACCCAATCGAAGTAACCTGATCAGCCCCTCTTGTAGATCCCCGCTCGTTATTAAACGCCGCGCAGTTTCGACAGCCCCGTGTTCTTCAATCATGCGAGTCCAGATAGTTGGTGAATACCCGAGAGTTCGGCAAACATCTATTGATTGCTTACACGCCAAAGTAAATTCATGCTCGTCGTCGGTCACACACAAAGTCAAGCACGTATCTGCCTGGAACATAAGGTTTACATTCTTGTTTCGCACAACAACTTTTGGTGGAGCTGAGGGGATTTGAACCCCTGACCCCCTGCATGCCATGCAGGTGCGCTACCAGCTGCGCCACAGCCCCAATTAATTGAGAAGTGCAAACCTTACCGCATGAATTACGGTGCAGTAGCGCCACTTTCTTCGCCATAGACAGGCTCTGGAATCGAACCGGCGTTGTGCTCCATTAAATTCCATTGACGTGGATTGCGTTCGAGGATTGACCACGATGCATTTGAAAGTCCACCAATCACTCCCCAGTGCGTAAGTGGAAGTTGTAAGAGTTGACCTAAAACACATCGCGCAGTACCACCATGAGTGGCGACAATTAATAGTTGATCGCTCTTTCCCTCAAGCTCTCTCAATATTACGTTGACGGCACGATCGGCAACTGCACTTCTGGTTTCACCAGTTGTACCTGCAGGGTTATCATCGCCATCTATCCAACGAATGAAGTTATGAAAATCTTCGGCGCGATTTTCTGCGCCTGTTTTCCCTTCCCACATTCCGCCATTTGTTTCGCGTAAGTTTTCATCGGTTCTGACGCTTAGACCTACTAAATCCGCTAATGCTTGCGCAGTATCGCGCGCACGACCTAAATCGCTCGAAATAATTGCAGTGGGATTCATGCCGGCCAAAATTTCAGCGGCGTGTTTGACTTGATAGCGACCAACGTCATTGAGTGGAATATCGGAGTGACCTTGGAAGCGATTGACCATGTTCCAATCGGTCTGTCCGTGACGCCATAAAACTACGCGATTACCGGCCATTTACTACGGTGGCTTTCACTGCATCTAACTCAATTGTTGGACAATCATTCCACAAACGATCGAGCATGTAATACTTTCGAAGTTCGGTGCTTTGAATATGCACAACTAAATCTGAGTAGTCCAAGAGAATCCACTCAGCACCTTTTTCTCGACGAGCAGGTTTTTCCCCTATAGCGATTAACTGGCGTTCAACTTCGTCGGCGATTGCATCGACCTGAGCCACATTTTGTCCAGTAGCAATTAGGAATACTTCGCTCAGGACCAATTGATCAGATAAGTCAATGGCGATGAGATCGGTACCTAATTTTTCAACTACTGCAGCGGCGGCCGCTTGAGTAATTTCGAGGGTGCGTGCGCTAATTGTCATAGAGCCTATTCTCGCGTATAAAGGCGGCAACGATTTCCGGTACATCCGCGCTCAATCCTGCGCGAACTTCAGTGGCCGAAACATCAATGGCTGCTATATCGATGCCGTGTTGGGCAAAACCCGGCCGATTAATACAGATAATCGAGGCTAGTTCATGAATCTCTTCAGCTCGATGCCACTGATCGATCTTTGAATATGCATCCGAACCCATAATCAGAAAAATCTCATCCTCAGGATATGCAGTGCGTACAGCTTCCACTGTGTCTATAGCATAGCTGGGACCTTCGCGAAGAATTTCAATGGGATTGACTTCTACGTGCTGTGAAATATTTGAGGGAAGTGATGACACCGCAAGTTGGCACATTGTTCGTCGATCTGCGCCAGATGCAATGGGGGCGTTCTCTCTTAGCAAGGGTTGTCCTGCAGGGACAAGAATCAATTTATCAATAATTTTCTTCTCAATGAGTTGGGAAATAACTTTCAAATGACCATTGTGAATCGGATCGAAAGTCCCGCCATAAATTCCTACTCGGGACAAATTAATCCCGGTCTAAGCGCAATGCTAAATAAAGAAATATCGAGAGAACTGCAAAAGTTACAACACCATAGGCAATAGATGGCATTGGTAATTCGCGAAGAGCTTCAGCGGCGAGGTTGTTCATGCCACAAATCCTACTACGAGCCCGCGAGCAATTCCTTAAATCTCTTCTCATCAATGACTGGAACGCCTAATTCTTGGGCCTTAGCTAACTTAGAGCCAGGTTCGACACCGACTAAGAGATAGTCGGTCTTCTTTGAGACCGCTGAAGCCGCTTTGCCGCCATGGGCTGTGATCGTTTCGGCAATTGAATCTCGGGTATAACTTTCTAATCCCCCAGTTACAACAAAAGTTAAACCTGAAAGAGTTTGCTGAAATTGCGCAATTGTCTCGGCTTTAACACGTACTCCAGCTGCCGCCCACTTTCGAATAATCTCTTGGTGCCAATCAACTGCAAACCACTCGATAATTGATTCGGCAATTGTGGACCCAACACCATCGATTTCGGCAAGTTCGGCCGCAGTTGATGAAGCGATTTTGTCGATTGAACCGCAGTGAGTTGCAAGTGCCTGTGCAGCCGTAGGTCCTACATGTCGAATTGAGAGTGCAACTAAGATTCGCCACAAGGGTGCGCTCTTAGCTTTTTCAAGTGCGGCTAAAAGTTTTTCAACATTTAATCCCAGCTTGCCATCTTTTTTAGTAAAGAAATCAGATGTGGCTAACTTTTCTTTTGTTACGTCAAAGAGGTCGGATTCGTCTGTAATTATTCGAGCATCAAGTAGCGCCGATGCCGCTTCATATCCTAAAACATCGATATCAAGGGCGGCACGTGAGCCAATGTAATAGAGACGCTCACGTAATTGGGCGGGACAACTCTGTGCATTAGGGCAGCGAATATCTACGTCACCTTCTGACATTGCGCGCAGTTCCGATCCGCACTCTGGACAGTGCGTTGGCATCACAAATGCAACTTCACCACCTGTGCGTCGCTCAATTACTGGAGCCAAAACCTCAGGAATTACATCACCTGCTTTGCGAATGATGACAACATCGCCGATTAATACTCCTTTGCGCGCAATCTCAGAAGCGTTATGCAAAGTTGCATTCGTAACTGTGGAGCCGGCGACTTTAACGGGCTCCATAAACGCAAATGGCGTGACCCGGCCCGTACGCCCGATGCTCACTTTTATGTCAAGTAATCGAGTAGTGACCTCTTCAGGTGGATATTTAAATGCAATCGCCCATTTTGGGGCGCGCGACGTAAAGCCTAATTTAGACTGCTCGGCCATTAAATCAACTTTGATAACTACTCCATCGATTTCATGTTCGACATCGTGGCGGTGGAGTCCGTAATACTCAATGTACTTTTCAACTTCGGTTCGGGTCGCACACACTGAGAAACGATTGCTCGTTGGTAAACCAAATTTCTTTAAAACGGCATATGCCTGACTTTGAGATCTAAATTCAATTCCCTCTCTTGCACCAACACCATGGACAATGAGGGATAGTGGGCGCGTAGCCGTGACACGTGGATCCTTCTGTCGCAGCGAACCTGCAGCGGCGTTACGCGGATTTGCAAAAAGAGTTTTGCCAAGCTCTTCAAGGCCATCATTGAGTTCGTTGAAAGCGGCTAATGGAAAAAATACTTCTCCACGTATTTCAATGAGTGAAGGAATTTTCGTACCTGTAAATTCATGAGGAAGATTCTTAATCGTCTTGACATTGAGTGTCACATCTTCTCCTGTGACACCATTACCGCGGGTTAATCCCCGAATTAATTGGCCGTCTTTATAAGTCAGATTTATTGCTAGGCCATCTACTTTGAGTTCGCACAAATACGTAGGGTGCTCTATCTCTTTTTCAACGCGATCAAACCAAGCCTCTAGCTCATCCAGATCAAAAACATTGTCCAAACTCATCATTTTTTCGATGTGGTCGTGCTGGGCAAAAGTCGTTGAAAATCCCCCACCAATGCCAAGAGTTGGCGAATCGGTTTGGCGAAGTTCAGGGTTCTCTGCCTCTAGATCTTTGAGGCGCGTGAGTAATTCATCAAATGCGGCATCACTAAGTGTTGGGGCATCTAAGACGTAATATTTAAATTGATGGTCTCTTATCTGTTGAATTAAATCCGAGATATCTTGGCCCGCCTGATTACTCATTATTGCGTCTCACAAATTGTTGCCGAACCTACTACGCGATCACCATCGTAAATCACCATCGCCTGGCCCGTAGCTAGCCCAAGGAGCGGTGTTTCCAGAACCGCGACAAGCAATCCATTCTCAATAAAGTATGTGCAAGTCAACGCCGCCCCGTGAGCACGAATCTGAACAAATCCTTTATGTTTTTGCCCATCGACGGCCGGCCCACACCACACCGGTCTTTCACCGCGCATCGTTGTAATTGCTAAATCTTCTCTCGCACCAACGACAACAGTATTTGTGACGGGTTCAATTTTTAAAACAAAACGCGGTGAACCATCAGGAGTTGGAATCGTTAAACCTAAACCTTTTCGTTGGCCGATTGTGTATGTGTAAGCACCTTTGTGTTCGCCGATTTTTGTACCGGATTGATCAACAATGGGACCAACATCGCTTCCTAAACGATCACGGAGCCACCCTGCATTATCGCCAGAGGGAACAAAGCAGATGTCGTGACTGTCAGGCTTTTGCGCAACGGCTAAGCCACGAGCTTCGGCCTCTTTTCGGATATCAACTTTAGTTGTATCACCCAGTGGAAAAACTGCGCCAGATATCTGTTCGACCGTTAGAACCGAGAGAACATATGACTGATCCTTTGAATGATCGACTGCGCGATGGAGTGTTTTTCCACTCTCACTCACCTGGGTACGGGCATAGTGGCCAGTGACAACTCCATCAAAACCCATTGCACGCGCACGATCTAAAACTGCGGCGAATTTAATTTTTTCATTGCACCGTAAACATGGATTAGGTGTGCGCCCGGCGGCGTATTCAGCTAAGAAGTCTTCAACGACACCGTCATGAAACTCTTCGGCCATATCCCAAATATAGAAAGGAATTCCGATTACATCGGCAGCACGGCGCGCATCATGTGAGTCCTCGATAGTGCAACAGCCTCGGGCGCCAGAGCGATATTTTTGTGGGTTAGCCGACAGCGCTAAGTGCACACCTATTACTTCGTGGCCCGCCTCAACGGCTCGCGCTGCGGCAACTGCCGAATCAACGCCGCCGCTCATCGCTGCAATTAACCTCATAGTGAGTGTGCCGCCCTTCCACGGGCAATTACATCGGGAAGTACTGACACAACAAAATCACAGTCCTGTTCGGTACTCGTGGCGCCAAATGAGAAGCGAAGCGATGATTGTGCTGACGCTTCACTGTGACCCATAGCAAGCAGAACATGGCTGGCCTCATGTACCCCGGCACTACATGCCGATCCAGTAGAACAGGAAATATGCTCGCCATCCATGAGTAAAAGCAGCGTATCGCTCTGAGTCCCAGGAAAAGTCACGTTAACAATTCCCGGTAGGCGCTCTGAGGCAAGGCCATTAATGATTGCATCTGGAAATAAGCGTTGAACGGCGGATATAAAGCGATCTCTGAGCGCACTGACTGCAGCGGCGTTGTACCCGGGGCTAACCGCCGCAGTGGAAAAACCCACAATGCCAGGGGCGTTGAAAGTTCCGCTACGAATTTCACGCTCTTGTCCGCCTCCATGTAAAAGCGAAGGGATTTCGATTGTGCGTCTTAAAATTAGCGCACCGATCCCTAACGGTCCACTGATTTTATGCGCACTTAAACTCATAGCAGTGACACCCAGTTGAGAAAACGAGAGTGGAACTTTTTTAAAACTTTGCACGGCATCACTGTGAACCGGTATTTCACCGGCGATTGAAACAACTTCTGAAATTGGTTGAAGCACACCAGTCTCGTTATTAGAGTGCATCACTGAAATAACGGCAATTTCATTTCCGCGTTTTTCAACTAAGTTAGCAAGAAATTCTAAATCAATGGTTCCGTTGTGATTGACGGGAATCTCAATAACTTCGGCCGCCTCATGTGTTGCCAACCAATGAGCCGGATCTAAAATCGCATGATGCTCGATGCTTGAAATTACAACAATATTTTTCCCTTTATCCCGGCCCGCCCAGTACAGACCTTTCAAAGCAATATTGTTCGCCTCTGTCCCTGATGCGGTAAATATGATTTCGCTGGGCAGGCATCCAATCTCTGCAGCTAAAACTTCGCGCGCATCCTCTAAAGTTTTTCTCGTTGCGCGACCATGCGCATGCAGACTTGAAGGATTACCAAGTGCCGCAGCTTGATCTGACATCGCAGCAAGTGCCCGTGCATCAATTGGCGTGGTTGCTGCATGGTCAAGGTAAATCGATGGCATGCCGCTAATTCTAGGGTTTACGTGCCTTTATGCCCTCAGTGGCCTTTGGTAGGACCGTAAAGAGATCACCAACTACACCAAAATCGGCGATTTCGAAAATCGGTGCCTCAGGATCTTTATTGATAACAAGGATTGCTTTACTGGTTTGCATGCCAGCTCTATGTTGAATCGCGCCGGAAATACCACAGGCGACATATAACTGTGGACTTACGGTCTTACCAGTCTGACCAACTTGGTGAGTGTGTGGATACCAACCGGCATCTGTCGCAGCACGAGATGCACCAACTGCCGCACCTAGTGAATCGGCAAATGCCTCAACAGCTGTGAAATCTCCATTTGTACCACGCCCACCCGATACAACTATGTCGGCTTCGGTCAACTCAGGACGTCCGCCTTCTTCTGGTGGTTGCACCGATGTTACAACGCTCTTTTTTGCGTTCTCACCAATATCCATTGTGAGAGTTTCAATTGTTGGATGAACCTCTTGCAGATCTGGAGTTATGGAGTTTGGGCGCACAGTAATAATTGGTACTCCGTGAGAGATTTTAGAGTGCACTGTAGTTGAGCCACCAAAAACCAGCTGGGTGGCGATTAAATCCGCGCTAATGTCAACGGCATCGGTAATTATTCCAGAGTTGCTTTTTACGGCTAATCGACCCGCGACCTCTTTACCGAATGCATGCGATGCGATTAAAACTGCACTCGGGGCTTTCAATGTAATTATTTGGTTTAGAACATCGGCCGAAGCCGCTACCCCATGCGTTGTGAAACTATCTGACTCAACGACAATAACATTAGTTATAGGACCGTGAGAAACTGCGGCTGCATATTCAGAACCTTTGCCAACTGGTGCAAGCACTACAGCAGTCACCTCTGCAATTCGTGCGGCGACAGTAGCGAGTTCGGCCGTGGTTCTGCTCAATTTTGCACCGATGAAATCGGCGAGAATTAATACATTGCTCATATCAGCTTTTTTTCTACTAGAAAGGCAACAACTTGATCTCCAGCGGTTCCATCATCGGTAATTATGACACCCGCAGCGCGAGCCGGTCTAAGTGATGCATCAACGACGACGGACCATTGACTTTCAATTGAAATTCCAAGGCTCGCAACATTTATCGTTTCGATAGTTTTTTTCTTAGCGGCCATGATGCCTTTAAATGATGGGTAACGCGGTTCATTAATTTTTTCAACCACCGATACAACTACAGGAAACTCGCCGAACATCTCTTCAACTCCAGTTTCAGTAACCCGAGTAATATTCACTTTTTTGGCCGATGAATCAACTGTTACCGCTGAGGCAAAAGTAAGTTGAGCACAACCAATCCGTTCGGCAATCATCGCCGGTACAACACTCATTCGCGCATCTGTTGATTCAGTTCCGCAGATAATGAGATCAAACTGGCCCTGTGAAATAACTGTAGATAAAACTTTTGACGTCGTGAGTGCATCGGCACCGGCGAGCGCGGCATCACTAATTAAGATTGCACCGTTTGCCCCCATTGAGAGCGCCTTGCGCAGCGATTCGCTCGCACGCTCTGGACCCATTGAAATCACAGTTACAGTATTAGGTCCGCCCTCATCGTTGCCGCCATGTGCTTCGACAATACGCATAGCCTCTTCAATGGCATACTCATCGAGATCATTGAGAACCGCATCAACGTTGACTCGATCTAATAACCCATCAACCATCTTCTTTTCTGCCCATGAATCCGGGACCTGCTTGATGCAGACAGCAATCTTCATGGCGCATATGTTACTGATGGGTAACTGTAATCTCCACTCCAGAGCCGTAATTTCACCCGAGATTTGCCAACACGTAACCTCTACTTTGACTTTAGTGTTTGCGCAGAGCAGACCCTTATCACCATGGTGCTGCGAATTGCTCTTGTGACTGAATCATTTCTGCCTCAGATAAATGGAGTAACTAATAGCGTCCTTAGAATTCTTGAAGGATTTGCCAGGGAAGGGCACGAAGCCCTGGTCATTGCACCTGAAAGCGCTGATGCCCCCCGCGAGTATGCCGGCTTTCGAGTCAAGCATGTCCCGAGCCTTGAAATGAAAGGGCTGATTCCAGTTGGTTTTCCGCAACGCGCCTTAGAACCACTCATTGATGGCTTTGCACCAGATGTAATCCACTTAGCATCACCGATATTTCTCGGAAGTTACGTAACCAAAATCGCAACACGGTTAGAGATTCCAACGCTATCTGTCTATCAAACCGACATCGCTGGATTTGCACGGCACTATGGAATGAGCGTGGCGCATAGTGGACTAAAAAAGTGGGTCGCAAAGATTCACTCACAAACAAATCGCACTCTAGCTCCCTCGAAGTGGTCATGCTCAGATCTTGCGAAATCCGGCGTTCCAAATGTTCACCTTTGGCAACGAGGTGTCGATAACATCAAATTCTCTCCGGTAAAACGCGATCCTGATCTGCGAAATCAACTACTTGGTCACCGTAGTGACCGAAAAATAATTGGTTATGTAGGTCGCCTCGCCAATGAAAAACGTGTCGAAGATCTTTTGGTGCTCGATCAACGCGATGATATTCAAATAGTAATTATTGGAGAAGGTCCTGCCCGAACCAGATTAGAGCGTTTGCTTCCTAATGCACGTTTTGTGGGATACCAAAGCGGCGAGGATTTGGCGCGCTATTACGCGTCATTAGATATTTTTGTTCATACTGGAAAGCATGAAACTTTTTGTCAATCGATTCAAGAGGCTTTAGCATCTGGAATTCCAGTAATCGCTCCGAATTTTGGTGGGCCAACAGATTTAGTTCAACATGAGTTTACGGGATACTTAATTGATACCGCCGATAGCCAAGCCCTCAGTAGAAGCGTAACTAATATTCTAACAAGCTTTGATGCAGTATCCGTTGCAGTCAGAGCACGTGAGTCAGTCATTAAGCGCACATGGCCATTAGTCCATAAGCAACTTATCAATCATTACTATGAAATTCTTTCGGAATCGGCTACTCGAGTAGAGAGTGAAAAAGTCGCATGAGAATTGTCCATGTTGCTAATTTTTATGGCCCTAAATCCGGAGGAATCCGAACCACTCTGCATGAGCTCGGTGCTGGTTATATTGCAAGGGGACATGAATTTACCTACATTGTTCCGGGTAACGGTTTTTATTGCGAAGAAACGGCCGATGGAAGAAAGATTACGGTTCCATCAATTGAACTTCCATTTAGCGGTGGCTATCGAATCATTCGAAATAACGGTGGGATTAAACGGCTTCTCATCACTCTAAAACCCGATGTTTTGGAGGTTTCTGATCGTTTTACACTCTCAGGTGTCGGCAAATGGGCAGGTGCGCGAAGAATTAAGACAGTGGTTTTTAGTCACGAGACTTTAGTTGGTCTAGCAAGACAGTATTTTCCATTCCCGCTGACTCCGATTATCGATTGGCACAACAAGCGCCTGGCAAAGCGATTTAACTACGTCATAGCCACCACGGCCTTTGCGGCACGCGAATTTGAAAAATTGGAGATTGATAATTTAGTACGCGTGCCTCTAGGGGTCAATCTTGAAGTTTTTAGTCCAAAGAAAAGAGATGAAGAACTTAGAGTTGAACTGCTCAAAGGTAGTGAAGTTCTATTGGTTCACTGCGGACGACTTTCACGAGAGAAAAACCCTGCGCGCTCTATTGAAACTCTACAACTACTCCTTGATCGCGGAATAAAGGCGCGCTTGATTTATGTCGGCATCGGTCCACTCTTTAGAAAGTTAAGAGAGAAAGCTAAAGATTTGCCTGTAACTTTTCTTGGATATATTGCCGATCGCGATCGAGTTTCAGAAATTCTTGCATCGGCCGATGTCTCGTTGGCACCAGGACCGATTGAGACGTTTTGCCTAGCGGCTCTAGAATCTCTGGCTTCAGGAACGCCAGTAGTTGCATCAAACACTAGCGCTGTTGGCGAATACCTACTCCTTGGTGCAATGCAACCCGTGGGAGCGGTCGCACACAATAATCCACAATCATTTGCCGATGCGGTTGAGGCGGTCATTGAAATGAGAAAACGAGATCGAAACTTGCCATCGCTTTGCCAACAACAAGCTGAAAACTTTCCCTGGAGTTCGACTATTTCGCTGATGCTCACACTTCACGGTGAATTACCACAACGCTTCAAACGAAGTTTAAGGGCGGCATGAATGAACTCAATTGCTACCTTCGTTGTTTTGGGAGATAGTGCAGCTGCAGGTACAGGCGATGCTGATGCCAATGGCGCACTTAGAGGTTGGTCGTATTATTTGGCAAGACATTTTAATCAACCACTCGTGTATGCAAATCTCTCTCGACCAGGTGCGCAATCTACTGAAGTGCTGATAGATCAACTTCCGAAAGCACTTTCACTCGATCCGACGCTAACGGCCGTAATAGTAGGTGGCAATGATGCATTGCGGAATGGCTTTAGCCCAGAACTCTTACACAATAATCTTCGGCAGGTTCTTGAAGCTTTACGTGAGAATGGTTCAGAGATAATGCTCTTGCAACTTCATGAACCAACTCAAATCGCGCCGTTGCCAAAGACACTGGGAGTCATAATAAATCGAAGAATAAACTCAGTAAACGCGGTAGTGAGAGCAGTTGGTGCTGAGTTTGGTGCTCACATTTTATCTGCACGCGATATTCCAGATATCTATGTCAGGAATCGCTGGCACGTAGATCGAATGCATCCTTCAAAATTTGGTCATCAGATTTTGGCGCACAATTTCCGTGAAATTCTTTTCCCACGTTGGGATATTTCTCCGGTACAAATAGATCCCGTAGTCGGTCGTCCAAGAAAGGATTCTTTGCTGTGGATGTTGCGACATGCAACACCTTGGTTTATTAAGCGAAGTGTCGATCTTTTACCAGCAGCGCTCATTCTAGTTATGCGTGAGTATTTTAAAATTCTTACCCGACGCAACAGAGATGTGGGAGCTACTGTGTACTTCCCTGAGTTTGTGAACCTACGCGAGGCTAAATTTCCGCTAGTTCAAGAGGTTCGCGTGTCGTAATTCGCACATAATCTACTAATCAGGGCAGTATTGCCCCGTGCTTCCCGCAGACCCTCGAACCCTTGGCGCTACTGTTACCGATGGTGGAACTAATTTTGCTATCTGGTCTAATGCCGCCGATGCTGTTGAGCTCTGCTTATTTAATGAGATTAACGGCGCATTAGTGGAAACTCGCTTTGCGATGTCACATAGAAATGGACCTATCTGGCACGGTTATTTAGCTGGAGTCCGTCCTGGACAGCGCTATGGCTATCGAATGTATGGGCCATGGCATCCTCAAAACGGTGTTCGCTTTAACGCTGCAAAGCTATTAATTGATCCATATACCCATCACTTAGATGGCGATCTAACGTATGCACCTGAAATCTATGGATATGTCGCACACAATGGCACCGGCGGTGGCGATTTAAGCATGCGTGATGGCCGTGATAGTGCCGGCTTTGTTCCGTACTCGGTCGTTACTGATCATCGTGTTCGCGAAATAGCTCGCCCCTTAGTGCCGTGGGCCAAAACAGTTATTTACGAAGCTCACGTACAGGGATTAACTGCCAAAAATCCAAATATTCCTGAGAGTGAACGTGGAACGTATAAAGCGTTGGGACATCCCAGCACGATTGCACACTTAAAATCAATTGGAATTACCGCACTTGAACTTTTGCCCATTGCCGCATCGATAACAGAGCCAGCAATATTTGATCGTGGTCGAATAAATTACTGGGGATATAACTCAATTGCATTTAGCGCACCGCATTCAGCGTATGCCTCTAGCGCTGATCCGATCAGCGAACTTCAATGGGCAGTTGACCAATTACACAACGCGGGAATCGAAGTTATTTTAGATGTTGTTTACAACCACACTGCCGAAGGTGGCGTTGGTGGTCCAACGCTCTCTTACAAAGGAATAGATAATAAGGCTTACTACCGTCACGATAACCACGGTAATTATGTTGATGTAACGGGGTGTGGCAATACTTTTGCCGCAAGTAACCCACACTCGGTGCGACAGATAATTGATTCACTGCGTTGGTGGATTGAAGTAATTGGTGTCGATGGATTTAGATTTGATTTAACTACCGCGCTCTACACAAGTTCAAGTGCTTTTAACTCATCCTTATTGTCTGCAATCGGATCGGACTCAGTCCTGCGCAACTTTAAAATGATTGCAGAGCCATGGGATGTTAAACGATATTCCTTAGGTGATTTTCCGCATCCGTGGCGAGAGTGGAATGATGTCTATCGCGACTCAGCACGCCAGTTCTGGCTCGGTGATCTTGAACGCGGCTTCGGCGATGGAGTCTCTGATATAGCTAGCAGTATTAGTGGTTCCAGTTCAATTTTCTATTATCGCGGTCCCACATCTTCAATAAACTTTATCGCCGCTCACGATGGCTTCACGCTCCATGACATGGTGACCTATAACGAGAAAAATAATTTAGCTAACGGTGAAAACAATGCCGATGGAAGTGATTCGAATAGATCGTGGAACGTAGGTAGAGAGGGTGAAAGTGATGACCCAACTATCCAAGAAACCAGACATCGAATAAAGAAATCGCTTTTAGCGACATTAATGCTCTCTTCAGGAGTTCCAATGCTCAATATGGGCGATGAGGTCAGTCGTACACAAGCTGGATCTAATAATGCCTATTCTCTTCCGATCGAAATGCTTCAAGAAAGTGAAGAAGATTTCAATGGTGGGTGGGCGCTACCTTGGGAGTTAAATAGCCAGGCTGAAGATGTTTTGGCGACGGTTCAATCACTTGCACAGATTCGCCAAACTTATTTGGCAGATGTTGCATCCGAGTTTTTCACTGGAATAGTCGATCATGGCACGCGCCGTAAAGATATTGCTTGGTTTTCATTGGGCGGCCGAGAAATGAGCGATGACCATTGGGCCGATGAGGAGAAACGAAGCATTACAGTCTTCATTGAAGCCGATCCATCGCGAGGTCTACTGCTATTGCTGAACTCCTCAAAGATTGAAACTCTTTTTACTTTACCTGATGCACAGTGGGGTGAAACTTTTCGATGCATTTTTGATGCAAGTAAGAGAGTTGCAACGTATGAGCCGGTCATCGCTGCGCCAAATGCAAAGATTTCAGTTCCAGCGCACAGCGCCCAAGTCTGGCTTGTTTCGCGTACTAGGTAGTAATCGTTATTTGTGGGTAATATTTAGAAACCATGTTGGCACTCATCGCACCCGGTCAGGGTTCTCAAACTCCCGGAATGCTCAACTCCTGGATTGTGGATGCGAGCACGAGAAATTTATTAAGTGCATGGTCAAAGGATATTGATTTAGATCTCGTGCACCTTGGCACAACTGCAGATGCCGATGAGATTAAAGATACGGCGAATGCCCAACCACTCATTGTTGCAACTTCTCTATTGGCCGCACATGCACTTGCTTTAGACAATGTTGCACTCACATCTGGTCATTCTGTCGGCGAACTAACTGCCGCCGCGATTAGCGGTGCAATAAGTGCAAGCGATGCACTCACTTTGGTCAGAGCCCGGGGCGTGGAAATGGCAAAGGCCGCAGCACTTATGCCTACGGGTATGTCGGCAGTGCTTGGTGGAGATCGAAATGAAGTTGTCGCGGCAATTACGGTGTTGGGATTAGTTGCGGCAAATGAGAATGGCGCGGGACAGATAGTTGCCGCTGGAGATCTCACTGCGCTGGCGGCCCTCGGCGAAAATCCACCGCTCGGAGCACGAGTGCGCGCACTATCGGTTGCTGGAGCTTTTCATACCCCATACATGCTCGAAGCGGTTGCACCGCTGAGTGATTTAGCGGCCACAATTACGACGCGCCAACCAATGATTCCATTTATCTCAAATAAAGATGGTGCGGCAGTAAGAAATGGCACTGAAATCGTGGCTCGAATAGTCAGCCAGATTACTAATCCAGTCCGCTGGGATCTTTGTATGCAGAGTTTAAAAACTATGGGAGTTACAGGTGTCATTGAACTGCCACCTGCCGGAACTCTGGTTGGCTTACTCAAACGCGCAGTTCCTGAAATTGAGAGCTTTGCTTTGAAGAGTGCGCTCGACCTAGATGCGGCACGAGAATTCGCAGGAAGGCACATATGAGTTTAAAACTTCCAGCGGTCGGCAACAGTCAAATTCTCTCAGTAGGTTCGTACCGCCCTAAACGCCTTGTTCCCAATAGTGAAATCGTGGATCGCATAGATTCCAGCGATGAGTGGATTCAGCAGCGCACTGGAATTCAAAGCCGTCGCTTTGCAGGCCCTGATGAAACAATCATTACAATGGCACAAGCTGCATGCGAGAGTGCTCTAAAGCGCGCGAATTTAACAATTGCAGAAATTGATACGTTAATTTTAGCCACAATTACATATCCATTCCAAGCACCTAGTGCGGCGACGGATTTGATTAATGTTTTAGGTAATCCAAAAGCTGCAGCTTTTGATATCAGTGCTGCTTGTGCCGGTTTCTGCTACGGCGTTGCAATGGCAAGTGACCTTGTTCGTACAGGAAGTGCAAAAAATGTTTTAGTTGTCGGAGTTGAAAAGATCTCCGATTTTACCGATCCAGATGATAGAGCAACGGCATTTATATTTGGAGATGGCGCTGGTGCAGTAATTATTGGGCGCAGTGATGAGGCGCGTATCGGTCCAGTAGTGTGGGGCTCAGATGCCGATTCGCGCGATGCAATTTTGCTGAACCCGGCTTATACAGAGTTTAGAAATTCACCCGATAAAGGAGTTTCGGAAATTGGTTGGCCAAATATTTCGCAGCAAGGCCAAGCGGTATATCGATGGGCGGTATTTACTGTTAGTAAAGTTGGAATTAAAGCATTGGAAGCCGCTGGTGTGCGTCCTGATGAACTTGGCGCGTTCATTCCACATCAGGCAAATATGCGCATCATCGAATCCATGGCTAAGGAGATAAAGATTCCGGCTAACGTTGTCATCGCAGATGATATTCGGGTAAATGGAAATACTTCTGCGGCCTCGATTCCCCTTGCTATGGATGTACTACTTGAAAAACATCCGCACCTTCACGGCACTCTGGCGCTACTTATCGGCTATGGCGCAGGCCTAGTATTTGCCGCTCAAGTAGTGCAATTGCCTCCAAAACCTTGAGATTTCCGCCACTCAAGGGCGCTGGTACTCGTAAGTATCGAATTTTTCATAGACAATAACGACCTATTAGTATCATTAATTAAACCAGCTAACGGATGGAAGAAATAAAATGGCACTTGCACAAGCAGATGTACTAGCAGGACTAAAAGAGATCGTTGAAGAAGTAGCTGGCATTCCTGCCGCATCAATTGAATTGGACAAGAACTTCACTGATGATTTAGAAGTTGACTCACTAAGTATGGTTGAAGTTGTCGTTGCCGCAGAAGAGCGCTTCGGAGTGAAAATTCCAGATGAGGCTGTAACAGATCTCGTCACAGTTGGCGATGCCGTTAACTTCATTGTCAACGCAGCTAAGTAGCAAGTAGAAAACTTTCCTATGTCTGCACGTCGGGTTGTCGTCACTGGACTCGGTGCGACTACGCCTCTAGGCGGTGATGTAGCAACGACTTGGTCGGCGCTCTTAGCGGGCACAAGTGGTGTTCGATTGCTAAGTGAAGAGTGGGCACAAACTATTCCTGTTCGCTTTGCCGCTCGCGTTGCCGTCGAACCAAGTGAGCAGATGGAGCGCGTTGAAATGCGCCGCTTGGATAGATCCGAGCAGTTTGCCGTTATTGCATCTCGAGAGGCATGGAAAGATGCTGGCTCTCCTGAGATGGATAAAGAGCGTTTAGGTGTTGTTATTGCATCGGGAATTGGTGGTGTAACAACAATGCTCGATCAATATGACATCTTGCGCGAAAAGGGTGCACGACTTGTTAGTCCACATACCGTTCCGATGTTAATGCCAAACGGACCAGCAGCAAATGTCGGTCTTGAACTACAAGCAAAGGCTGGCGTTCATACACCGGTGAGTGCATGTGCATCCGGGGCTGAAGCAATTGGTTATGCGTTAGAGATGATTCGAAATAATCGCGCCGATGTAGTTGTTAGCGGCGGCGTTGAAGCTGCGATTCACGTAATGCCGATGTCAGGCTTTGCCGCGATGAAAGCGCTTTCGACACGAAATGATGATCCTGCACGTGCTTCAAGACCTTATGATTTAAATCGAGATGGCTTTGTTTTAGGCGAAGGTGGCGGAGTTCTAGTTCTTGAAGAGTACGAACATGCACGCGCCCGCGGTGCGAAAATTTACTGTGAATTAGTAGGTCAAGGTTTAACTTCAGATGGATATCACATTGCAGCACCTGATCCAGATGGTGCTGGCGTTCAACGTGCAATCAAATTTGCGTTGCGTGATGCCGGGCTTTCCACCAAAGATATTGTGCACTTAAATGCACATGCAACTTCGACCCCAGCAGGAGATGTTGCCGAGGCCAACGCTCTTCGCGCAGCCCTTGGCGATGATGCCGATCACGTTGCGGTATCTGCTACAAAATCGATGACGGGGCATCTACTCGGTGGCGCAGGCGCAATTGAATCTGTCTTTATTGTTAAAAGTTTGCAGGATCGATTGGCTCCCCCATCTATTAACATCGATGATTTAGATCCAGCGGTCACTATTGATGTCGTGCGCGATAAGCCTCGCGCATTGCCAGCCGGTGATATAGCCGCACTCAACGATTCATTTGGTTTCGGTGGACATAACGTTGTATTGGTATTTAAGAGCATATAGATGTCAACTTCGGCAGTTGATCCTCGAGATCCAGAGCTACGTATTGCCCGTTTAGTCGATGATGGGAAATTTGAATTTCTAATTCCACGTACAGCATGTGGAATGATTGCAGTAACTTCATTCATTAAAGGAAATAAAGTTGTAATTTTCGCATCCGATGCCACAATTAAAAGTGGAGCTCTCGGTGTTGATGGTTCAAAAGTTATTGTCACTGCATACAAGGCTGCAATGGGCGCTCAAGTTCCGGTCATTGGCATTTGGCACTCCGGTGGAGCACGTCTAAGCGATGGAGTTGCATCTCTGGATGCATTCGGTGAAGTATTTCAATCGATGATTTCTGCAAGTGGTCGAATTCCCCAACTATCACTAGTGCTTGGACCAACTGCTGGTGGCGGCGCATATGGGCCAGCTCTTACTGACGTCGTAGTCCTTGCACCAGAGGGTCGCATATTTGTAACCGGTCCCGATGTAGTAAAAAGCGTTACAGGTGAAGATATCGAAATGGCATTGCTCGGTGGACCTGAAGCCCATAAGAAAAATAGCGGTCTTGCCCACATCATTGCAGGCAGTGAAGAAGAAGCATTTGAAGATATTCGCGATTTAACTGCACTCTTTGCTAATCAAGGCTTTATGCGGCCAGATGTAGAAGATACTGATCTATCTGTATTTGTTCCAGATTCAAAGATTCGAACTTACGAAGTTCGACCTTTAATTAATGAGATTTTGGATTCCAACGCCGAACAAATAGAACTTCTTTCGATGTGGGCGCCGAATATGACGACAATAATTGGTCGATTAGGCGGAGCAACAGTAGGTGTACTTGCAAATAACCCAGCCCACATTGGCGGAGTTTTAGATGCTGCCGCAGGTGAAAAAGCGGCGCGCTTTGTCCGCACATGTGATGCATTTGGAATTCCATTAATCGTGATCGCAGATGTTCAAGGATTTTTACCAGGGGCTGGCCAAGAGTGGGAAGGCGCGGTCCGTCGTGGTGCAAAGTTGTTGCATGCATTTGGCGAATCCGTAGTGCCACGGGTTACTTTGATTACGCGTCGAGCATACGGCGGTGCCTACGTCGCAATGAACTCAAAGGCCCTTGGTGCAACACGAGTCTTTGCCTGGCCGAGAGCTGAAGTTTCGGTCATGGGCGCAGTTGCAGCAGTTCGCGTGCTGCATCGGCGAATTTTGGCCGACCTACCGGCAGAACAACGTGAATCCATGGAGTTAGAGCTAGCCGCTGAACATGAAAAAGTTTCAGGTGGCGTGATCCGCGCAATTGAAATCGGTGCTGTTGACGAGATGGTCGAACCGCATTTAACCAGAAGCGCACTTGCACGGACCATCGCCGATGCACCTCATCGCCGTGGAAGCCACGGAAATATTCCGCTTTAGTTAGTTTTAAAAGTTACCGAAACCGTTGCAGTAACTGTTTTCTCAATAGTGCTCGTATCGTATGCACCGTAATCGGCAGTCATCGTTGAATCAGGTGTTGTGATTTGGATTGGTCCGGCCTTTACATTGACCAGTGAGCCAAGATCACTGCCTACCGCCTCTGTTAATGCTTGCGCACGAACTTTGGCATCTTTCATTGCATCGCTCATCAATGCTGGACGAAGCTCTGGCAAGTTAGAAATGTAGTACTGGGGACCGTAGTTATTGACGTTGATGCCCGTTTCAAGGAGTGCACCGATTCCCTGACTTAGCTTTGATACTAATGAAACATCTTTAGTACGAACCGTCACGTCGCGATTTGCGCGATATGAAAGTATCCGGCCCGTTGAATTTCCATTGACGTACTCTTCATTGGCATACGTTGATACCGCACCAAGAGTTAGTGCATCGGCAGGAATCCCGCCTTGAGTTAAATACTTAGATAGTGCCGCAACATCGGCATCGACTTTTTTAACGGCAGTACTGACGGAAGGTGATGACAAACTTACTGAAAGCGTCCAAACCGCATTATCTGCAGTGGCGCTAGTTTTTGCCGAGCCCGTAACGGTAATTCCATCACTGCTACGTGATGCAAAACCGGAGCCAACTTTAGTTAATCCAACACCGAGAGCTAAAGCAACGATTACTGCTGAAATAATTATTGTTACGGCTTTGCGACGTTCAACGGTGATGATTGGTGATTCTTGTAGTTGGCTCATACTGCAATCATATTCGTTTAAATTGCGCGAAGGTGGGAAAGCTCCTGGTGATTGACCCCACGGAAACGTTCAAGTTCAATTTCCCAGTCAGTTCCAATAATTAAAGCTAACCCAACGCGTATCGACTCTTCATCAAAACTATTTCCTAGAACTGAATTAATTTGATTTTCACTCATGACAACGGCACCAGTTAAATCGGTCAATGCTCGATGGATTCCAAGTTCTGGGGTAAATCGAAAGAGCTCTCCCCCGTCGTTAGTGTCCTCAATAACTTCAAAGTAGATGTAGTGCCAACTACGAAGCGCACTAGCAATCGCTGCAGCGACACCTTCACGATCTCGCCATGCAATCACCGATTTAAAAGTTCCGGCTTTGAGCATCTGCGGGGTCCAATGTGGCGCAAGGCTGCTACCGAGAAGCTCTGCGAGCGCCCAATCAATATGGCTGCGCAGCGCCGAGGGTGCACTGTGAATGGTGAGTTGACCTCTGACGGCCAATGCCGTCGAGGTACGGGTTAATCGTTGCATCAAAAACTCCTAGCAAGGACGCCGATTGCGACCTTCCCCGGCCGCCTTATGCTCCTGCTAGTACCTTAATTAGACACCCGTTGTGCTCAAACTGTCCACTCCCACTTTAGGTATCCGAGCCTATTGGCGCTAGAGTTGGCCCCAGTCCGACGCTTAATCAGTACCCGTTTCATGTAATACATATTCGGTATCGCTGGCGCAAGAGGAAGACCGTGGTCGAGGATCTCTCGAACACCCACATATCGAAGGAAAAGTAAAAACATGGCAACAGGTACAGTTAAGTGGTTCAACTCTGAAAAGGGTTTCGGTTTCATTGCAGTTGATGGTGGCGGACAAGATGTATTCGTTCACTACTCAGCAATTCAAGGAAACGGTTACAAGTCTCTTGAAGAGGGTCAGGCAGTTTCATTTGAGGTCGTACAGGGTCCAAAGGGTCCTCAGGCTGATGCAGTAAACCCTGCCTAATTAACACCGCTTTATAAATAACCCTCACTGGGAACAGTGAGGGTTATTTTTTTCTACTTCGGAACCGGTGGGATCTCACCAACTTTTAACTTTCTAGCTGCAACTTCTTTTACGGGCGATAAATCTCTGCCTATTTTCCACGCATCTAAATATTTCCAAGGCAATACCTCACCACGACGGACCCACCATGTATCGGCCGGAGTCGGCCATGAGATTCCAAAGTGTAAATGCGGTGCAGTTCCGCGAGCGCTACCAGTCGCGCCGATACTCCCCAGCAAACGCCCAGCAGCAACCACTACTCCTGGCTCAATGCTGCGATGTATAGAACGCAAATGAGATCCGTAGTATCGAACGCCATCATCACCAATGATAGAAACATATAGTCCGCCGCGATCTATTCCTAGATTCGATTTCCCACTCCAACGATCGACTCGATTGACTTCATCAATAACACCGTTAATCGGTGAGACAAACTTACAACCTGCCTTTGCCAATATATCTGTGGCGGCATAATCATGGTGGGCGCGGGCATAGTTAACTTCGCATCCAGCTACTGGGAAAATATAGATTGGTGCTGCAAAAGCCGAGGTAAAGCTCGTCGAAGTTAGAATCAGTATTAACGAGAGTGTCAATTTCCTCATTGAGCGAGAATAACTTTAAAATCGCTTTAAAGCTTTGATTTACTTACTTTTTAGTTTTAGAGTCGTTCTCTGCTTCAGTGCTCCGAATCACAGCCACAGTCCAGACAAGTTTGACTGACTTACCTTGAATCGAAATCGGTGATAGCGCTGGAGGCAGATTGCTTCCTAAAAAATATCCATTTTCTGTTGTCTCAATCTTATCTGGCAGACTAATGGTGTATTTAAGGTGATTTACTGAAGAAGCAGTCGTAATCATGTTGTTCATGCTTTGCGGGCTATCAATGAGTGCACGCAGATAAATCGAAAGAACTCCAGGCCCTGTTCCAATAACGTTAGCAGGGGTACCCGTCGTACATGTTGTGGCTGTGGCCCATGTCGATGAACCACATGTTTGAACCCAAACTTTCAGCCCATTAGAAGCATCAACTAATATCCCATTAACCCCAAGTTCAGGAGTCGAAGATCCTGTTGCACTCACGTTGAGAGTTGGCGAACTCCAGCCAATATCAGCACCAGTTGTGTAATTCACAAATCTACTGATTGAGTCGGCGGGTCGTAATTTAGATAGATACGTTGCAAAGCCAACGCTCGTTTGTCCAGAAAAAAGCCCGTTGCTCAGCGTTAAACTCAAGGTCTCTGACTCTATTTTCTTTTTCTCTTTTTTTAGTTTCTTTTCCTTAACTTCCTTTACCGGCGACAAATCCATTCCAGTTCGCCAAGCCTCTAAATACTTCAAAGGCATTACTTCACCTTGACGCACCCACCAATTATCACTCGGCGTTGGCCAAGAGATTCCAAAGTGCAGGTGAGATGGTCCTCCTCGGGCATTGCCAGTAGACCCAATAACCCCCAATGTGCGTCCAGCTATGACTTTGACCCCCGATTTAATATCGGCGGGTATGGCGGCTAATTGAGAACCCACGTAACGAACACCATCGTCACCGATGATGGAAACATAAAGACCACCTCGATCATTGCCCAAATTACTCTTTGCGCTCCAACTATCGATTCGATTTACTTCATCTATTACACCATTGATCGGTGCTACAAATTTACAGCCAGCCTTTGCCAGTATGTCGGTGGCCTCAATATCGGAGTGGAAAGTGGAGAAAACAACTGCGCATCCCGTAACTGGAAAAATATATTTAGGTGCTGCCGTTGCAATTGAACTGCCCACGGTTGTAATTAATCCAATAACAACGATCGCAAGAGAGAGTCCTGCTCGAAAGCGCATAGTCTCGCCCTAACTTTTAGAGTGGTAAATGAAGGAATTATTAAGAGTTGGAGGTTGTGGCTGGTGATAGATCCGAAGTCGAGACCGATACTGAAATATTTAACGTCGTAGACCCGCTTGCAGGAGTCAGATGGGTTTTAATCCGTACTGATTGACCTGGAGTAAGCGCCAAAGTCAATTGTTGTGCCCCGGAACTTGAGGTTGTTGTTAAAACCGTGACCGCCGTCGTTGAACATGCACCTGTGGATTCCGTCCACGTGCCACTGCAGGTTGACCATGTGAGAGTGTTGCCGGCGCTTAATGCTGTACCTGTCTGCGTAATGCTCATGCTATTTATTGCTAAATCCCCCGTATTTTTCAGAGTGAAGAAACTAGAGGAGGTGCAGCCTGAAGGGCTAGTGAAGGCGATGATTTGATTACTATCAGTATTTGGACCGGTTGCGGTATCGAATCTATTTGAGGCAGTCAATGCAACAATCGTGTTCGTACCTGAATTGAAGATATTGGCGCCTCGAAGAACCATACCTACCACCAAATCGGAAACTGATTCAACAGTTTCAATTTCTTTTCTATCGTTTACGCCACCAGTTACTGAATCTCGAACTTTATTAAGCCTTTTTGCAACCGTGAAAGTTAAGGTTGAACCACTTGCCGAAGTACTAGTTCCATTTGTCAATTCAATTCGATTTCCAGATAAAAGAGTTTTGATTCGCTGCACCGAGGATAGAGGGTCTGTCCCTACTGGATACGAGTTTGCAATTCCAACTCCAGTTACAAGATATCCGACTTGAAGACCAATGACATCATTGAGCGTGATGATTGTTCCACTCGTCCACGAACCGGATGTGGTCTTTGTAATGTCAGATCCTGAAGTACATGTAGAACTTAAGTTCATCGCATATGCACTACCAGCCCGGTCGGCGGAAGTAACGGTTTGATCCACTCCAGCGACCGCACCCCATGTCCCGCTTGAAATTCCTTGAGGGGTTACGTTACGAGTGATTGACTTTAATCCTGCATAAGCCAAATCGGCCTGAGAGGTCGTAAGCAACATCATTGATGTCACTACAACTACCCAGACCGATCGGCGCTTCATAATTTATATAGTGTCTAGATTATGCGTTGGTATCTGTTGCAGCGGTCTGATCTACAGATACTGTCCAAACAAGCTCAACTGACTTGCCCTGAATTGAAAGAGCTGAGGCTGATGGAGCTGCAGATGTTCCCTGAAGATTTCCATTGGCTGTCGTCTCTGTCTTATCTGGAAGTGAGATTGAGTACTTCAAGTGATTTACAGAAGATGCAGTTCCGATGAGGTTGCTCATGCTTTGTGCTCCAGCGATTAATGTGCTGAGGTATACAGAGTTTGCACCTGCACCTGTTCCAATAACGTTGGCAGGTGTACCAGTGGTACATGTAGTTGCAGATGCCCATGTTGATGCACCGCAAGTTTGAACCCAAACCTTCAGACCGTTTGTGCCGTCAACTAAAATTCCATTGAGACCAAGTGCCGCACCTGATGGACCGGTTGCTGCGACAGCAAGAGTAGGTGTTTCCCATCCCATGTCAGCGCCAGTTGTGTAGGTAACAAAACGATTGATTGTGTCAGTTGGACGTACCTTAGTTACATAAGTTCCGAAACCGGTACTTGTTGTTGCACCAAATACACCGTTGCCTAGAGTCAAGCTCATAGTTCCCGAGTTAATTCCCTGTGCTGTTGTGTTGAATGCAGTTGCATTTAGATCCGCGCTGGCGCTTCCAACAATGTTTGCCACACCGATTAATGATGCAACGCCAAAAACGGCTACTTTGCCTGCGAGGCCCGTTAGGGACCACGAAGCTTTTACTAGATTGATCTTGCCTAACATGATCGAACCTCTTCTTCTTTTTTATACTCACATAGCAATTTGCCAGGTGAAATTAAGTTGTGCTTATAGATAGTTAACTGTTCGGTTATTTTGATTTTGAGTAGGAGAAGTTGTTGTGGCGGGCACATATGTGACCGAAATTGAACTCAAATGCTCTCTAACCAAGTTCTCTACGCGCTCGGCAATTTCAGCGTCGGTAAGTGCTGCAACAACAGTTGGCTTTGCTGCTTCGACTTTGCGACGTGCTTTTCGAATCGCGTAAATTAAATATGCAATCACGACCACTGCGCCCACTGTTTTAGTCGAAGTGGATGAAATGGCATCTAGTACAAACCCGATTTTTGGAACTGCGATTAGGACTTTCTGAATTCGAGAATCTGCATTAATGGTGATAGCAGGAGAATCAACTGCCGGGTTAGCATCACCTTTTGTTGTCATGATGGAATTCCGGTTATTGCTTATTGTCGAAACGACGCGGTGAGAAGTCTGCTCAAGGTTGTCGGGATTCACAAAGACAATAACGTCGCCGACCTGAACATCGCGTACCAGGACGGTGCCGGTGATGATTCCATCCCCGGCAGCCATGTAGGGCTTCATGCTGTCGGAGGTCACAGTAAAGATCCCCAAACCTAAGTAGACTGCTACTAGTGCCGGTACGAGCATCGAAATCATCGAGATCGCGGCGAATGCGATTGTCGAACGAAGCGTTGCACTGCCATTTTCCGTTTTCGAAGCCATTATTGTCCCCTTGTTCGCAGTGATGAAAGAGTGAGGTTTTTGAGAGGAACCACTCATTTGCGTAACATAAGGGTCTCGAACGTTAGACACAACTTGAAAACCTCATCTATGAAGAATTGAGGGGTCTGCTAATCATTCTGGATCTCAGTCCCCGTATTTAGGGGGCTTTTTTAACTCAATTTTCCGATGAGAGCAGATTTTCTTGATATATAGTTGCTGGATATGGAGCTCAATGTGCCGGCGAAAAAGTTAGAAATCTCGGTTTTGATTGTGGAAAATGAGAGCCTTACGCGCACTTTGTTATCCAATCTCCTCACTTCGGCAGGATTTCGAGTGGTGGGAGCGGTCTCTAGTGCAAAGGCCGCTTTGCCCCTATTTCGAAAATCCGCACCAGATGTCCTACTTCTTAACATCGACCTTAGAGAGGGGCCAACCGGCCTAGAGGTGGCCACTGCCGCCAGAAAAATCGCCCCCAACGTTGGAATCGCCTTTATTACCTCTATGACCGACATTCGGACGATTTCGCCGGATCAGCCAGCCATGCCAGAGGCATCGGTTTATCTAAACAGTGCCGATGTTTCTACTATTGAGCAACTCGTTACCGCTATCCAAAGGGCTTTTGAGCTCGCAAAACCTGGGGCACCTATGGCTGCAAAAGCCGATGCCCTGAAAAGTGAGCCCCTTACTGATTTACAGTTTGAACTCCTGCGCCAGGTCGCACTTGGAAAATCAAATAGTGCAATTGCTGCCCTCAAGTTCACAACGGTAAAGTCCACAGAAAATGCAATCTCGCGCCTTGCAAAAAAGCTAAAGATTCCAAGTGATGACGCCAACAATCAGCGAGTTCTGATAGCTCGTGAATTTTATAAGTTAAATAGGGGCGATATTGGTGAGAATTCTCCAAACTGAGTGTGATCACAAAAGATGTCGAACGGTGAATTAAGTGCGATGATTTCATTGTGGCCAGACAAATCGTAGTGATGGGATCTGGGGAAACCAGTCCCACGATGGTCACACCACACCAGCAAATGATTGCCAGCTTGAACTCTTCTAAAAGTGCAGTGTTAAATGTTCTTGATACGCCATTTGGTTTTCAAGAAAATGCACAGGTATTAACATCAAAGTTAACTGAGTACTTTGAACTTTCCGTTGGTCACCCGGTTGGAGTCATCTCTTTACGAAATACACATGTCAGTAGTGCGGAGTTAGCTCAAGCCGTCAATGCAATTCGAGATTCTGACTGGCTCTTTGCCGGCCCTGGGAGCCCCAGTTATGCATTGAAAGTATGGCGAGAGCTTGGAATTACTCCACATTTTAATGAAGTTCTTTCTCGTGGAATTTTGACCTTCGCATCGGCTGCCGCATTAACGGTGGGATCACACACGATTCCAGTTTATGAGATGTACAAAGTTGGACAAGAACCTCACTGGCTTGAAGGGTTGAACCTCCTTGAAATACATACTGGGATGTCGGCGGCAGTTGTCCCACACTTTGATAATACTGAAGGTGCAAACCATGACACCCGTTTCTGTTATATCGGAGAACAACGGTTGAGAGTATTAGAAAGTTTTTTGCCTTCGGAAACTTTTATTATCGGCGTCGATGGACACACTGGAGTGAGTTTCAATTTAGATACACGTGTTGCGAGTGTTTTTGGTCTTGGTCAAATGACGATCCGCCATCATGGTGAATCATGGATCGTACATAGCGGAGAATCAGCCACTTTTGACGAGATAATTGCTCACACTGGTAGCACAATTGTTCAAGAGAAACCGGCACAGTTATTTAGAGTTGACCCCCGCCAAGTTGAAGAACTCTTAGAATCAGGCGAAGTTAATGCCGCTGTTGAAGCACTTCTGGATTTAGATGAATTAGATCGAGACATCCAAACTCGTGTAGCAGTGCACTCTTTAATCACCCGCCTTGGCAATATTGCTGCAAGCCCACGTGTTGACCTAATGTCAGTGGTCGGTCCATATATAGATGCGCTATTGCAGGCACGACAAGCTGCACGAACGGGTGGGCGCTGGGATGATGCCGATGCCATAAGAAATCGCCTCATGGAGTTGAAAGTCACTATCAAAGATTCAGAGAGTGGCTCGGACTGGAAAATTGAATCCTTTTAGGAGTTAACCCACGTTCCTTATAAAGTACTCCCCTGTAGGGGCGGTAGCTCAGTTGGTTAGAGCCCAGAACTCATAATTCTGTCGTCGTCGGTTCGAGCCCGACTCGCCCCACTACAGTTAACTATGATTGCGACCCAAAGAGGTTGGAAGATAATTCTCGTTGCAGTTTTCGGCGGCTTAGTTTTAGGAGTTTCTGCGCGCCTTTGGATGAGATGGATTTCAACTGATCCAGAATTTACATGGAGCGGAACAATATTCATAGTTCTCGCTTTTACAATTTTTGCTTCTGCGCAAGCCACTGTCTATGTCTTAAGAAGAAGAATTAAAACTAGACGTTTAACTACAGTAATTAGAGGTGGTGGAATATTACTTACCCTTCCACTTTTTACCGGAGCTGGTGGAGGAATGTTTCCAACTGTAGCTCTGGCGTCAATTGCACTGTGGCAAAAAAAGATAGATAGTAAAATACGTATTGCTCTCCTAGTAATTAGCTTGGTAATACCGGCAATTGGAATTAAAGGAATTGGTTCTGATTTTGGTTGGAATATTGCGACCTTAGGACGATCCTTGCTCGTTATTTTCATTTACTCCGTAGTCATTCTTCTCTTGAAACCGACGGTCACCCCTTATATTGGCCCTGAATCAAGCACGTTAGCAAAGAGACGCTTCAAAAAAACTCTGACCTTCTTATCCATTGTTTTGGTAGCGTTTCTATTTCTAATCGCTACTGGAATATCGATTGACTTTTGATATACAAATTGATGGAATTAATACTGTGACGTACACCAACAAGACACAGCCAACTGCAATTACTCCTGAAAATTATCTGAAGGAAAACTTCGCCCAGAATTCAAAAGTGCGAATAGAAGCATTGGCACTAGTTGATTTCTATACGAAAGTTACTGGCTCACCGTGTGTAATGTGGAATAAAATTTTCGGTTTTGGAAAGTATCATTATTTAGATAGTAAGGGTGGGGAACATGAATATTGTATGACCGGATTTACAATTTCCTCAACTGGATTTACGCTTTATAACTTAATGGGTTGGGAAGAGTATAAAAAGGATCTCGAAGACCTTGGCAAGCACAAGTTCTCCGGTCAGTCTTGTTTGGCTATAAAAAGTATAGAAGGAATTAACCTAAAGATTCTAGGACCGGTAGTCAAGAGATCACTCACCGATATGAAAAAAAGATATAGAACAGAGAAGTAATAATAACTGTTATTTTTTTCCGTTACAAAAGAAATCTGGCCTCCTGTAGTACTACCAAGAGGCCAGATTCGTATTTTTAGAGAATTACTTCGTTGGCATCAAAACCGCATCAATGCCATGTGCTATTTGTAGATTACCTTTGTTGATATCTACCTGTGCAAGAATCACTTTTGGATCCTTTAACTTCTTGTTGTAGTCGCCTAGAGTGATTACTGTTCCCATTACTGAGACCTTAATCATTTTGCCTGAGAGAGCTGTCTTGAGTGATGCACCATTAGCCTTCAATGCATCTCCGGACATAATGGCTGCTCCTGGTACCACGTGGAACTTAAGAATACTTTCAACAGTAGGTATTCCAAGTCCTGCCACAGTTGCGAACGTTGCTGCTTCCGACTTTGGCTTCTTACCTGTCAACGCTGTAACTAGGTTCATGAATGCTTTGTCATTAGGGATAAATGCTGTCACAGCGGTTTTGCCATCTGTGAGAACTTTCACTGCTGAGTTTGGCTTAGCCTTTAGGACTGCCAACACTGCTGCTGTGACAATGTCATAGTTTGCTGAGTTGCTATCAAATGAGCTCTTTGCTGTTAGAACAGCGGCGAGCGACTTTGTTCCAGGCTTCAATAACTGTACTGGAAGTAGGACTGCGTCAATCCCGTGAGCTACCTGCGCGTTGTCCTTGTTGATGTCGACTTGCGCAAGGATTACCTTTGGATCAACTGCAATAGTGTCGTAGTCACCCAAAGTGATTGTGGTTCCAACGACTGAGACCTTAATACTCTTGCCTGAGAGTGCACTTACTAGCGAGGCACCGTTTGACTTGAGAGCATCACCTGAGAGAATCGCTGCACCTGGAACAACGTGATACAGAAGTACCTGTTCGATGGTGTCAATTCCCAAGCCGGCTACGGCAGTGAATGTCGCCTCTTCGGTGGCTGGGGTCGCACCGGTTAGAGCGGTCACTAAGTTTTCAAATGCTTTGTCGTTAGGGATAAATGCTGTGAGCCCAACTGTGCCATCTGTGAGCACTGAGACAGATGAGGCAGGCTTGGCCTTTAGAACTGCAAGCACTGCTGCAGTAAGGATGTCGTAATTCGTTGAATCCATATCAAATGAACTCTTCGCTGTAAGAACAGCGGCGAGTGACTTTGTTCCAGTTGCGCCCTGAGCTTGAGGGGCAAGGGCGATTGCACTTACGGCAAATAGTGAAACCAGTAGAGCCTTAGACACTCTTTTAACTGGAAGGGTGTTCATATTTTCCTCCACATAGGTTGTGACCTGCTTCAAGATGGACGATCCACCCCGATTCGGAAATTATGCACCTTCGACAAACATTAGGCAAACCCTAGACAATGATTTCATTATGATTCCAATCACACGCATAGAATTGAGCGTGGTTAAGTCGAATTTTTGAGGGTTTCGGGAAAACAGAGGAGATTGAGCCGAGACTTGCGTACAAGGATTGTTGAATGTTGGGCTACTCTTAGACAATGTTCACGATAAAGAAGGCCGTTGAGTTGACCGGGATCGCCGCCGCGACTCTACGCGCCTGGGAGCAGCGCTACGGTGTCGGTGCGCCTCGGCGAACTGAAGGCGGATATCGGGTCTATGACCAGTCAAGCATTGATGAGATTATGGCGATGCAAAAACTGTTGGACAAAGGGTGGCGCCATCAAGCCGCCGCCGCGGAAATCCTTCTACACCGCACGACAGGCCAGATTCCTGGTCGCCCCGTAGCCGCCGATTCTTACGCAGAACTGTCAACTGCATTTCTGGCCGCTGCACGATCTCTCGATGATGAAATGCTTGGCGCTGTTTTGGATATCGCCTTTTCACGGGGCTCGTTTGAGTCAGTGGTAGACACGTGGCTCTTTCCCACTCTGCGGATTCTGGGTCAAGAGTGGATTGCAGGAAATCTAGATATTGCGAGTGAGCACTTTGCCAGTAACGCGATTATGCGGCGATTGGGCACTGCCTTTGAAGGCACGGCGGCGGGAAGTATGAATGAAAAAGTGGTTGTAGGCACACCAACCGGCTCTTTTCATGAAATCGGTACATTGGCTTTGGCCGTAGCAATCCGCAGGCAAGGACTAGGGGTCATTTACCTAGGGGTAAATGTTCCGGCGGAAGTCTGGGTCGATGCAGTCAATCGCAATCGAGCTCTTGGGGTCGCTATTTCCGTGGTCATGGAGCACGACGTAAGCACCGCCCAAGGAATTGTAGATGAACTCAATCGATCTTCTATCGGCGTGACGATTGCCGTGGGCGGCGCATTTGCTTCATCTATTCAACACGCAACTTTGGTTTTACAAGGTGGCATCAGCGAATCTGCAAAATTAATAGCTCAATCGTTACGAGCAAAAAAGTAAGTTATTTCTGAGTGGTCTTTGTGTAATTTACATATGAACGTACATCTAAATCATTTAAATTAATGTGAAAGCCGTGCTGCTTTAAAATCGTGGCAATCTCGCCCTTATGTTCGGACATGTGAAACGCTGGTTGAGAAAGTATGAATGAGCGCGTTCCACTTCTTGGATTGCCACCTGCATGAAAGATAATTTCCTCATCTTCAAGTGCCAGGTGGTCAAGGAAAATCGCATCTAAATCAGCAATAATCGGTAGATATTCGAGTGCAATACTTGCCTTTGTAATTGGTTTTAATTTCGGCAATGTCCATTCAACGCCACCCTCTAAACAATATTTAAACCATCTTTGGGCATCGACTACATGAACAAGTAACTCCCCAATGGTCCACTCATTTTCTGCAGAGCGCAGAGTGAATACCTCTTCAGGCATTTCCCCAAATAGAGAGAAAAACTTCTGGTTCGACCACGCTAGATGGCGAAGCGAAATTTCAAGAGTGATCATGCCTTTACTTTAATCGTTAAGGCATCGAAGATGCTTTGGATCGATAAGCATTGATCTAAAGCGGCAATAAAACCACTCCCCGTTCGAACTCTTTCCGGCTGTTCCATACTCAAACTCCTCTCACATCAGGAAAAAGTAGATTAATCGGAAGACATTACAAAAACCCTAAGCAAATTAAACACCACAAAAATAGTAAAGACTGCTATGAGAATCAATTTAAAGCGCTTTGTTAGTTCTACTTTCGAATCGCTACCTTCATATGGGGTGAGAGTAGGTTTCAAGAGAAGAATCACCACTGAGTAAATAAGAATGAAGAGAAGGGATCTTCCTAGGGTTACAAAATTCCAACCGAAATCAGATCCTATACCTTTGATTTGAATTGCGGGAATTACAAAACTAATTACTAAAAGTGCAATTCGAACATCTTTATATATTTTTTTCCGCCAGACTGCAATCGAGGCCAATATGACGGTCGGAAACATTACAGCTCCAGCCGCAGTAAAGAGTGGAAGGGTGAAGAAAGTTCCAACCCCTCTAATCACAGAGGTAAGGCGTCGAGAAATTACTCTCCTTCTCAAGACATAAATAGTTGCTTGAGTCGTAGCAAAAATCGTAAAGGCGATGACTATGCCTAATGTCCCACCCCAGGAAAACTCAGGGTCGGTCGAAATCCATCTCATCCAAAGGCGTGCAACAATTCCAAGGACGAGGCCGCCAAAAACAGCAGCAAGAATTATCTTCCAGCCTCTTTGGGCGACAATCATCTTTGCACTTTAATCCCAGAAACGTCAATTATCAATGAAATCTCCTAACTCTTTGTGACGAGGTCTCCGAATGCGCAGGTTCCATACGATGATGGCTAGTCCTAGACTCCAGGTATACCAACAGTAAAGATGAAGAAGATCCCGCCGATTGCCAGTATCGCCACGACTAAGAGAATCTTCTTTCCTTTACTCATTTTGACCAATTCAGATGATTCATTTCGAAAAGGTGACATTGTAGGTTTCGTTGCGAAAGTTACAACACTGTAAATCGCCACAAAGAGAAGGATCCGACCTAATGTTGCAAAACTCCATCCAAAATCTGAAACGATATCTCTTGAAATTGTTACTGGAATAATTAGAGATAGTAGAAGTAGTACTCCCTTTGTGCGTTTTCCGAGTGCGGGATTCCAAGTGGCCACCGATGCCAATGCCACTGACGGAAACATCATTCCACCAGCACCCGCAAATATAGGTAGTGAAAAAATAACACCACTTATACGGATAAGGAGCACGCTTCGCCTGCTCTTGAAACGTTGACGAAGCATTTTAACTAAAGATTGATTGACCATAAAAATCGTAAAAGCTATTACGATAAATATCGATCCGCTCCACGTAAAATCTGGTTCAGTCGCAATCCATCTCATCCATGCTCGTGCAACTACGCCTAAAACAAAGCCCTTTACTAGGGCGGCGAGAACAATCTTAATTTTTTGCCTGACGGCGCTTGCTTCCATAGGAAAATGGTAATCTCAAAAAATGTGACTTACAACACAACCGGTAGGCTTTTTTACAGCCACCTCAGCCTGCTTTGTCTGTTAGATAAAGAGTAGTTGCGCGCCTTCAGTTAATTCGATGAAATCAGAGGCACTAATAATGCCTTCGACATCATCACGTAGATCCGACTCCTCAACTTTATTCATATCCGCCGATAAACGACAGGCCCATAAATGACCACCAGCAGCGACAATCTGTTCAAGGAAATCTGGGACCTCCGGGATGTTTAAGTCATCTAACTGTTTTTTCAACATCTTGGTCGCCATCGCAGTCATTCCTGGCACTGGCATAACAGCTTGAGGAATATGTGCATTTGTACCAGGTAAGTGCATTGCAGTGTTACCGGCAGGTGAGAATTGCAGATCGTTCATACGAGATTTAATAATCATGTCAAAACCCCAGAAGGTAAAAAATAAATGGGTCTCTATGCCTTCTCCAAGAGCGGCGTTGCCCAAGATTAATCCGGGATATGCCATGTCAAGATTTCCCTTTGAACAGATTATTGCCAATTTACGACCAGAATCTTCGGCACCAAAGTTCGGGACGATTGCAGGTGTTGTCATTTCATTCTCCTTTAGACGCAGCCCTTAGGCTTTGGAAGTCCAGCTATATATGTCATTTTCTTGGCAGGTTTTTTTGGAAATAATGCAAACTGCTCCTTTATAGGAAATCCACCCGCGGTTTGTGTGTGACGAGAGGTTGACGACTCTCCCTCTTTCTTATAATCCTCACGCAAGAAGTGAATAACTTCCCAGTGTCGTGGGGTTAGTTCGATCTCGATTTGAGCGGCGAGAATTTTTGCTATCTCTTCGCTCCATTCGTCATATACGGTTAAGAAGCCCTCATCATTGACGCTTACTTGTTTCCCGGCGATTTCAATTGTTGGCATTTTCTCTCTCCTTGTTCTCTTTAATTACTAACTCTTTCCCAGCCATTGACATCAGAGCTGGGATTGGTAAATATCGACCTTTTAACAGAATGTGCCAATAAATCCAACGAAAAGCTAGTTTTCCAATATGGTTTAAATAGCTCTCCTTTAGCAAAGGCAGAGGTCCAATTACTGGAATCGGAAAACGGCCAGTAAGTGGTTCAACCTCATAGTTAAAGTCAATCAATAACCCTTTGCGGTTTCCGGATTCAATAAAGCAGTTGGCGTGACCATCAAAACTATTCTCCATTGGGCGGTTGTTAACGTAGTTAACAAAATTTTCTGAGAAAAGATCGATAGCAAAGTGGGCCACTGATCCAGCTTTAGAGGCGGGAATATTGGATGCATCTCCCAAGACAAAGATGTTGGGAAATTCATCTGAAAGAAAATTGTGTTTATTTGTGGGGACATAGTTGAGCTCATCGCCTAAACCTGAGCGGGCTATGAAATCAGCGCCCATGTTGACTGGAATCGTTACTAATAGATCAAAAGGAATTTCGCGCTCATCCATTGAGACCATAGTTTTAGTATCTGCATCTATATGTTCGATTACGAAATCGGGTTCTAAAGTAATTTTTCTTTCCTCGAGCATTCCCCCAAGATACTTAGAACTCACAGGCTTGGTGAAAGCTCCCTCTAAAGGTGTCACATAAACTATGTCGACTTTGTCGCGAATTCCACGTTTTTCGAAATATGCATCAGCTAAGAAAGTGAACTCCAGTGGTGCAACTGGGCATTTAATCGGCATTTCCGAGATATGAACAACTAAGCGTCCGCCAGTGAAGCTCTTGAGTGCATCACGTAAAGCGATAGAGCCAGCCAGAGTATAAAAATCAAAGACACTCTTGTACCAGAGTGTTGGCTCATTCATACCAGGTGTTTGATCAGGCCGAGGTGTTGTTCCGGATGCAATTACTAAGTAGTCATACCCAATTTCACGTCCATCAACCAAAAAGACTTTATTAAGAATTGGATCAACTTTTTCAATCTCTGCCTGAATAAAATCTACTCCTTTAGGAAAGAAACTTTGGCGCTTCTTAACTAACTGCTCCGGCTCGTATGTTCCAAAAGGCATTAATAACAGGCCTGGTTGATAGATATGTTCTTGGTCTTGGTCGATGACTGTAATTTCCCACAGATCTTTAGGAAGTTTGTTTCTCAGTTTATTAACGACCATTGTTCCAGCGGTACCCCCGCCCAATACGAGTAAGTTTTTCATTATGTTCCCCTCGTTATTTTCAGCCTACTCCTTAGTCAAAAAAAACGTAGAAATCCTGAAGTGATTTAAGTCGCGTAGATTTTTTACGCTCAATATCAACGAATTTTCCATCAGGAATTTGGGGTTATCACTCATTACTACTTTCATGCAATAGTTACCCATGGTCGAAAAATCACTTGGAGTAAAAAAGTGGAGTGCGCGCGATTCAAAGCGATGCATCGTGGTTCCAACGGATTTGGATCATAAGTATTCACGTGGAACTCTTGGAGTAATTACTGGATCAGCACAGTATCCAGGTGCGGCGGTGCTATCAACGTCGGCTGCTGCTGCAACCGGAGTTGGTATGGTTCGATTTCATAGCTCCTCAGGTTTGGCCCATTTAGTTCTGCATGCCACACCATCGGTAGTGGTTCAGCCCGGCAAAGTTGCGGCATGGTTAATTGGCTCTGGAATACCCTCTAAAAAATATTCAGATGTATCCACGTGGCTTCGCCATCGCTGGTTCACACTTGTAAAGTCACAATCGGTTCCCACGGTCCTAGATGCTGGAGCACTGTATTTGACTGGATCTTTGGAACAACCAACGTTGATTACTCCGCATAGCGCCGAGCTTTCAGCCTTACTTACAGCACGTGGTGTTCCAGTATCGGTTGAGGCGATTGAAGGCGATCCCAAGAAATGGGTACAAGGGGCGGCAAAAACTTTAGGTGTAACTGTGCTTTTAAAAGGAGCCATAACCTTTGTAGCAAACGATCAAATCTGCATCGAACTTCCTGTTGCAACTCCATGGTTGGCAACCGCCGGAACTGGCGATGTGCTCGCGGGGATTATTGGAGCTCTAGTTGCGACAAACACTATTGAAATCCTAAATGACACAAATCGTTTGGCAGAAGTCGCGGCAACAGGCGCGTTCATACATGCACAATCGGCGAAAATTGCATCTAGGGGAGGCCCTATCTCGGCAGAAATGATTGTGAAAGAGATACCTGGTGCCATCTCTCAATTACTTAATTAATCTGTCTAAGTTGGGGTAAGAGTTTTCTTTCTTGTTACCCTGTTTTAATGAATGAACGTGTGCTTGTTGTTATTGATGATGGATTCGAACTTTCTACGTTAGTTCCTGCCCTCAGATTGCATGAGCTAGATATTATCGGTGAAGCAAGAAGTGAGAGCGTTGCACTTAATCTCCTTAATAGATTGCAGCCCGATGTAGTTCTGCTTGACATGCATATTGCAGGAGTGTCTGCAATTAGAATTGCCGTAAATATTCGTAAATTGAATCCCAAGGTAGGAATAGTTATTTTGGAGAGCTGCTCGGATGTTCGTCTTCTAGGCGACCGACATATTGATATACCCATCGGAACAAAAGTAATCCTCAAAAAATCAGCTACCGATCTCTTAGTTTTGTGTACAGCAATTGCCGACTCCAAAGTTTCGGCCAATGAAAAGCATGAAGTTTCATGGATAAATGGAAGTGTTTCTATAAAAGAAAACTCGCTACACGGCTTACTCGCACATCTGACTGATGTGCAAGTTCAAACACTTCGTTTAGTGGCCGATGGCTTAACAAATGCCCACATTGGTCGCGTCAGATATGTAAGTGAAAAATCGGTTGAGCAGATCATCTCTCGAATGGCTCAGGAGTTTAATATTCAGCAGGACCACGACAGAAATATGCGAGTGCAGCTGGTTAATGAGTTTTACAGGTGGCTAGGCGCGCCTCACCACTAAAATCCAAGGCTCACAGAATTGGCGGGTAAAGTCCCCCACTATGGAGTTAGATGAGTTGCGAGGGCGCTGGAACGAAGTTCTCGATGAACTATTGCTTCAAGACCGTGTTGCATGGCTGGCTTTTTTCGATGCCCGTCTAGCAGATTTTGATGGAAAGACACTCACGTTGGATTTTTCTGATAGTCGAAAGCTTGGCAGCGCCCACGAATACTCCGAGGCAAGAGATAGAGCGCAACAATTATTAACCGTCACCATACAATCTCTTTTTTCACTTGACGTTACGATTGTAGAAAAATGAAAATCCGAGCTGGTTTAACTGCAATTCTCCTTGGCTTTTTAACTATTGGAGTTCCAAACACGCAGGCTTCAATGGCTCAACTCTCGCTTACCGTGCGACAAACACCATCATCTAGTGAAGCGCTATTAACTTTTTATGGAACTATGAAGCCTGCGAGAGCGGGAACAGCAGTAACGATTCAGATAAGAAACTCCGGAGTTTGGGAGAAAACTCGATTTAGTACCAAAACTACGAAAGCTGGTACATGGAAGATTGTGGCGCTTGCAACGGCGCTTGAGTCAAGAGTGGTTTACCGAGCTAGTGCGAATGCAAGTGGAAATAATATTTACTCGCCAATGCGCACGATAACTATTAAGCAGATGGCCGAGTTTTCAGAGAGCGACCCAGCAATGGTGTTCGGTCTGTATGGCCCTGGTGGGCGTATCCATGGCGCAGACATCAGCCGATGGCAACATCCTAATGACCAAGCTATTGACTTCGTGAAAATGTATGACGCTGGAATCCGATTTGTCATGATCAAAGCATCAGATACCCGAGACGAATCCGATGCCCTTGCTTTAAAGTATTTAGTGATGGACCACAGCGCTGCACAAGCTGCCGGTATTTATACAGGTTTTTATCACTACACAACTCTGCCTGATGTAGAAGATGCCGATTCGATTATTCGAGATGCCACAGCACAGGCACAGAAAGTTATTTGGCGTTTAGCATCAATTGGTGGATATACCGAGCGCGATTTGCCGTATGCATTAGATCTTGAAAATAAGTGTGTCCGTGTATCGTCGACTGGAGCTTGCCTAAAATATGCCTCACGTAACGCAGTAACGCTATGGGCAACTACATTTCTAGCACTTCTTAAAGAAAAAACTGGGAAAACTCCAATCATGTATTCATACTCCAGTTTCCTTGAGGGCTCCATGAATCGAAGCGTTGAACTCGCACAATATCCATTGTGGTTAGCCCACTATGCAATCGATCCAGCAAATCCCGTAAATCAACCAGGACTTAAATCCAGCGGTTGTTATGTACATTCATGGACAAGTGCAAACTGTGATTCGCAGTGGACCATGTGGCAGTACTCATCATGTGGAATAGCACCTAAATATGGAGTACCAGGGTCACGTCTTGATCTAAATGTATTTAGAGGTACTCCGCAGGCTTTCTTAGATCTTATTCAAGGTAGTTGGACGCCAACGCCAGTTGATTTACTGCCCTTCAATGAGCCAACTTTCATGACCTTGTTAGGGCAGACCTCAACGACCACGAATAAACCGGTGAGTTTCAATGTCACCGTTGTGCGCCCAGATTTAACTCCAGTTGTAACAGGTAGCGTAAAATTGGTTTTTGATCCACTGAATGTGCCCATTGAGAGACCAAAACAAAGTGTTGTACGTGCAACTAGCGGGGTTTGGACGCTCTCGGTTAAAGGTCTGGCCGCAGGCACATATGTGGGAAGAATTGTCTTTGAGGATATAACTCAAACACATGCAAAAAGTTGGCTACCAGTAACTTTCACTCTTGAACAGGGTGCGATACCAACAATTACTCCAACTCCTACTGTGAAACCAACGCCAAAGCCTTCAGTTGATGGATGCAGAAACCAAATTAAGAACTAACTTTTTCATCCTCTTTTAAGATTTCATCCATCGCAACTGACTCGCGCTCAACAAGTGACTCGTAGGCAGCAACCGAACTCTTGCGCTCTTTTGTTGACCAACCTAAAACCGGAGCAATAATTTCAGAGATTGACTCGGCAAGGTTTAATCCATGATTGTGGGCTTCGAAGGCGATGCGAGTGCGACGAGAAATAACATCGTCAATACTTTGTGCCCCTTCGTGACTGGCTGCGTAATAAATCTCAGCTCTTATGTAAGGCAAATCGGGTGAGAGTTTCTTTCCCAAAGTAGGATTTTCCTTGATTAGCTCTAAAACCTCGCTAATCATTGAGCCATAGCGATTGAGAAGATGAGTAATCGATTCAGCCGATATGCCGCTTTCTTCCGCTAATCGATCAACTTGTTGTACTAAAGCAAAGTAACCATCAGCGCCAACGAGCGGAAGTTTGTCGGTAACCGACTCTGGGATCAGTTTACGAAGCTCTATCGCTGCAAGATCAATTACATCCTTACTCATAATGCGATATGTGGTGTATTTGCCTCCAGCAATACTTACAAAGCCTGGTGCAGGTCTATCCACCGTATGTTCGCGAGAGAGTTTAGTAGTTGCAGAATTCTTGTTATTTGCAACTAATGGTCGAAGTCCAGCAAAAACTCCAATTATCTCGTCGAATTTTATCTGCGGAGTAAGAACTCGATTGGCTTGATCCACAATGTATTGGACATCTTCACGATTAGCGAGAGGCTCAGCGCGATCTCCTGTGTAAGGAGTATCAGTTGTACCAACAATCCATTTATCACCCCAAGGAATAATGAAGAGAACTGAAACCGGGGTTTTAAGAATAATTCCAGCGTCGGATTTAATCGCTGAGCCAGGTAACACGATATGGACACCTTTACTCATTGTGACGTTGTATCCAGGTATTAAATCAAATTTTTCGTGAAGCGCATCGCTCCAAATTCCAGCGCACATAACCGTCACAGTTGCTTTAATCGCAATGCTCTTTCCACTCACTAAATCTTTAGCATTGACGCCAATGATCTGCTTTCCTTCTCGAATTAGTGATTCGGCGCTCATGCGAGTTGCAATGATTGCTCCATGCCGTGCTGCGGTGCGAGCAACACTGAGTGTATGGCGGGCATCATCTACTTGTGCATCAAAGTATTTGATTGCTCCTAAAATGATATCTGGCCGTAGCGAGGGTGCGATTTCATTAATCTGTTTCTGGCTCAAATGCTTGTGCCACGGCAACGTGCGTGCAAAGCCACGAAGCGCGTCGTATAACGCTAAACCTGCACCAACATAGGTTCGTTCTTTAAACTTTTCGGTGAGTGGAAAAAGAAAGCCAACGGGTTTTACTAAATGTGGGCAGAGGGTCGAGACGAGAAGTTCTCGCTCATGTAGCGCTTCACGAACTAATTTGAAGTCATACTGCTCGAGATAGCGGAGTCCACCATGAATTAATTTGCTCGAGCGGCTAGATGTTCCTGCTGCAATATCTTGGGATTCGATCAACGCAACTTTCAATCCACGAGAAGCGGCATCTAGAGCAGCTCCGACGCCATTCACTCCCCCGCCAATTACCAAAACATCAAAACTCTCGCTGCCAAGTGCCGCGATGGCGTTTTCGCGTTGTGTTGGGTTTAGATCAAATAAAAACATATGCGTTGCATCTCCATTGCAGCCTTTGTAGAGTTAAGCCTAACCGAATAGAGACGGGTTTGCCTTATTGTGAGATACATCGGCAGTTTGGATCAAGGCACTAGTAGTACGCGATTCATGATCTTTGACCATGCTGGAAAAGTCGTCGGCCAACATCAAGTGGAGCATCGTCAAATTCTTCCTCAAGCGGGTTGGGTCGAACATGATGCCGCCGAGATTTGGGAGCGTACCCAGGAAGTCATATCGGCCGCGCTCAGGCAGGCCGATATTTTAGGCTCAGATTTAGCTGCGGTGGGAATCACCAATCAGCGTGAAACAACGGTCGTTTGGGACATCGAGACTGGGCAGCCCTTATCAAATGCCATAGTGTGGCAGGACACTCGAACTACAAATTTTTTGGAGTCCCTCAGTGAAGATGAGCGCGAACTCATCGTATTCAAGACGGGATTAACTATTGCGCCATATTTTGCTGGAAGCAAAATGAACTGGCTGTTGGCGAATGTTCCTGCAGCTAAAGGTGCTAATGCTCGCTTCGGAACAATAGATTCTTGGCTACTCTGGAACTTAACCGGCGGAGTACGCGGCGGGGTTCACGCTACTGATGTCACGAATGCAAGCCGTACATTGCTCATGAACCTTGAAACTCTAGACTGGGATGAAGAGCTTCTTTCAATTTTTGGCGTTGCACGAGAATCATTACCAATTATTAAATCCTCATCGGAAAAGTATGGGTTCACCGATCCGCATGGAGCCTTCGGTACAGCGATTCCAATCGCTGGAATTTTAGGTGATCAGCAGGCGGCAATGGTTGGCCAGGTTTGTTTCGAACGCGGTGAGTCAAAGACTACTTACGGCACTGGCAACTTTGCATTGCTCAACACAGGTACTGAAGTTGTGCGATCTAAGAATGGATTATTAACCACAGTATGTTTTAAATTTGGTGATGAGCCGGCACGTTATGCCCTTGAAGGATCAGTCGCTGTTACCGGATCTGCTATTCAGTGGCTTCGCGATCAATTAGGCGTTATTTCTAATGCGGCAGAGACTGAGATTTTAGCCTCCTCCGTCGCCGATACTGCCGGGGTCTATTTCGTTCCCGCATTCTCAGGGCTATTTGCTCCGTATTGGCGCAGTGATGCGCGCGGAGTCATTGTGGGCCTTACGCGCGCGGCAACTAAAGCGCACCTTGCACGTGCCGCCCTCGAAGCTATCTGCTATCAGACCCGCGATGTCATGGATGCAATGGTTGCTGATAGCGGAACTCCAATGAGCACGATGCGAGTTGACGGTGGAATAACTGCAAACTCTTTATGCATGCAGATGCAGGCCGATATTATGGGGATTGAAATATCTAAACCATTAATTGCAGAGACAACTGCGCTCGGGGCTGCATACGCTGCAGGTTTAGCAGTAGGTTTTTGGGGATCAAAGGATGAAGTTCGCCAACAATGGCAAGAGTCTCGTCGTTGGATTCCAACTAGCACTCTTGAAACGCGCGAGTTTGGTTATTCACAGTGGAAAAAAGCCGTCGAACGTACGCTTAATTGGAGCGATTAAACCTCTGTAATCTCAATGAGAAATGCATTAGCCGGAGCGAGAATAGGTGCGCTAACACCAATGTGCGCCAAGGCAGATCCAGAAAGTTTTATACCATCCATCCAGGGTGGTGGCGAGATGAGCATGAAGCGAGGCTTGCCTGCTGGATAAACCGCTTTAATTGAATATGTAGCGCTCTGATTTAATCCGGGGAATTTCAAAGCTGCAGGGTGGATGGCAACCGTTGGCGTTAACTGAACATATGCAAATATCCCTTGAGTTTGATCGTGTGCGATAACACCGTGCAAATATCCGTGAACATCGGGATAGTCAACGCGAACCATTCGACCACTATGTAAGAGTTCGCGTTTAGTTTTGTAATAGTTCGCCCACGTCGCTAGATGTTGACGTTCTTCATCCGTCGCTTCAGTAATGTTCCATTCAATTCCAGCATGACCAAAGAGTGCGGTTGTTGCACGCATTGACAGTTCGAGAGTTCGGCCAGTTTGATGACCATGTGTCGGACCAATGTGTGTTCCTAACATTTCAGGGGGAATCACCTGAGTGGTCCACCGTTGAATTGTTTGACGTTCGAGTGCATCATTGTTATCACTTGTCCAAAAGCGATCAACTAAATCTATAACACCTAAATCAATTCGGGCTCCACCCGATGCACATGACTCAATCTCTAATCCCGGATGGCGCAATTTTAGTTCAGCAAATAAGCGATAAATGGCTTGAGTTTGAGTTCGCACACCTGCATGGCCTAGGTGCCCAGCATCAACTAATACTCGATTGTGATCCCATTTAATATATTCGATATTGTGATCTTTCAAAATCTGCGATGTCTGTTCTAGTACATGCTTATACGCACCTTCATGAGCTAGATCCAACACAAGTTGGTGGCGCCACAAAGGTGGAATGCGATCGCCTTCATGCAAAATCCACTCGGGGTGCGCTCGATACACATCAGAGTCTTCATTGACCATTTCGCCTTCAAACCACAAACCAAATTCAATTCCCTTTGAGTTAACATATTCAATTATCGGGTTCAATCCATCGGGCCAGACTTGCGAATCAATAACCCAGTCACCTAAACCTGCTCGGTCGTTTCGTCGAGAATGAAACCATCCATCATCTAATACAACACGTTCAATTCCGATCTGAGCTGCCACATCAACTAACTCTCTTATCGCCTTCTCGTCATGATTAAAATAAAGGGCTTCCCACATATTGAGAGTGAGTGGACGAGGGCGTTTAGGGTGCATAGTTCGAGCACGGATGTGGGAATGATAAGCGGCACTTATTCCATCTAGACCAGCATCTGAAAATACCGAAACCATGGACGGTGCTTTATATGTTTGTCCATGAGTTAAAACAACTTCGCCGGGCAATAAGAGTTCACCTGCACCAATAGATTGCTGCCCATCGAAACCGCGTTCAATTAAGTAATGAGAGTTTCCGCTCCAGGCGATGCTTGTTGCCCAAGCCGAGCCATTGTTGAAGTTTGTTTGTTTAGTCAAGGCGATTTCGGCGATTGAAAAATTATGACCGCTTCTACCTTCACGCGATTCGCGTATCCAAGTGCCTATTGAGATATCGCGGCGTTGAGGTTGACGTTCATTTGACCATCGCCCAGCGAAATCTAAACTTTGATTTGCCTCTTGCGGCAGTGGAAGCCAATGAATAAATTCGTTGAGACAGTAATCTGTCTCGCCGATATTTTTTACCGTCGAACTTTGGGTCAAAACACCGAAAATATCTAATTCGAAAGTAATAACAACTTCGAGTTCAGCGAGAAAATCGCGAAAGGTCACGGAGCAATGGTTGTCAATATGGTGGAAGTCCGTGACTTCAAACTTAGTTGACCATGCGCTCCCACTTCGATGTCCACTGAGCGTTGGCCGACCTAGAAATCCACGTGCGCTCTCGCGCATAATCCCTGGGTTCGGGTATAGATCCCACGAGCTATTGGCAATTGATTGGTTCTGGGCAACTCTGGTTTCAGAAATATTGCCAACCAGAGAATGACCCCAATGGGCAATAACTAATGCGCCATCTCTCACTTCAAGAAGCAACGAACTGGTATCTGCGCTCAGGAGTGCCGATTGCTTAGTCACACAGGTAGAGTAACGACACTATGGCACAGAGTAAAAGACTAACTGCAGGTATCACACGCAATAATCGAGAGATGGCCGACGGCCGAACAATTCGTTATTACGACACTGCGGGTCAATCACGCGAGGCAGTTGATCAGCGCCCTGTAGAAGAACAGCCCGCTATTGGTGAACTTCGACTCGACCCCTTAGTTAATGAGTGGATTGCAATGGCGGCTCACCGTCAAGGGCGAATCTTTCTACCCCCCAAAGAACTCTGCCCACTGTGTCCAACAACTGGCGAGCTTTTAACCGAAGTACCTGAATCTGATTTTGAAGTTGTTGTCTTTGATAACCGCTCCCCCTCGCTACGACCACCAATTGGAGATTGGGCACTGCCTGATCAAGTAGGGCCTGATACCGATACAGGCACCGCAGGTGGTAAGTGCGAAGTAATTTGCTTTACTGCAGATCACGGAAAATCTTTTAAAGATTTGACGCCTGCGCGAGTACGGGTCTTGCTCGAAGCATGGATTGATCGCACCGAAGAGCTTTCACATGAATCTTATATTGCCCATATCGCACCTTTTGAAAACCGTGGAGAGGAAATTGGCGTAACTCTCTCCCATCCTCATGGACAGATTTATGCCTACTCGTATCTACCACCCCGAGTTGAAAAAATGTTGGCCGCTGCAGTTTCATATAAGAGTTCAACGGGCAAAATCCTATTTGACGAAGTTATCGCGCGCGAGATTCGTGAAAATGAACGTATCGTCGCACAGAACGATCGCTGGATTGCATTTGTTCCGTATGCAGCACGCTATCCATTCGAAATTCATGTTGCACCTCTTTCTCCAGTTGCCGATTTGACCGGTCTCACGGCAGAGGACCGAGATGCCTTTCCTGAGTTAGCACTGGAAGTAATGAAACGACTCGATGGCGTCTTTGGCATCGAGATGGCCTATATCGCAGCGTGGCATCAAGCTCCTGTACGCATTGGGCGCGATGTCTTGCGCCTTCATTGGCAGATTACAAGTGTGCGTCGAGCACCTGGGAAACTTAAATATCTCGCCGGTTCAGAGTCTGCGATGGGAGCTTTTATTATGGACATGCGTCCTGAACAATCCGCAACGCAACTTCGAGAAGTAGTGCTCTAACTATGCGCGTACTTGTCACGGGAGGAGCTGGCTATATTGGTTCGACGGCCGTTGAAATTATGCGCCACCAAGGCTTTGAAATTAGTGTCTTGGATGATTGCAGCACGGGCCATGCCGACTCCGTACCTTCAGGTGTGCGCTTTATTCAGGGATCACTCTTGAATGAAAAGGAGATTGCCGAAGCGCTTATGGGTGTAGATGCCGTGATTCACTTTGCCGGTAAATCCCTCGTTGGCGAGTCTGTTGAGAAACCTGATTTGTATCAACGTGTAAATGTAGGTGGAACTCGAAATCTACTTGATGGAATGCATACGGCGGGCGTAAAGAAGATTGTATTCTCATCTTCGGCGGCAACATATGGTGAGCCCGCAGTGATTCCAATTAAAGAAAACGCGCAAACATCACCAACTAATCCATACGGTGCAACTAAATTAGAGATTGATCACATGATTCATGCTGAGTCGGAAATTCGCAACATCGCCGCGGTTTCGCTTCGTTATTTTAATGTCGCAGGCGCGCTCAATTGTGATCGAGGATGGTTATCTGAGCGCCATAATCCTGAAACTCACTTGATTCCAAATGTACTTCGAAGTTCAGGTGAAACTCCGGTAAGAATCTTCGGTGGGGATTGGCCAACTCCAGACGGCACGTGTATTCGCGATTACGTTCATGTAATTGATCTAATCGATGCCCATATTAAAGCACTCAACTCCCTCGAGCTTGGCGTGCACGAGATTTACAATCTTGGAAGTGGTGATGGATATTCAGTTCGACAGGTAATAGCTGCGGCAGCAAGAGCAAAAGGACAAGAAATACCAACTATTGATTCACCTCGTCGTACCGGAGATCCAGCGGTATTAATTGCAGATATAAGTAAGGCTAAAAGTATTCTCGGGTGGAGCCCATCGAGGGGAATTGATGAGATGGTTTCTGACACTTTGGCTTCATTTAATTAGTATGTCGAAATTTAAAATTGAAAGGGAGTTTGTACGTACTTTCGGTCACATACCGGAGATTATTGCGGCAGCACCCGGCCGGGTTAATCTAATTGGCGAACACATTGATTACAGCGATGGCTATGTTCTTCCCTTTGCAATTGCTGATCGAACCTACGCCGCTATAGGTAAACGCTCAGATAACTTAGTGCGAATCGCATCGGCCCAGCGTAGAAATTCAATCATCACCCTTAAAGTTGAAGAGATTCGACCTGAACTTAAGGGCTCGTGGGAACGCTATGTTTTAAGCGTTTTGTGGGCGATGGAGATTAAACATGGAGTCGATGTCATGATTGATGGACAAGTGCCTCTCGGTGCTGGCTTATCATCTTCAGCGGCTCTGGAGTGCAGCGTTGCAACTGCACTCAACGAATTATTCTCGTGCGGCTTTGATTTAGAGTCCCTTGCGAGATTGACTCAGCGAGGCGAGAATGAATATGTCGGAGTTCCATGCGGAATTATGGATCAATCCGTCTCCTTAATGGCCAAAAGTGGTTCAGCGCTTTTATTAGATTGTCGCGACTTAACATCGCGAAACGTTGCCTTTGATGTCGCATCGCACGGACTTGAACTACTTATTATCGATACTCAAGCCCACCATTCCTTAACCGATGGTGGGTATGCAGAGCGCCGAGCATCGTGTGACCGAGTTGTTTCCAAACTCTCCATTAGGTCCATGCGTGAATTAACTTTAGAAAAACTTGAAAACTCTAAAGATGTACTGACTGAAGTTGAATTTATCCGGGCACGTCATGCAGTAACTGAAATTGCGCGTGTGTTAGATGCAGTTATCGCTCTGGAGGCGAAGAATTTCAAGCGACTCGGTGAACTTCTCAATGCATCACATGCATCTTTACGTGATGATTACGCGGTTTCTTGTCCAGAACTCAACATGGCCGTTGATGCATCTCTATCTGCCGGGGCACTCGGTGCTCGAATGGTAGGCGGGGGATTTGGTGGTAGCGCAATCGCCTTAATTGAAGCAAAAAATACTCAGGCGACGATTCAAGCAGTTGAAAACGGTTTTGCAAGTAAGAATTTTAAAGCCCCGCGTTTTTTTACTTCACTTCCAAGTCAAGGCGCAGAGATTATTCAACGGGGTTAATAGAGATAACTTCAACTCCACCGATTGAGTTAAGTAGTTCAATTAAGTCAGTTGGATCACTGCCGGGAACGGCAACAGTAATATCATCAAAGCCTTGACCCCCTTCAGATTTAAGTACAACGAGCTCTCTAATATCTCCGCCCGCAGCACCAATGGCAGATGCGAGTAGACCTAAAGATCCAGGGCGATCCGGAAGAGCAACGCTTAAACGAAATAGGGCCATGTTTAGATTCTACCCTGACCCTATTTCATCTACGTTACAGATTTCTTACAACTGGAGTTTCCGCCTTAGTTTGATGGAGCTGAGCCAAGAAGAACCTTGAAGCTCTTCTGTCCCCCAGTCGGTAAATCCACAACAACGGTGACGGTAGATCCAGGTGCATATGAACGAATTCGAACGATTGCACCAACTGGATCGGCGATTTTTACACCATCAATCGACCTAATTACAGAACCGGCTGGAATGCCCGCATTTTCAGCGCCGTCACCAGGACTCAACCGTAGAATTTTTGCCCCAGTGCCCGTGTACGTTGTATCAAAAAAGATTCCCAAAACCGGTCTTGTTGATTTACCTGTCAGGATTAGCTCATCTACAACACGTTTTGCCTCGTTAATTGGTATAGAAAATCCGAGTCCAATATTTCCGGAAGTACCATCATTAGATAAAGATGCAATCGCGGAGTTGACTCCAATGATTCGACCCGAAGCGTCAAGAAGTGCGCCACCAGAGTTTCCTGGATTAATCGCAGCATCGGTTTGAATTGCGTTAACGAAAGATTCGGTGCCTAAAGTTCCGGCAGTTACAGGACGATTGAGCGCTGAAACGATCCCGCTCGTAACGGTACTAGCTAACCCAAGTGGAGAGCCGATTGCAACGACAGCCTCGCCCACACTAATTTTCGAGGAATCACCAATACTAATAATGGGAAGATTTCCCTTTTCAACTTTAAGGACCGCTATATCGTAGGTTGAATCGCGACCAACGATTGTTGCAGGAAACGTATCTCCATTTGAAAGTTCAACCAGAATTGTTCCAGTCGTGGCGGCATTTTCTATAACATGGCTATTGGTAATGATGAAAGAAGTTGTTGCGCTGCTCTTATAAATAGAGCCAGAGCCCGTGCCTGAACCATTAATCGATGTGACTTTAATTGATACTACCGATGGAGTTACAAGAGCTGCAATTGATTTAACATCGATTGTCGATCCGCCTAATGTAACCAGCGTGCGAGTTGCGGGGCAGGTTCCATTGCTAGATAAATACAGAACTTGAGTCCTTTTATCGACACAGGCCTTCGTTCCAAGTGGCTCACTTGTAGCCGCCGTTGCAACTCCACCAACTACGGTGGCACCTAACAGGAAACCTACGCTTAGTTTGGCCAGACTTGACTTCATTATGAATCCTCATTTCTTTGCTTACCATCGCAAAAGAGATTAACGGAAGCAACTTAAAATTTACTGAAAGTTAAGTTAGAAATTTAAACGAGAACTACCCAAGCTCCTTCGACTGCCACTTTCACGGAAGGTAGTTTTACGGTAGCAGGACCAGCAATTACATTGGCAGATTTAAAGGGGTCAAATTCAGAGCCATGACATGGACACTTGAGTGATTTACTCGCTGGGGTATAGCTCACGGTGCAACCTTGATGTGTGCAGATAGCAGAGTATGCAAAGACGCCGGTCTTAGTTCTAAACAATATAGCCGGTGCGCCATTTGCTAACGTGAAGTTTTTAGTGGCTCCCACTTTAAGTGCAGCCAGTTTCACAATTTTTTTCTTCGTTGCCGCGCTGGCGCTGTCCTGACTAGATTGTGGAGTAAAGAACTTTCCAACTCCCGCAAATGCAATAGCTAAAGTTCCGATGATTCCAACGCGCATAACGCCTCTACGCTCTAACGACATAGCAAAACCCTTTCGATTATTTGTAATGTGAAGTAAGTAGGACAACCAGAGAACTGCATATGCGGTATCACTGGCTAAAAAATACGGATCAACACGGAAGCTGCTAGCTAGCCACAATCCAATTGACATCGAAAAGCCTCCGAAGGCGGCCATGGATGGAACAACCCAAAAAATTGTTGCCAAACCAATTGAAAATTCGGAGATCATTACAAAGGTACCCACTTGAGTTGGGTAATCAATAAGTCTTTCAAATACAAAACCAATTGGAGATTGATCTGCGTAACCAGCGAGCTGAGAGCCGATGAAAGTTGGAGAGCCTGAAGTTAAGAAGCCAGGATCTGATGCCTTATTCCATGCGGCAAATAACCATGTAAATCCAAGCCAGAAACGTATTACACGAACAGGCATTGATTGAGCCCGCCAGGAAGCTGCGGCAACTGAGAAGAATCCACGATTCATGTGGGAAATGGTAAGGGCAATGGCTCTTTCCCGCTATAAATGAGGCTCCCTGACTTGGATTCGAACCAAGAACCTGCCGGTTAACAGCCGGCTGCTCTGCCATTGAGCTATCAGGGATCAATGAGTACGAGCGCAAACTCTAGCGCACAGGGGGCGTTCTTCGAAATTTAAGAGTTTTTAAAGGCTTCCGAGGGCTAAATCATGCAGCGAGCGACGTTTACTCTCCAGGGCGACTAAAGCTCCAAAGGCGGCGCCATATTCAATTTCATTCTCAACTGGATTAAGACGTTGAAGGCTTGATTTTAATTCTGCGATAGATCGAGAGATTGCAACTTCACGTAAGCGAGCAATGATACTTTCAACATATGTGGCCGTTGGTTTGCCATCGGCGCGAATCGGCTCAACCGTTAGTTCAGTAAATAGCGTTCTAATCTTTTCATCGGAGATTGCATCCATAGAAAGAGTTGGTTTTTCGTCGATCGTCTTTCTCATTTCGCGATATGCCGGATGAGTAAAAGCTGCCTGCTCAATCTCGCTCCAAAGGTTCTCGGTGAAAAGCTGAGGCTCTTGCAAGCGGGCTTTGAGAACTTCACGCTCTAAAATTAGTCGAGCATCGTTGGCATCTGGCCGCCAATTATTATCTTCACTTAAAACCCCAGACGCGGCTTCACCGCGAGGAGCTACTTTAACTCCTTGAGAAACCGCTGCAGAAACGATTTCAACTTCTACACCCAACCATCCCGCAAGCAATCGTGTGTACTCAGGACGAAGGGATTTATCGCGAATTTGGGCAACTAAAGGCGCAGCGGCATTAAGTGCGTTGATGCGACCTTCAGCTGAATCTAATTTGTGATGTGCCAGTTCGCTGCGAATCGCAAACTCAAATAATGGGACGCGTCTTGCAATTAAATCCCTTAAAGCTAAATCACCTTTCTGCTGACGTAGATCACATGGATCTAAACCATCGGGTTCGACGGCAACAAAAGTCTGCGTAACAAACTTCTGATCCTCGTTGAAAGCACGAAGCGCCGCTTTTTGCCCAGCTGCATCACCGTCAAAAGTGAAGATAACTTCGCCTCTAAATGAATCATCATCCATAAGCAATCTACGCAGAATTCGTATGTGGTCAGTGCCAAAAGCGGTTCCGCATGTTGCAACTGCCGTAGTTATTCCAGCAAGATGGGCGGCCATAACATCGGTGTAGCCCTCCACTATGACCGCTTGGCGCTTCTTTGCAATCTCTTTTTTAGCCACATCTAAACCATATAAAACCTGACTTTTTTTATAGACAGGCGTTTCAGGTGTATTTAAATATTTTGGCCCTTGATCTTCGGTATCACTTGCTAATTTGCGCGCGCCGAAGCCAACAACATCACCTGAAATATCACGGATTGGCCAGGTTAAGCGATTTCGAAATCTATCAATGGGGCCGCGTTGGCCCATCTTTGATAAACCAGCGGTTTCAAGTTCATCAATTGTGTAATCCATTGTCCGCAAATGTTTAGTGAGTGCATCCCATTCATCCGGGGCAAAACCAACACCGAACTGTATGCAGGCGGCTTTATCGAAGCCGCGCTTGGTTAATAAATCTCGACCGTGTTGGGCGTTAGGGCTATTGAGTTGTGTTTGATAAAACTTAGCCGCTTCAGTGTTAGCGGCGATCAAACGCGATCGAGCGCCGGCTGAAAAAGTCGGAGCGCTTCCACTTCCTTCTTCATATCGAAGCGTGTAACCCAAACGATCGGCCAAGCGTTCGATTGTCTCTGTAAATGTTAAGTGATCTATTTTCATTAAGAAAGCGATGACATCGCCCCCGCTCTGGCAACCAAAGCAGTGAAAATATCCCTTACTTGGGGTTACATGAAAAGAGGGGGATTTCTCGTCATGGAAAGGGCACAGACCTTTTTTCTGCCCACCACCAGCGTTTTTTAATTGAACATAATCTCCGACGATCTCATCGATTGGCGCGCGATCTCGGATATATGCAACATCCTCGTCCCGAATACGTCCGCTCATACGTTCACTTTAGCAATTAGCCAATAAGCGTGCATGTAAGACGTATGCCCCAGGGTCGGTTAGGGCTGCGACTTGGTCGATTATTACCCGCATACGTTCCCTTTCATCAGCGGCCTCATTCCATGCTTTTACGAAAATCGAATCAAGTTCGGCAGGTGCACACGCTGTAAGCATCTCCACTAATTGCGCGATGATGATTTGTTGCTTTGCATATCGATCTTGTGAGTGCGCGGCATTGATTAAGTAATGCCCAGCAATGGCTTTAAGGAAATCAACCTCCACAACTTGTTCACGTGGGATTTCAAGATTTGCAGAGTATCGCGAAAGCGGGCCATCACCATAAACTCTACGTGTTTCAACTTCAGCGGCAAGAACGAATCGACCAATTAACTGTGAAGTCGAGTCCTTTAACCGTGCTAAAGAGCGAAGGGTTCCATCGTAATAATGCGGCCAAGCCGAAAGTGCCGCTAAACGTTTATGTGCATCGGCGGCCTCTTGCTCGGTTGCATCACTGCCGTAATCGCTTTTCATGACGCTATAAATATCGGCCAAATCCCCTTCAAAGTTTTTGACCGAGATTTGATCGACAAAGATCGCATCCTCTAAATCATGAACAGAGTAGGCGCAGTCATCGGACCAATCCATAATCTGCGCCTCAATACATTTCTTATCAGCCGGTGCGCCAGTTCGCATCCAGTTAAAGACCTTAAGATCATCGTCGTACACGCCGAATTTGCGGGGGTTTTGCGAGCGCGGCCATGGGTATTTTGTCGCACCATCTAGTGATGCTCGAGTTAGATTCAAACCAATGCTTTTGCCATCGCTATCAACGGTCTTGGCCTCGAGGCGAACTAATAACCTAAAGCTTTGTGCATTTCCTTCAAAACCACCGAACTCTTTAGCTATCTCCGCAAGAGCTTCTTCTCCATTGTGTCCGAAAGGTGGGTGGCCTAAATCGTGGGATAAGCAAGCAGTGTCCTGTAAATCTGGATCGGCCCCAAGTGACTCACCTAATTCGCGCCCAATCTGTGCGCACTCCAGTGAGTGCGATAGACGTGTACGTTGAAAATCATTTTCCCACGGCACTGCAACTTGAGTCTTGGCCGCTAATCTACGTAGGGAAGCCGAGTGAATAACGCGCGCACGATCTCGCATGAACTCAGTGCGCCCTGGACGTTTTGCCGGTTCATTTAAGAAGCGTTCTTTATCCTCTTCTTTATACGTCACGGTATAACCTTAGTGATGATATCTACGCCCGGTAAATGATCGCTCACTTGAATGCCTCGACGCCCGACGGTTATGTAGACCAAATATGCTGCGGTTTCACGCAGTAAATACTTAAACCCTGAGTTTGAAATCATGTTAGGACCGGTCTGCACTGGCGAGCATGTACTCACAATCCCTTGATCATTTGCCATTGTCATCGCCCGCTGGCAGTGAAATGGATCGGTCACGATAATGACATCGCTGACCATTTCTTTTTTCATGAATGCGGTGTAGGCCTTAGTACTTACTAAAGTGTCACGTCCTTTTTCAATCGCAATAATTTTCGTTGTTGGAACACCTTGTGTTCGTAGCCAAGCTTTACCTGCTGCAGCCTCAGTCGTACGATCTCCTGGTGCACGCGCACCAACTGTAATTATTTTTGGTGCAAGACCTAAATCAAAGATTCGTTTAGCTTCAACTAAACGTGCCTCTAAAGTATCTCCGGGTCTTCCGTTCAGTTGTGCCGCCCCTAAAACGACGATCACATCGGCGCTTCGGACAATCGGGTTATGTGCAGCCCGCCAGACTTTAGAAGCGGCGTAACCAGGTGCAACCAATGCAATGATAATAATTAAAGTCAGTAAGCGGGCGACCCAGCGAAATAGAAACATCTATCCCCCTGAAAATGCATCTTCAAGTTCGACATGAACAAGTTCATCGGGATCATTGAGCCAACCATCGGGCAGTGTTGGTGGACGAGAATGACTTGTTCGACCCCGTGGCTTATCTCCTACTTCAGTTGGATATGGCTGATCCTCTAATTGATCGAGCAATCTGCGCATTTCCTCTAATGAACTTACCATTCCTAAATCGTGGCGAATTTCGCGGGGAACACGAAAGCCCTTTAAGTACCAAGCCATGTGTTTGCGCATGTCGCGCATTCCGCGATCTTGCGACTCTAAATACTCAACAATTAAGTTCGCATGGCGAAACATGACTTCTCTTACCTGATGAAGTGAGGGCGTTACTTCTGTTTCGGTGCCTTGCAGAGCCGATACTAAATCGGCAAACAACCATGGACGCCCCAAGCACCCTCGCCCAACTACTACGCCAGCACATCCGGTTTCGGCCACCATATGTACGGCATCTCTGCCAGACCATATATCGCCATTACCTAAAACAGGCGTTCCGCTTGGCTTTAAGTGCTCCACAAGGCGAGTTATCGCCGACCAATCAGATTTACCCTCATACATTTGTGCGGCGGTGCGTGCATGAAGTGCGACCCAGGCAACACCTAAATCTGCCGCCGACTGCGCTGCCTCTAAATAAGTATGGTGATCGCTATCGATACCGATACGCATTTTTACTGTAACGGGTATTCCAAATGGCTTAGCCGCATCAACTGCGGCTTGAACAATATTTGAAAATAATTTTCTTTTATATGGAAGTGCTGCGCCACCACCTTTACGTGTAACTTTTGGTACAGGACAACCAAAGTTCATATCGATGTGATCTGCAAGGTTTTCTTTTCCAATCATTGTTACCGCTGCGCGCATCGTCGTTGGATCAACGCTGTATAACTGAACAGAGCGCGGCCACTCACCTTTACCTGGAACAATCATTCGTAAAGTTTCTGGTCGACGCTCTATTAGCGCGCGTGCCGTAACCATTTCGGATACGAATAACCCAGCGCCTTGTTCACGACATAATGTTCGAAAAGGTGCGTTAGTTATTCCAGCCATAGGAGCAAGAACAACCGGTGGATCAATGTAATGATCACCGCTTGCCAGAGGCAGTAGAAGTGGTTTTAGCAACCTAGTAAACGTGGTGCAAGCCATGCTTCGACATTGTCTATGCCTATGCGCTCTTGTGCCATCGTGTCGCGATCGCGAATTGTGACTGCATTATCTTCTAAGCTTTCAAAGTCGATAGTGATGCAGTACGGGGTTCCGATTTCATCTTGTCGGCGATAGCGACGACCGATTGCACCGGCATCATCAAAATCGATGTTCCAGTTTTTACGCAGTTGGGCCGCTAAATCACGGGCTTTAGGCGATAAATCGGCGTTACGAGAGAGCGGCAATACCGCCGCTTTGATTGGCGCTAAACGATGGTCGAGCTTTAAAACAGCGCGCTTTTCCATCTCGCCCTTGCTATTGGGTGCCTCATCTTCTGTGAAAGCATCCATCAAGAAAGTAAGCGTGCAGCGATCAACTCCGGCTGCGGGTTCAATGACAAAAGGTGTCCAACGTTCTCCCTTTTCTTGATCAAAATATGAGAGATCTTTGCCTGAGGCCGCCGAGTGTGCCTTTAAATCAAAGTCGGTGCGGTTAGCAATACCTTCGAGCTCGCCCCATTCGGTTCCGGTAAATTCAAATTTGTACTCAATATCAGCGGTGCGCTTTGAGTAATGCGACAACTTCTCTTTCGGATGATCATAAAGACGTAGGCGTTCAGGATTAATTCCAAGATCTACATACCAGGCCATGCGAGTGTCGATCCAATATTGATGCCAATCTTCATCGGTGCCCGGAACAACAAAAAACTCCATCTCCATCTGCTCAAATTCACGCGTTCGAAAAATAAAGTTTCCAGGAGTAATTTCATTTCGGAATGATTTGCCGATTTGACCAATTCCAAATGGCGGCTTCTTGCGCGATGTTGTCATCACTTGGTCAAAGTTAATAAATATTCCCTGCGCAGTTTCTGGACGTAAGTAAGCCAGTCCTGATTCATCTTCAACGGGTCCAAGGTATGTTTTTAACATTCCACTAAATTGTTTTGGCTCAGTGAACTGGCCTTTATTGCCACATGCAGGACAGTTAATCTCCGCTAATGAGGTTGCCTCTTTTTTATGTTTTGCCTCAAAAGCCTCCATTAAATGATCTGCGCGATAACGTTTGTGACATGCGGTGCACTCGGTAAGCGGATCGCTAAAGGTTGCAATATGACCCGATGCTTCCCACACCTCTTTAGCTAAAATTACGCACGAGTCAATTCCAACTACATCTTCGCGCCCAGTAACCATGGCTTTCCACCACTGGCGCTTCACATTGTTTTTTAACTCAACACCTAGCGGGCCATAATCCCACGATGCTCGAAGACCGCCATATATTTCAGATGATGGGTAGACAAAACCTCTGCGTTTTGAAAGTGCGACGATATTTTCTAAGCGATCCGTTGCCATGAATTCTGCTCCGTCCGGCTGGATGTCGGCGAAAAGCAACGAGCGTTACTTTGCGTGGATTTAAGTTTACTCGTACGCACCAGGTTCATCGATTGCACGGGCCAAAATTGGAATTGCCTCTAACTTGGCGCGCGTTGAACTCAACGCCCTTCGATAGGATCCGACGTTTTCCCAGTTAGTCGATAAGTGCCAGAGCGTTGGGTCATCGAGGTTTTGGCCTATTACTCCATCGATAAATCCAACTGCCTCAGATAAAACAATCCTGACGCCCTCAAGTTCGGCACGAAATTCACTGGCTTGGCCAAGTGGAATAGAGAAGCGGGCGATGGCATGCATGGTCTGAGCCTAGTGGTGGTCGAAATGGTCAAATGATAATGATAATCATTTTCATTTGTGCTACGGTGAGGCTATGAATATCGCAATCGGTCTGGCCGCTCTGACGGCTATTGCTACCGCTGCTGGTGGATTCTTGGCCATACGCTCACGAGATCGACTCCACTTAGTTCTCGGTCTTTCAGCTGGTTTACTTCTTGGATTAGTTGCTTTCGACCTTTTACCGGAAGTTTTTGAACTTAACACCAACACTTTTGGCAATGTTCGTGTTGTTGGAATCGCATTTGTAGTGGGTTTTCTCGCCCTTCACTTTGCTGAGCAGATTTTTGGTTCCCACGAACCTGCAGAGTCTGATTACGGACATGAACACAATCACTCGGCAAATATCGCCGGAACTCTTGGTGCATTAGCGATGGGTGGACACGTCTTTCTAGATGGCGTTGCATTGGGACTCTCTTTCAAAATTAGTAATGCTTTAGGGCTAGCCGTTTTCATCGCAATTTTGTCCCATGCTTTTTCCGACGGCCTCAACACTGTCTCCCTTTTGATCAAGAGCCGGCACTGGACTAAAAGAGCGATTGCATTATTGGGTCTAGATGCCGTAATGCGTGTTAGCGGTGCCGCCCTCGGAACGTATGTCGTAATTAGCGAGGCCTCATTAGCCCTCTACTTAGCAATGTTTTCTGGCTTTGTTATTTATCTGGCAACATCACACATCTTGCCTGAGGCGCACTCGCGTCATCCATCAAAGATGACGATGTTAGCAACGGTAACTGGAGTAGTTGCGATGTGGCTTATTGTTGGGAACGTTGGTTGAGTCGATCTAATCCTCGAGTGCTGCTTACTCTTGAGCGCGCAGGTGGATTTGCCAGTGCTCAAGAGGTCTATCACCTCATGCAACGTGAAGGCCAAAGCATTGGACTCACAACTGTTTATCGCGCGTTGCAATCACTCGTAAAAGAAAAAATCGTTGACATTATGCGCCGCGAAGATGGAGAAGCGATATACCGATTATGCGGAGATACCCATCACCACCACATTGTCTGCAAAAGCTGTGGAGACACTGTCGAAATTGAGGGCGGGGTAGTTGAAAAATGGGCTAAGTCACTGGCGGCAGAGCATGGTTACAGAGATGTGGGACATTCGGCAGAGATTTTTGGTCTCTGCCCTAAGTGCTAATTTTACGCTTTTCCGAATCTACGATCGCGCTTTGAATACTCTTCGATAGCTTTCCACAAAGTTTTACGTGTGACATCAGGCCACAAAACATCCATGAATACAAACTCGGCGTAGACCGATTGCCATGGCAAAAAATTACTGGTGCGTTGCTCGCCCGAGGAGCGTAAAAACAGATCTACATCGCTCATTGTCGGTGAATCTAAATATTTTGCAAATGTTTTTTCGGTTATAGAATCGGCTCTTACTTTTCCACGCTTTACATCGCGAGCAAGTTCTGTCGCGGCATCCACAATTTCAGAACGACCGCCATAGTTAACGCACATATTTAACGTCAGAGTTTTGTTCTTCTTTGTTAACTCCTCTGCCACTTCAAGTTCATTAATAACGCTGCTCCATAGGCGCTTAGGTCGCCCAACCCAACGCACACGCACACCCATCTCGTTCATCTCATCGCGTCTACGCCGAATAACATCACGGTTAAAACCCATTAAAAATTTAACTTCTTCAGGTGATCTGCGCCAATTTTCAGTTGAAAATGCGTAAGCACTTATCTCTTTAACTCCGTATTCAATTGCACCGGCTACCACGTCAAAGAGCGCCGCCTCCCCTGCTTCATGACCTGCAGTGCGAGCTAACCCCCGTTGTTTAGCCCAACGACCATTTCCATCCATAACTATCGCTACGTGATTTGGAATATGTATGCTCACGCGCGTTCTACCATCGGCAAACTCCTTAAGCCCCGCTCTAGATGCCATTGTAAATATGCCGCGATTAAACCACTAGCCTCTCGGCGAAACTTGCCCGCAGTTGCCGAGGCAATCTCCCAATCACTTTTTAGAAGTGCATCCATGAGCAGCAGCGTTTCAGGTGCAGGGGTTGCACAGGCTGAAGGTCTGCAATCTGCGCACACCGATCCGCCGCCCACTAAAGAAAAATAGCGATGCGGTCCGGGCTTTCCACAATTTGAACATATGGTCATGGATGGTGCATAACCTGCGACATCTAATGAACGAAGTAAAAATGCATCCAGAATCAGCAAAGGCTCGTAACGATTTTCGGACAGAACTTTCATTGCACCGACCACTAAACCAAACTCTTTTAAGGCAGGTTCGTGTTCATTGGGACTAAATCGTTCGGCCGCTTCTAAAATCGCTGAGGCCACTGTCCAGCGCTGATAATCATTGGTCAGCGCTTCTCCGTAGTTCATCATCGCTTCTACTTGCGTGATGGTGTCAAAGGTTTTTCCAACATAGAGTTGAATGTCGATGTGACTTCCAGGTTCAAGGCGGGCACCGAATTTTGACATTGTGCGACGAACGCCTTTAGCAACTCCACGAATTCTTCCGTGATCTCGCGTTAAAAGCGTGATGATGCGATCGGCTTCTCCGAGTTTCTGGGTACGCAGCACAATGGCTTCATCCCTATATAAACTCATATGGGTAAAGGTAGTACGTGGTTTAGCGAATCGCTCGATTAATGGCAGACACGACAGCTTTTAAGGAGGCGGTGGTGGTGTTTGGGTCGATACCAACACCCCAAAAAACATTGCCATTAATTGTGCACTCTAAATAGGCCGCGGCCGAAGCATCTCCACCTGCAGAGAGTGCATGTTCGAAATAATCCAACACAAAGACATCGACTCCATGGCTCTGCAAAATATTGGAAAATGCAGCTATCGGACCATTGCCCTGACCTTTGAGTTCGTGAACTTCTCCTCGATCGGTAATGGAAACCGTTAAATGAACATCTTCACCAAGGACTGAAGTCTGACTTAACCCCTTCAAGCGAAAACGCCCCCATGGTGCATTTTGTGTCGGAAGGTACTCATCTTCAAAAATAGACCACAACTCTTCGGCCGTTATTTCCCCGCCTTGAGTATCAGTCTTAATTTGAACGATTTTTGAAAATTCAATTTGGAGACGGCGTGGTAGGTCAAGGTGATGCTCACTCTTTAATAAGTAAGCAACTCCACCTTTGCCTGATTGAGAATTTACCCGTATCACAGCTTCGTAATTTCGACCAATATCAAGGGGATCAATTGGTAGATATGGAACGGCCCAGGTTTGATTGCGAATGTCTTTGCCTGCTTCATCTGCATCTATCTCCATAAGATCGAAACCTTTCTTTATCGCATCTTGATGAGAACCAGAAAAGGCGGTGAAAACTAAATCACCCCCATAAGGATGTCTCTCAGGGACACGAAGTTGGTTTGCATACTCAACTATACGACGGACGACTTCAATATCTGAGAAATCTATATGTGGGTCGATTCCGTGGGTAACTAAGTTAATTCCAAGCGTGACAAGGCAGACATTTCCGGTTCGCTCCCCATTTCCAAAGAGCGTTCCTTCGATCCGATCAGCGCCGGCTAAGTAGCCGAGCTCTGCCGCAGCAACACCTGTACCGCGATCATTATGCGGATGGAGCGAGACAATTACGCTGTCACGATTATCTAAGTTTCGACACATCCACTCAATTGAATCGGCATATACATTTGGCGTCGCCATTTCAACCGTAGCCGGTAAGTTCATAATTGTTTTCCAGGCTGGAGTTGGTTTCCAGATTGCGTTGACCGCGTTACACACTTCGACCGCGAATTCGAGCTCTGTACCTGTGTATGACTCAGGAGAGTATTCAAAGGAGACTTTGGTTTCGGCAACGCTCGGAATTAAATCTAAACAGATTTGTGCCGCATCGGTTGCAATCTTCTTTATGCCTGCTTTATCTAGACCAAATACAACGCGACGTTGCAACGTAGATGTTGAATTGTATAAGTGAACTATGGCCTGTTTTGAACCTTTAATAGATTCGAATGTGCGCCGGATTAATTGCTCGCGAGCTGGCGTCAAAACTTGAATGATTACATCGTCTGGAATTAAATCCTCTTCAATAATCTTCCGAACAAAATCAAAATCAGTCTGTGAGGCGCTCGGAAAACCCACTTCAATCTCTTTATAACCCATATCAATTAATAGTTTAAACATCGCTAACTTACGGGGTGTGTCCATTGGATCGATTAAAGCCTGGTTGCCATCTCGCAGATCGACTGAACACCACTTTGGCGCTTTGGTAATTTTTTTACTTGGCCAAGTTCGATCAGGAAGATCTATGGGATGAAAAGGCTCATAGCGATGCACTGGCATTGACGATGGTGTTTGCTTTGGAAAGTTCATTTACTGCTCCTTATGTACTCGGGGGTTGTCATCTATGTACCGATACGACAAACCCCGCGGCGAGGGGATCGGTTACTTGACCCCGCCACGGCAGCTAAGAAGCAGACTGCGCAACATGGCTCTAGGGTAACCCGTAAACCTTTTATTGAGCAAACCTGCGCATTAAACTTATGTCATGAATAACTTTGAATCTCAACTTAATGCCCTGACTGAATCAACCAGTCGCTTAACTAAATCTGCCACGGAGTGCACATTCAGCGGAGAGGGCTGGGCTCCTGCAATCACCATTGGGCATATTTCTGATGTAGATACGCAAGTGTGGATGGCTCGATTTGAGTTGATGGTTAATGCTCAACGCACTGGGCAAGAACCTCCTGCCTTAGCGTGGTGGGAGCCAGATGGTGAGAAAACCGCCGCGACGTATGCAGATTATTCATTAGATGAGTCTTTAGCCCTTTTGCATAAAAGCCGTGCATCGATGGCAGTTTTTTTGAAATCACTGACTGAAGCCGAACGCAATGCACCTGCCATTCATAAAACTTTTGGCACAATCACAATTGAGTCGATGCTACAAGTAATTTTGAACCACGACGAAGAGCATCGCGCCACCTTTAATTAATTTAAAGAACTGGCAAATACCTATCTAATTCGTACGCACTCACTTGGCGGCTGTAGTCGCGCCATTCAGCGCGCTTATTACGCAGAACGTATTCAAAGACATGTTCGCCTAAAGTTTCGCGAACTAATTCGCTCTTTTCCATCTGAATTATTGCTTCATTTAGATCAGTTGGAAGTGAGATTGGGTCATTCGAATCACTCAATACATAGTTTTCTTCAACGCCCTTTAATCCGGCGGCCAACATGACGGCATAGGCAAGGTATGGATTACAGGCAGTATCTGGAGATCTAAATTCAATGCGCGTTGAGTTCTCTTTACCGGGTTTATACATTGGCAGACGAACGAGTGCGCCACGATTACTTGGCCCCCAGTTAATAACCGCAGGTGCCTCTCCCCCGCCATGAAGGCGTTTATACGAGTTCACCCACTGATTAGTAATTGCGGTGATCTCTGGTGCATGTTTAAGAATGCCTGCAATAAATGATCGACCGACGTTAGATAAGTTGTACTGGGCTTTGGCATCATAGAAAGCATTTTCTTCGCCTTTAAATAATGAGACGTGCGTATGCATTCCGCTACCGGGATGATCGGTGAAGGGCTTTGGCATGAAGGAGGCATGGAAGCCCTGATCCATTGCGACCTCTTTGATGACATGGCGAAAAGTCATGATGTTATCGGCCGTTGTTAATGCATCGGCATCGCGTAAATCAATCTCTTGCTGACCTGGGCCACCTTCATGATGTGAGAATTCAACGGAGATTCCCATCGCTTCGAGAAGTGTTATTGCTTGACGCCTGAAATCATGTCCGACAACGGCTGGAGTGTGATCGAAATAGCCACCCTGATCAACTGGAATAGGTGCAACACCGACTTCTGGCATTGATTTAAATAAAAAGAACTCTATTTCTGGATGCGTGTAACACGTGTAGCCCATTCCGGCCGCTTTATCTAAGATTCGACGCAAAACATTGCGTGGATCGGCCGGAGATGGTCTTCCATCCGGCATCGTAATATCGCAAAACATTCTCGCAGCCCCAGGGGATTCGGTGCGCCATGGCAAAACTGAAAAAGTTGTTGGGTCAGGCTTAGCCAACATATCGGATTCGGTAACGCGGGCAAAACCTTCAATCGCCGAACCATCAAAACCGATTCCCTCATCAAAGGCGTTTTCAAGTTCGGCCGGTGCAATAGCTACAGATTTTAGAAAACCCAAAACGTCGGTGAACCATAAACGTACGAAACGGATATTGCGTTCTTCAATCGTACGTAGAACGAACTCCTGCTGCTTATCTGTGTCTTTGGACATGCTCGATATTCTTGCAAATGCAGGTTACGGCCGTGTTAACTGATTAAATAACGAAAAACTCGCTACTTTCAAGCGTACTCTGCGCTGGAATATCCTTTGTAATGACAACATTTGCGTTAATGCGCGCATCGTGTCCAATCGTGATATCTCCGATGACACGAGCCCCGGCACCAATAACAACGTTGTTTTCAATAGTTGGGTGACGCTTACCCAACACATATGTGCGGGCTCCTAAAGTCACATCGTGGTACATCATCACGTCATCTCCGATAATTGAAGTTGCCCCAATGACAACTCCCATTCCGTGATCGATAAAGAAGCGTCTTCCGATTGTCGCAGCAGGGTGAATTTCAATCCCTGTTGCAGTACGAATCCAGTTTGAAAAAATCCTAGCGACAAGTTTTAAGTTATGTCTCCACAGAAAATTAGCTACGCGATGACCCCACACCGCATGTACACCGGGGTATGCAAGCAAAACCTCAAGTCGATTTCGCGCCGCGGGATCTTTTGTCAACGCGTTATCGAGGTCCTCTAATATTCTAGAAATCATTTAATGCCTACTCTGTAATATCTTCGTAGAGAATTGTTGATAGGTAGCGCTCACCAAAGGATGGGATAATTACCACGATATTTTTTCCAGCAAACTCTGGGCGGTGTGCAATAACCGATGCTGCCCACAGCGCGGCCCCTGAAGAAATGCCAGCCAAAATTCCTTCTTCAACGCCTGAGCGGCGTGCATATTTAATTGCATCAGCGGCAGTTGCATCCAAAATCTCATCGTAGACCGTGCGATCTAAAATCTCAGGAATGAAGTTAGCTCCAATCCCCTGGATAGGGTGAGGTCCTGGTGCTCCCCCATTTAAAATCGGCGATGCTGCGGGTTCGACACCGAATACTTTGATGGCGGGGTTGCGCTCCTTCAACAATTGCCCTGTTCCGGTAATTGTTCCGCCAGTGCCGATGCCTGCGATTAAAACATCAACTGTGCCATCGGTATCACGCCAAATTTCCTCACCAGTTGTTGCACGGTGGATCGCAGGGCCTGCCTCATTTTCAAACTGGCGAACCATAACGGCACCAGATGCGGCTAGCTCTTCAGATGCTGCGACTGCACCTTTCATTCCAAGTGCGGCAGGCGTTAATACGAGTTCTGCACCAAAGGCCTTAATTAATTTGCGACGCTCTTTGGACACTGACTCCGGCATTGTTAAAATCGCTTTATATCCGCGCGCTGCGGCAACCATTGCTAGTGCAATTCCGGTGTTGCCAGATGTAGCTTCAACAATTGTTCCACCGGGCTTTAAAGCACCGCTTTTTTCTGCTGCATCGACCATAGCAATGCCAAGGCGATCCTTAACTGTTGATGTTGGATTGTAAAACTCAAGCTTTGCAAAGACATTAGCCGGTGCGCCATCCATGATTTTATTGATGCGCACGAGCGGGGTATTGCCGAAAACCTCTGTAATGTTGTTATAAATCTTCATAATTCTCCCTAGATATATAAGTGGAATGGTCTTTTGAAATTTAAAGCGGGCGAAGGTGCAATAAATGTCAGCAGCTGCAAGAAGTAGACAAGCAAAAATCAACTATCCGGTTGCGTGTAAAAAACCAGGTGATAATCGACTGCATGTGCCCAAGTTTACCGAGAATGCCGATTAAAGCCAGTTGCGAATGATTTGCAGAGTTAGGACTGTGACCAACGTGAAGTCATCGGCAATCTGCGATCTTTTCCGAAGGCACGCACTGAGGTTTTAGTGCCGGGTGGATATTGGCGACGCTTATATTCGGCCCTATCTACAAGAGCAATTACGCGGGTGACCAGCGCTGGATCAAAGCCATCTTTTATCAACACTTCATAGCCATGATCTTCATCGACGTATTGGCGCAAAAGTTGATCCAGCAGAATGTAATCAGGCAGAGAGTCACTATCTTTTTGATCAGGTCGTAGTTCAGCACTGGGCTCTTTAGTGATTGAGTGCTCTGGAATTGGAGGCGTGAGGCCTGCGCTAAGAGCCTTTGAATTGCGCCACTTAGCTAATCTCCATACATCGGTCTTATAAATATCTTTAATCGGTGCAAAGCCACCCACGGCATCGCCATACAAAGTTGAATATCCAACGGCGAGCTCGCTCTTATTCCCGGTTGCTAAAACAATATGCCCTTCAGAGTTAGAGATGCCCATCAACGTTGTGCCTCGTACACGCGCCTGTAGATTTTCTTCAGCAATTCCTTTCAAATCCAAATTTGCCATGTAGGAATCGACCATAGGGGCAATGGGGACTGTGCGAAAGTTAATACCTGTTGCATCGGCTAGAGCTTGAGCATCTTCAACTGAGTGGTTCGATGAATACTTACTGGGCATAGCAACCCCATAAACATTCTGAGCGCCGACGGCATCAATAGCGATTGCGGCAACCAGCGCCGAATCAATTCCTCCAGATAATCCAAGTACAACTGATGTAAAACCATTCTTTGCAATGTAGTCACGAAGTCCAACCACAAGTGCCTGCCAGATTTCGGCCTCATCACTCAATCGCCCAGCCACCGTTTCGGAAGCTTCCTTTATATGAATTGCTTCATCACTTGAAATAATTACATCTGGCTTTGAAGTGCCAACAGCGCATTCAATATCTACAATCAGAATCAGGTCATCGAACTGAGGTGCACGGGCTAGAAGGGCTCCATTTCGATCGACAACAATTGAGTCGCCATCAAAAACTAAATCATCTTGCCCTCCAGTCATATTGACATAAGCCAGAGGCGCACTGATTTCTTTCGCCCGCTTCTGTACAAGGGCCAAACGCACGTCGTCCTTGTTTCGCTCGTACGGCGAGCCATTGGGAACTACAAGCAAACCGGGAGTGCGGGCAGCGATATCGGCTATTGAGTGCCAGATGTCTTCACAGATTGCGACTGCCACATCGACACCATGAATTCGGACTACAAGGCTCTGAGTGCCGGCGGTAAAGTTTCTGAATTCATCGAAGACACCATAATTAGGTAGATGTCTTTTTATATAGTGGGACTTTATGTGGCCCTGATGAATTACTGCAACCGCGTTTTGAGGTGCACCGTCGTGCGAAATATCTAGATAGCCAATAATTGCAACGAGATCACCATCTATGCCCTGTGCAATATCGGCAATGGCATCCTGGCTGGCGAGTTGAAATGAGAGGCGAAGCGCTAAATCCTCAACTGGATATCCCGTAACGATCATCTCCGGAAAGACCACAATATTCGCCCCAGATAATTTGGCCGAAGTAATTGACGCGGCAATCAAGGCGCTATTACCTGCAAGATCACCAACTGTTGGATTGACCTGAGCAAGGGCCACGCGCAACTTCATTTTTCAAGAGTAACAGGGGTATCCTTGTGTCAAGTTAATCGGCGAGTTTACGAGCCGGTCAATTTAAATGGCCCGGGGACCTGCGTTTGCAGGCACCGAGGAGAGGAAATCAGATGGAAGCCTTATATGGCGGTGCTATGCATCGACGCGTGACAATTCTGGATTTAGCTTCGGCGAAAAAACGCGGCGAAAAATGGATAATGCTCACTGCCTACGAACAGATGAGCGCTGAGATTTTTGATGAGGCTGGTACCCCGGTTTTGCTCGTTGGCGACAGTGCTGGAAATAACTTTCTTGGTTTCGAGAACACAATTCCAGTGACGGTTGATGAACTAATCCCGCTGACCCGTGCGGTGGTGCGCGCATCCCACCAAGCCATGGTGATTGCTGACCTTCCCTTTGGTTCATATGAAACTTCACCTGAACAGGCGCTCGCGACCAGCACGAGATTTTTCAAAGAGGCCGGAGCGATGGGAGTAAAACTAGAAGGCGCTCATGTAAAAACTATTGAAAAACTGGTTGGCTCAGGAATTCCAGTTATGGGTCACGTTGGTCTTACTCCTCAGGCCCTACATCAACTCGGCGGCTATAAAGTTCAAGGCCGAAACGATGGCGATGCGATCGTAGAGGCGGCGCTTGCCATTGAAAAAGCTGGAGCATTTGCCATTGTTTTAGAGCTAATGACGGCAGATCTAGCGGCGAGAATCACTGCAGCGTTAACGATTCCAACCATTGGAATCGGTGCCGGAATCAACTGCGATGCTCAAGTTTTGGTGTGGACAGATCTGATGGGAATTACGAAAAACCCACCAAAACTGGCAAAGGCATATCGTAATTTACGGGCGGAAATGTTGGCGGCAACAAATGAGTTTTCCCAAGATGTAAAAAATGGGAATTTTCCGGGTCCAGAGCAGATTTTCAACTAATCTTCCAGTTGTGGCTCGAATTGCGATAGATATTTCGCCGCTTAAAAAGTCTGCAGATTTCAGAAACCTGTGGGCTGCAGGGCTCATAACCTACATGGGCTCGATGATTACTTATGTTGCTGTGCCGTTTCAGATTAAGGAGATGACCAACTCGTACATAGCGGTTGCACTAAGCGCCACTGTCGAGATTGTCCCCCTAATTATTTTCGGGCTTTATGGCGGAGTTTTGGCCGATTATGTGGATCGCAAAAAGATGGTCTGGGCAACCGAAGCCGCCTCACTAATCTTGACCTCGATACTTTTAATCAACGCCCTCCTTCCTCAACCCAATCTTGTATTGATTTATGTGGTCGCTGGATTATTTGCCGCAGTAAATGGATTGCAACGACCCAGCATGGATGCCGCACTTCCTCGATTGGTGGAGCATAAAGATTTGCCCGCAGCTAGCGCATTGATGAGTCTGCGTTGGCAGCTGGGGGTGATCGTTGGTCCAACTATCGGTGGAATTCTCATCTCAACTTTTTCGATTTCAGTGGGTTATGCCGTCGATGTTTTCACATTTGTAATCTCATTAATTTTCCTTTCTCGCGTACGATCAATTCCCGCATCAAAGGAGGCTGAAAAACCATCTCTGGCTGGGTTATTAGAGGGAATCCGATATGCATGTAGGCGACAGGATTTACTAGGCACTTATCTAATAGATTTAGCTGCAATGTTTTTTGCTATGCCAACTGCATTGATTCCATTTTGGGCCGACCAACTTGGAACCCCATGGGCCTTAGGTCTGCTTTACGCTTCAGTAACTGCGGGTTCAGTCATCGTGACTTTGACATCTGGGTGGACCAAAAACTATTCACACCATGGTCGAGCCATCATGTGGGCCGCTATGGGGTGGGGTACTGCCATCGCCCTGTCCGGTATCTGGAACTCTCTTATCTTGGTTCTGCTTTTTCTGACCCTTGCCGGTGCATTTGACATGGTCAGTGCAATATTCCGATCAACAATGTGGAATCAAACAATCCCAGATAATTTAAGAGGTCGCCTTGCTGGAATTGAACTGCTCTCTTACTCAATTGGACCCCTAGCAGGGCAGATGCGCGCAGCCTCCATGGCCGCTGCTACAAGTTTGACCTTCTCTGTAACTTTTGGCGGTATTGCCTGTGTGATTGCCGTCGGATTTCTTGCCTTAATTCTGCCTAAATTTCGTCGATATGATGCTAAAACCAATGAATTTGCACTGGCGAAGATTCGGGAAAATGAATTGCGAGAAAATACTCAATAGTTTTGCTCTTCGATTTTCCACGAATGCATAAAAAAAGAAAAAAAGAATTTGCGACACGCACTAAATTATTTTTCGCACAATGTGGCATTTTTCGCAAATTAGTGTCAGGCTTATCCACGAAAAGGTTTGGGTGACGGATCCGAACCATTCCGATAGGAGAAGTACGTGGCCGCAGCAAAGAAAGCAGCACCTAAGAAGCGCAAGAAGGCAGCTGTGAAAGCAGCAGCACCAAAGAAGCGCAAGAAGGCAGCCGTTAAGGCAGCTGCTCCAAAGAAGCGCAAGAAGGCAGCAGCTAAGAAAGCTGCTCCAAAGAAGCGCAAGAAGGCAGCCGTTAAGGCAGCTGCTCCAAAGAAGCGCAAGAAGGCAGCAGCTAAGAAAGCTGCTC
>JACSDF010000022.1 GCA_015660815.1 Actinomycetota bacterium
CTTCGTGTCACGACAGTTCGCGACAATCAAGGAACACTTTGGTATTTACGAAATGGAGAAATATTAAAAGTTGGAAATCAATCTCAATCTGGTTGATTAACCATTGAATTCGCGGCCATCTCTAAATAGCCCCACAACTGTCCACGCAAAGCAGCATCCATTTCAATCCCATCAACAGCTAGTTGCATTGCATTTAGCCAAGCATCGCGCGCCGCAGCATTTATGTGAAAACCCGCATGACGCATACGCAGACGCGGGTGTCCTCGATTTTCCTGATACGTAGTCGGCCCACCCCAATACTGTTCGAGAAATAATTGCAGGCGTTGCGCTGCGGCTTTTAAATCACTATCAGGATACATCGGGCGCAAAATTGGATCAGTCGCAACTCGTGCATAAAACTGTGAGACTAGATCAGCAAAGAATTTTTCCCCGCCAACTTGCTCATAAAAACTACTCATAAATTAAACCCTCGACATCTTTCTAGATTTAAAGGCCAATACAATTACAGGAATTGCAGCGAAGAGGCAGAGCCAGCCGTAGCTAAGAGTTCCGATGATGATTCCGGCAAGTGCTCCCCCGCCAGCACCCGCCAGGTTCATTACTAAATCACTGGCACCTTGCGAGGCCGGGCGCATTTCCACGGATACCGACTCGGACAAATAAGCAGATCCGGCAATCAAAGTACATGACCACCCTAATCCCAGTAAAAATAAACCTATTCCCAATTGAATCGCATTATCGGCTGCCGATGTGCCCGCGACAATTGTTGAGGCAAGGAGAATTACTAAACCAATCTGAATAACTCGCACACGCCCTAATCGATCACTAAGTGAGCCAACAACCGGTGAAAACGCATACATTCCGAGAACATGCACACTAATGACAAAGCCAATGATTCGAAGTGTTACATCAACGTGCGCCATATGTATTGGCGTCATAACCATTACTGAAACCATTGCAACGTGCCCGATTGCGATTGCTGAAATCGCAAAAAGCGCTTGAGGGTTTGAGCGAATGTGCGTAAGTGCCGCCTTGGTTGAACCTTTGTGTTGAGTAACATTTGCTTGCTTTTCTGCCGTCAAATATGGATCCGGTCTCAAGAAGACTTGAATCACTATTGTTGCAAAAAATAGAGTTGTAGCTGAAACTAAATAAGGACCAACTAATCGCGGAAGGTTAAAGAGTTCGGCTAAATTACCGGCGGGATCCATTAAATTTGGTCCAGCTACTGCACCGATAGTTGATCCCCAGACAACAAAGGAGAGTTGTTTAGCGCGGCTCTCATTAGTTGCCAAATCAATGGCGGCAAAGCGAGCTTGATAGCCAGCCGCTGATGCCGCGCCAACTAAAAATGTGCCAAGTAACATAAAAAATAAACTGCGGTGAGCCCCACCTAGAATTGCAAAAATCGAACCAATTACACCAGATATATATCCGACCGAGAGCGCTAAACGTCGACCACCGCGTGCAGTTAAGCGCGCCAATGGAAGCGCAAGCGCGGCAGCGCCTAGTACGGCACTTGTTTGCGCTAAACCTGCCAGAGTTTCAGAGTCGGTAATCGATGAAACTAATAGAGATCCAGCGGCAACAGTGCCAGCAACTCCAACGCCATTGAGAACCTGCGCACTAGCAAGTGTGCGAACTACTCGGTGTTGGAGCTGCGTGTTTGGCATTAGTTAATTAATCTCACCCACACTGCAGTATCGGTTGGCAAAGTGTGAGCATGTACTTTGCCACTTGCAACTAAAATCTGTGAGTTAGTTGGAAGTTCAAAGGCCGCACCGAAGTTGATGTAACAGGCGAAATTTCCAGGGCGCTCAAAAGCCACTACATCTGCACCGGCTTCAATCCACTCCATTTCTCCATCACCCAAACCTTCTTCGGCCCGTCGAATCGCCAAGGCTTCGCGATACATAGACAAAGTAGAGCCCTCTACCCCATCTTGGGAATCAACTGAAAACTCGCCCCACCACGGTGATTGTGGCAACCACGCTTGATCCGGTGTCAATGCATTGTTGTTTGAAAAACCAAATGCACCTGCCGAATCACTAGACCACGGCAACGGAACTCGGCAGCCATCGCGACCACGATCTGAATGTCCACTCATCTTCCAGCGTGGATCCGTAAGTCGCGATTCTGGAATATCACGAACTTCTGGCAGCGCTAACTCTTCGCCTTGGTACATATATGCACCCCCGGGCAGCGCCAACATCATTAGCGCAGCACTACGAGCACGCAAAGTTCCGCGTTCAATATTTAACTTTGTAGCATCTCCTTGGCGCGAAAGCGTTGTATCACCGTGATTTGTTAACCCCAAATCTAAACGATCAACCGATCGCACAACATCATGATTATTAAATACCCACGAAGTTGGTGCACCGACTTCTGCAAGAGCATCGATTGAGTGATTAATTTTTTTCTTAATCGCTGCTGGCTTCCAGAGAGTTGTTAGCATTTCAAAGTTAAAGGAGTTTTGTAACTCATCATGCCTAACATAACGGGCAATACGCGATGCCGGACTTACCCAAGCTTCAGCAACTGCCATGCGATCTCCGGGGTATGAATCGAAAATCTTGCGCCATGAACGATATATATCGTGCACGCCTTCTTGATCCCAGAAAGGTTTGTGTTCGGTGCCAAGCATTTCAGCTGCTGGATCCTTTTTGATATCTGGCAAACCCGCCTCTTTAAACATTCCATGTGCGACATCGATTCGAAATCCATCGACGCCACGATCTAGCCAAAACTTTAAAACATCTTCAAGATGAGCCACAACTTCTGGGTTTTCCCAGTTTAAATCGGGCTGTTCGACGGCGAATAAATGTAAATACCACTGACCTAACTTTCCATCGGCCTCAGTTACGCGCTGCCAAGCCGGGCCTCCAAAAACAGCCTCCCAGTTATTGGGTGGCACGTCACCGTTGGCGCCCTTGCCATCTCTAAACATATATCGATTGCGCTCAACTGAACCTGGGGCAGCCTTTAAGGCTGCTTGAAACCATACGTGATCACTAGATGTATGGTTTGGAACAATATCAACAATTAATTTAATTCCATATTCATGAGCCTCTTTGATTAAAGTTTCAGCTTCAGCCAAAGTTCCGTAGTCAGGTTCGATATTCATATAATCCGAGACGTCATAGCCGTGATCGTGCTGCGGGGATGGATACCACGGCGTAATCCAGATTGCATCAACTCCTAGTTTCTTTAAATATGGCAGGCGCGAGCGAATGCCTTCAACATCTCCGATCCCATCACCATTTGAATCGGCAAAGGAACGGATATAAATCTGATATGTAACCGCGTCTCTCCACCAAGGGCGCTGCGCACGTGAGGCAAGCTGCGACATTATTACTCCGTCTCTAAGAACTTGCTAAGGGCTTCCCTTTGGAGATCGGAAAGTGGGCGAGAACTTTTCGTATCCTCGGTAACTGTGACTTGCACAGTTTTAATCCGAGCAAACAGAGTTCCGTCCTTTGAAATTTCGTAAACTAAAATGAATGAAGATGTACCAATGGATTCAACCCATGTAGTTACATCAATAAATGTGTTGCCTTCGCCTATTGGTGCCTTGTAATCGGCCTCAGCTCGCGCTACAACCATGTTAAAAAAGCCGAGCATTGCGAAGCGAGCTTCCTGCGCATATGTTAAATATTTTGCATGATTAACATGACCTATTGCATCTAAATCATCCCAGCGGACATATTGTTTATTCATGAATTTCATTTATCGAGTGAGCTTTCTATACGTAACGCGGTGTGGACGCGCAGCATCAGCACCTAAACGTTGGATTTTATTTTCTTCATACGATTCAAAGTTTCCTTCAAACCAGAACCACTTCGAATCACCCTCATAGGCCAAAATGTGAGTAGCTACGCGGTCAAGAAACCATCGATCGTGAGAGATAACGACTGCACATCCCGGGAACTCTAGGAGTGCATTTTCAAGTGAACCTAAAGTCTCAACATCTAAATCATTTGTCGGCTCATCGAGTAACAGCAGATTTCCACCTTGCTTTAATGTGAGCGCTAAGTTCAGACGATTTCGCTCTCCACCCGATAAAATTCCAGCAGGTTTTTGCTGATCTGGGCCTTTAAACCCAAAGCACGATACGTAAGCCCTAGATGGCATTTCAACCATTCCGACTTTAATGAAATCGAGGCCATCGGAGACGACTTCCCACAATGTCTTTTTTGGGTCGATTCCCCCACGGGATTGATCCACGTATGAAATCTTGACCGTCTCTCCGATCTTTACGGTTCCGGAATCTGGGGTTTCCATTCCCATAATGGTCTTAAAGAGCGTTGTTTTACCCGCTCCGTTCGGACCAATCACTCCAACAATTCCATTGCGAGGCAGGGTGAATGAGAGATCATCAATCAAAACGCGATCACCAAAACCCTTTGTTAAATGATCAACTTCGATAACAACGTTTCCAAGTCGCGGACCTGGTGGAATCTGAATTTCTTCAAAGTCTAATTTGCGCATCTTGTCGGCTTCGGCCGCCATTTCCTCATACCGTGCAAGACGGGCCTTAGATTTAACTTGGCGTCCCTTAGCATTTTGTCTAACCCACTCGAGCTCTTCAGTTAAACGCTTGGCGCGCTTGGCATCTTTCTGGCCCTCGACCTTTAAACGCGCAGACTTAGTTTCAAGATACGTTGTGTAATTGCCTTCATAAGGATAGGCACGTCCACGATCGAGTTCCAGAATCCACTGCGCAACATTGTCCAAGAAATACCTATCGTGAGTAATCGCAACGACGGCGCCATGGTATTTATTTAAGTGTTGTTCAAGCCATAAAACAGATTCAGCATCTAAGTGGTTAGTTGGTTCGTCAAGTAGTAATAAATCTGGGGCCTGCAAAAGTAATTTACATAAAGCAACGCGCCGCTTTTCTCCTCCGGACAAGACTGAAACATCGGCATCAGGTGGTGGGCAGCGCAACGCATCCATCGCCTGTTCTAACTGTGAATCAAGCTCCCAGGCATTTCGATGATCAAGCTTTTCTTGAAGATCGCCCATTTCAGCCAATAACTTGTCATAGTCAGCGTCGGGATTTCCTAATTCTTCGCTGATCACATTGAAGCGATCGAGCATCGCAACGGTTTCGGCGACGCCCTCTTTAACGTTGTCAATAACGTTTTTACTCTCATTGAGAACTGGCTCTTGCAGCAGGATTCCGACGGTGTATCCAGGAGTTAAGTAAGCCTCACCATTAGATGGTTGCTGAAGACCGGCCATGATTTGAAGGACCGTTGACTTACCGGCACCATTGGGGCCGACCACACCAATTTTTGCGCCGGGATAAAACATAATTGTGACATCATCGAGAATTACTTTGTCACCATGCGCTTTTCGCGCCTTTTTCATCGTATAAATAAACTCAGCCATGAGATGAAACCTTATCGTTATGTGTCGGTAGACTTCGCATCCTCGACCCTACAGGCGCCTGTAGCTCAGTCGGATAGAGCACCCGCCTTCTAAGCGGGTTGTCGCAGGTTCGATTCCTGCCAGGCGCGCATGGCCAATGAACAACCGAATTTAATCTGGATCGACTGCGAAATGACTGGACTCTCCCTTGAAAAGGATGTCCTCGTCGAAATTGCGGTCCTGGTCACTGATTCCGAGCTTAATCTGATCGGTGATGGTGTCGATGTCGTAATCCGTGCGAGCGCCGATGAGTTAGCGGGCATGAACGATTTCGTCACCGCGATGCATACGACATCAGGATTAATCACAGAAATCCCCAACGGTATTTCACTCGTTGAAGCCGAACTGAAAGTGATTGCATATTTAATTGAGTGTGGTTTGCAACCCGGCAAATCTCCACTTGCCGGAAACTCTGTCGGTGTGGATCGCAGTTTTATCGCCCGCGATATGCCAGCCCTTAACGATTTTCTTCACTATCGAACCATCGATGTCTCATCCATAAAAGAGTTAGCGCGCCGTTGGTATCCCAAGGCCTACTTTGCCTCCCCAGCAAAGACTGGCAATCACCGCGCACTTGGAGATATTCAAGATTCAATCGCCGAGCTTGCCTATTACCGCAGCGCAGTCTTCGTTCCGCCGCTGCCTTAGTAGAAGGTAGACTTTGCCACTCATGGTGGACGTAGCTCAGCTGGTAGAGCACCCGGTTGTGGTCCGGGATGTCGCGGGTTCGAGCCCCGTCGTTCACCCCAAGTTTTAATTGCACTCTGTGGAACCTATTAGAGAGTCGGCGCCAATGATATTTGATGTCATTATTGAAATCCCAGCTGGCAGCCGCAACAAATACGAAGTCGATCATTTAACTGGAGAGATCCGCCTAGATCGCATGCTCTTTACGTCAACGCGGTACCCGTACGACTATGGCTTCGTTAAGAACACACTCTCACTAGATGGTGACCCACTAGATGCGTTAGTGATGTTAGATGAACCGACATTTCCCGGCTGTGTAGTTTCTTGTCGCGCAATAGGAATGTTTAACATGACCGACGAAGCTGGCGGAGATGACAAGCTGCTCTGTGTTGCAGCCGGAGATATTCGTAAATCATCACTACAAGATCTAAAGGATGTTCCTGAGTTTGAGCTCTCTGAAATCCAACACTTCTTTGAAGTTTATAAAGCCCTAGAACCTGGCAAGAGTGTCACCGGAGGCAACTGGGTCGATGCCGCGGAAGCCCATGCTGAAATCGAACGCTCTCGCAAACGAGTGAAAGATTCTGCGCACTAATTCACTTAGCCGGCAGGGATTAATTGACCTGGACATGGTTGAAGTAGTTTCAAAATTGCAGCTTTTTCTGGTGCGGTCAGCCACAAACCATATTTAAATTTCACTGCCACCTGTCTTGCAACGTATGAACAGCGATAACTCTTTTTCGGTGGCAACCACGTAGCCGCATCGCCATCACCTTTTTGCGAATTCAATCTTCCCTTAGCCGCCAACAAGTTCAGAGGATCATTTGCAAAGGCTGTGCGCTTTTCAATTGTTAACTTGAAGGCGCCGGTCTGCCAAGCATTTGAGAGAGCCACTACGTGATCAATTTGTACATCTGAGCTCGTCGTTACTCCGCGGAGAAAGCTAATGGTTTCGCCCGAATATGGATCTACAAGAACTCCTGACATCACGACACAGTCTTGAGAGCTCACCTTGTAGATAATTGAGGTCAAGTCTCGATTGAGAATATCGTTGCGAGTATCACAGCCATTGCGATCGACATCTTTCCAGGCTGTTCCAAATTGTTCGCGGGCATATCCTGTTTTTGGAGCTCGACCTTTAACTGCCAACATCTCGACCACATCTACGGCCGTTGGCTGGGCCGCTTCCGCTCCCTGTGTAAAAGCCGTCAGAAAAAGTGAGAGGCATAGGGCAACCCTTATTTCCCATTGACTCATATCTCAATTTTGGCGGTGTTGCCTGTGTGCGACAAGGCCTTCGTTGCTGGTAGGTTTCCCTCTGCATTCAAGTGTTTCCGGCACCTGAATGCTTCGGGTTGTTAGCTCAGTTGGTAGAGCAAGGCACTCTTAATGCCTGGGTCGGGGGTTCGAATCCCTCACAACCCACTCCGAAAAAAATCCTCGTCGAACGTGACGAGTTTAAGAAGCAAGTGCAAACGCTCCGACCGCTACTTTTCCGGTGCTAGTTTGTTCCTGAGTACGCTGTCTTCAATGCAGCTAAATCAATTTTTCTCATTTCAAGCAACGCTTTAGTTGCGCGTTGCGCACCTTCAAAATCTGAGCCTCCAAGATATTGACCCATTACCGGCGATGTTACCTGCCATGAAACACCAAACTTATCTTTGAGCCATCCACACTGACTCTCACTTCCGCCATCTGCGATAAGCAGTTCCCAATATTTATCTATCTCTGCCTGATCTGCGCAGGGAATTTGGAAAGAAATCGCTTCGCTATGTTTGAATTGTGAGCCGCCATTTAAGCCGATAAATGGCTGGCCGAAAATTCTGAAGTTAACAACTACCTCTTCACCTTGCGCGTTACCTGGAGTTTCCGTGGGTGCAATCCAATTGCCCAGAACGGAACTATCAGGGAAAATGCTTGCGTAGAAGTTAGCCGCTTCGCGAGCTTGGCCGTTCAACCAGAGACAGGTAGTAATTTCCATGGACAAAGGCTACTTGCCCTGATTCTAAATAGAAACCTTCGGCGCAATGGAGTACTGGTTGGGGTTAACGAGCGCGGCCAAGCCCGTACTTACTTAATTACCGGGCTTCGGCACTCTTTCTTCGAATAACGGTTTTGAATTTCAGTTTATGCATCTCGGCTATTGATTTTATGGTTTTAGAGATTTCCCCTATGTCAAAGTCATAATTGATCTTCACTCCATTGGCTCCAATGAAAACTCCTTTAACATGCCGTGAGAGTGTTTTGCCCGATTGAAATGATGATTCAGAGCTAGAACCAAATGAAAAACCCTTGCTCTTTTCAGTTGTTTTTTCGTACAGAAATATAGCTCCCTTTTTTTCATCGACGAGCACAGCATTCTCATACGAAATCTTTTTCTCCCCCGATCCACCTTTCGCATCGAGAAGCTCTGAATTGACCGTAATATCGGATGCCCCACCTCGAGTTGGAGATAGCCCCATTGAATCTAATTTTTCGAAGATCTCTTGCACTACTTCGCTTTTCATCTCTTTTCCTAACTCTTAGTTACTACCCGAAATATCTTTGAACTTGGACTCTCTTTGCCTGCAAACATGGTGTACACCGCTACGTTATAGACCTGTTTCGACTCGAGATTTTTAATCGTGCAGGTAAAAACTTTTGCTGTAGTTCGGCATTCATGAAGCAACTTGTCACTACCGCCCAGTGCGTCTGCGCGATACCCAAGAATCTTTAAGCCTCCGGTGTTCTTCGGTGGACTCCACGAAAATCGCAGAGCTTTTGAAAGTGAGATGACTTTCACGTTTCGTGGAGGAGTCGAACTGGAAGCTAAACCTGTGACGCCAGGAGATGCTTGTGAGCCAATACTTGATGTGGCCTTGGGTGTTGCCTTTGAAGAAGTTGATGCACTCGGTGCAGTCTGTGACGGAGTTGGACTGGCCGTAGGCGCTGCAGGAGTTCCTGCAATAATTTTTATCCGTGGAAATGACGGGAAGCCTGAACCGAGTGATGTATATGTTCGCACTTGTGCGTAGTACGTAGTTCCTAATTTCAAACCGCCAATTAGGCAACTGCTATCTGTTATTGCTCCAGTCGTGCAATAACTTGTATACGAACCAGTACCAATCTCGGAGTCTGTAAATATCTCTGCTCTGTACCAAGCAAATGTCCCGGTCCCCGCGCTGGTTAGCGGAACCCACTTAACGGTGATTAAACCTTTAGCATCACTGGTAGCAGATACATTACTTGGAGGTTTTCCAGATGCCCCTGGAGATATCGATCTTGATGCACTTGGTGCTCCTGCGCCAGCACTATTGCTTGCTATTACATCTACGTAATAGACGTTTCCTGCGATTAATCCACCAATGATGCATCCAAATTGAGTTGTTGTGCACGATGCAAAAATCGCGGAATTTGTTGGCGGTGGCAAACTCCATATTCTTGCCGTGTAATTGAGTAAAGGTTCCCCACCATTTGAACTTGGAGGATCCCATGTAATTGCAACTTGATTTGTATCACTCATAGGCTCCACATACTGAGGTGCTGATGGTGGATTTGCACCAAAAGAAAGTGGAGATTGAACAATACTTAATACCAATGAGAATAATAAAACTGAAGTTAGATAAAACTTATTTAAAACCAAGTGTTTTTTCGAAGATGTATGTAACATCGCCATCACTTCCTAACAAGAGAAGAAAAAATCCTCTCTTTTGATGGTACAACTGACTCTCTACTTAGTCAGTAGGGAGGAGCAATTTTCCCCTCTAGATATGTGAATTTGAGTGCCGGTTCTCATGATTCAGGCTTGTTTTCTCTTTCTAGAGCGATTAAATGGCGTTTAATGCCACAGAAAGGCCTGAGGAATCTCTCAGGATAGGCACAAAGAGTAGAATTACTTTTTGATTACGGGCCAGCTAGTCCCGATTCGTTAATGAGGAGCAAATCATGAAGATAAAAAGAGTTTTGGGTGTGGCCCTACTGGCCTCCGGTTTGATGGCCGGATCAGTAACTGCAGTACAGGCTGATTCAACGCCACTTCCAGCGGCTTCGAATTCGGCTGCATATAAAGCAGCTTTAGAACAGTATCAAATTGACATGATGAAGTATCGAATTGAAGTAATCAAGATTGCAATCGCTAATCGCGTCGCCATGGATAAATACAACACTGATTGGCAGATCGCGGTAGCAAAATATTACGCCGATTGGAAAGCTGCAATCGAGCAGTATCAAACTCTCCGCTCAGTTTATGAAGCAAAGATCGTTCCTGCCGTTGCCGCCCGAAAAGCTGCAGTTGTGAAAGCTGATGCTGATTTCCTAGCCGCAGTTGGAGCCGCTGGTGCAACTAGTGCCCAACTTGAGGCGGCAGTTAAAGCTCATAACCAAGCCATGGATGCCGCAATGGATGCATTTAAAGCCGCTGTTGCAACCTTCGGTGAAGAGCCAGTAAAACCAGTTAAGCCAGCTGAACTAACTAAGCCACCTGTTCCAACAAAGGGTGTAGCTCCAGTTAAGCCAGTAGCACCTGGAAAGCCTGCTAAGACAGAAAAGCCTGAAAAGACTCCAAAGCCAGAAAAGACTCCAAAGCCAGAACCAAGTAAGAAGTCTTAATAAATTAATAACAAAACCCTCGGACTAGAAATGGTTCGAGGGTTTTGTTATGTATTCAAACTACTGCGCAGTCCATCCACCATCAACCGGGATTGAAACGCCAGTAATATTATGCGCGGCTTGAGAACATAAGAACACTACGACGGCTCCTATCTCCTCCGGAGTAGACATTCGTCTAGATGGCTGCTTTTCAGATAATAAATCGGCGATCCCTGCAGCACGATCACCGTTAAAGATGTCGACGCGGGCTTGAATCTGTGGCTCGATTAATGAGGTTTCTACCCAGCCGGGGCAGATTGCATTTACCGTTACGCCGCCAGATTCGCGTGTACCGCTTGATGCATATTCCAGAGCTGCGGTTTTAGTTAAACCAATTACTCCATGTTTTGCCGCAACATATGGAGCCTTAGCAATCGATGCAACTAATCCATGAACTGAGGATGTGTTAATGACTCTGCCAAATCCTCGCTCCTGCATCTGCGGAAGCAACAATCGCATTGTGTCAAAATAGGAGGAGAGATTTATAGCAATAATGTCGTTCCACTTTTCGCGAGGCATTTGTGCGATTAATGCAGTGTGTTGAATACCTGCGTTGTTACACAAAATATCTACTGGGCCATTAGCTAAAACTGCCGCAACTAGCGCCTCCGTTGCGGTGCTATCTCGAAGATCACTCACATGTGACTCAACTTTTGGTGCGCCAGCAGAACTCACAATAGCTTCGGCTCTTTTAATTGTTTCGCTATCTGCTAAGCCATGTAAAACAATCTCAGCGCCTTCTCGAGCCAAGGCAGTTGCCATTCCTAGGCCAATTCCTTGGAATGAGCCAGTTATAAATGCGCGCTTACCTTTTAAACTCATAGTCGATCTCCATAAATTATTTGGGCAACATTATCAGCGCCCAGATGGTCGGTGAACATGTCGTAATGATTGCAATCTGCCAGAAACTCTAGCTTTAACATAGGATATTGCGGAAGCACTGCATCTAAGACTGCTAATGGGTAAAGACCACCCTCTTCATTTTGTAAACCACGCTCAGCCTTAATAAATAGAGCCTGGCGAGTTAAAGATTTTAGCGAGCGTACGATTAAGTCATCTCCAAACAAATCCCGAGAGTCGGCTTCAACGGCAGCGGGATTTGTTGATGGCTTAAAGTTCGGTGCATCTCCTCGCAAGTCATAATCAACGTATTCATCCATGACCGATGACCAGCCTTTGGAAAAAGCTGGTTGAACACGCCAGAAATCTCGGTAGGCATCTTTAGATTCGAAGACCATAGCAAGACGGGCAAGGGCTGGTCCTAAGACAAAAGGTAAAACCTGCTCCACACTCATTCCAGCAGGTAGAGGCAATGGCACCCCTCCATCGGCAAACACAACTTCTCCAACTAAATCTGGGTATGAACCAACTAAAGCCGCGGCAACAAAACCACCCATTGAATGTCCGATTACATCAGGCTTTATCCAACCAAAACTTTCAATTACCGCCGCCATGTCTTTTGCATGCTGCGCCATTCCAAAAGGACCGGGAAGCAAGTTTGAATCACCACGTCCACGAAGATCAACTGCATACACAGCTTTTCCGCGGGCAATTAGTGCATCTGCAAATAGTTGAAAAGCGCGATTTGATGATGTCACTCCGTGAATCAAAAGGACTGGATCGCCTACTCCATCACCATATCGAAAGACTGCGAGAGATCCACCGGTGACCGGAACGAGAGTGCGTTGAATTGGTAGGGACATGCGCTGATTCTGCACCTTTTCCCTAGAAATTGTTATCTAACCGTAGCCATAGCGGTGATAAATCTCTTGGCCGAGCAGATAGATTTACCTTAAGCAAGCCAACCCTCGATGTGGCTGGCATTATCAACAAGGAGATCACACTATGAGCAAGCGCTCACTAGCACGTTTGGGAGTAGCCGCACTCTCTTTAGCTGTCATCATGCCAAGCATGGCGCCGGCACAGGCAGCAAATGAAATTAAAATTGGTGTAATCACATCATCATCAGGACCGCTCGGTACATATGGAGTTGCATATAACGACGGACTTGCATGGGGATTGAACTATTACACCGGTGGCAAGATGTCAATCAACGGTGCAAAGCTCGTTGTAACAACTAAAGATGACGCCGCAGATCCAGCATCTGCTACTGCATCTTTTAAGGAAATGGTCGGCAACGGTACAAAAATAATCGTTGGTACCGCATCATCAGGAGTTGCACTAACTCTTGGACCTCTAGCCGCACAGAACAAAATCTTGTACATATCTGGACCAGCTAAGAACGACTTAGTTACTTCTTCAGCTAACAAGTATGTTTTCCGCTCAGGTAACTCATCTACTCAAGATTTAGCTCCACTTGCTGGCATTAAGCCAATCAATGGTAAGAAAGTAATTCTCTTCGTTGAAGACAATGCCTTTGGTGCTGGAAACATCGCCGCTGCACGTGCATTGATGGGGCCAAAGGGCGCGATCTTTGAAGAGATCAAAGTTCCAACATCAACTTCTGACTTCACACCTTTTGCTAAGAAAGCTGTAGATGCTAACGGCACTTATACCTTCATCGCTTGGTCAAATGCACTTACAGCAGGCGCAATGTTGACATCCCTTAAGGTTCAGGGAGCATTTGCTAAGTCACGACCAATCACAGGTCTTGCAGGAGTACCGACTTACAACATCTACGGAACTCTCTTTGAAGGCGCTAACGCGATCATGACAAATAGCTACTTCCCAGGTGCTGGAAAGTCTCAAGCTGCTAACGACATGGCTGCATGGTTTATCGCAAATAAGAAGTCTCAGGATCTCTTCACCTCAACTGGGGCAGATGCCGCCAAGATGATCGTTCAGGCGCTCAAGGGCAACTCAGTTCAGAATGTAGACAGAATGATTTCAAACCTTGAGGGCTACTCATGGGTCGGAGTCAAGGGCTTGATGACAGTCAGTTCAAGCAGCCACCTTCTTATCCAACCAATGTTCCTTGTTGGTCTGACTAAGACGGCAACTGGTTATGTTCCTGTACTACAAAAGACAATCTCAGGAGTGGGTAAGTAACACACCACATATAAATTAAAGAACCCCAGTGTAGAAATGCGCTGGGGTTCTTTATATATTTAGCCCAATAATTTAAGGAGCTGGCAATTGATTTCTGCACTCAGCGTTACCGATCTCTCTCTTGATATCGGCGGGGCAAAAATTCTCGATGGCATTTCACTCTCTGTTTATCAAAATGAAACGCTAGGAATTATTGGCCCAAACGGTGCGGGCAAGACCTCCTTTTTTAACCTACTGAGCGGAATTCGCAAACCTTCGCGGGGGCAGATATTTATCGGCGACCAAAATGTCACAGAATTGGCACCACATGAGCGAGCTAAAGCCGGAATCGCGCGTACTTTTCAGACTTCCAGTGTATTTGTGAATCTGACCTGTTTGGAAAATGTACGTATTGCTGCACAGTCAGCCCACGGTAAGTCAATGAACTTAACCAAAAACGCTTATAAATTTACTGAAGTCGTTGCACAAGCCCGTGAGTGTTTAGAAAAAGTAGGTCTAACCAATTATGCGATGCAAAGAGCTGGGGCTCTCTCTCATGGTGATAAGCGTCGATTAGAAATCGCAATCGTTTTGGCGTCGAAATCCGACATTGTCTTACTCGATGAACCCATGGCTGGCATGAGTGTTGAGAATGTCCCCGAGTTAGTAGAAATTATCCGATCTCTTGCCACAATTCATATGAAAACAGTATTAATTGTGGAGCACCACATGGAGGTTATTTTAGGTCTAGCCGATCGCATCGCGGTTTTGAACTATGGCGAGCTACTGGTCTGTGACACCCCGCAGAATGTTATTAATAATCCAATCGTGCAGTCGGCATATATTGGAGAGTCATTATGAACGCCCTTGTTGTTAGAGATTTGCATGTAAAAATCAACGAGTCCCACATTTTGCATGGAGTTGATTTCGATGTTCCCTCTCACAAAGTAACCGCTCTGCTCGGTCGAAATGGTGTCGGCAAATCAACCACACTTAAAGGAATCCTGGGACTTTATCCCGGCACTGGATCTGTTCAGTTAAATGGCCAGGAGCTCATTGGAATGCCAACGTACAAGATCGCGCAATCAGGAGTTGCATACGTGCCCGAAGATCGTGAGATTTTTTCTACGCTTTCAGTGCGGGAAAATCTAGCTTTAGCTTCTCGTTCTAAGACAAATAGTGAAGCTTTTGAGAGCATTTACCAACTTTTTCCTGAGCTAAACACGCGTGCGGCTCAGTTAGCTGGATCTCTCTCTGGTGGTCAGCAGCAGATGGTCGCCATCGCACGTGCGATGCTAAATACAAATGAGATTCTCTTAGTCGATGAACCAACTAAGGGGCTTGCTCCAAAGCTCGTGACCGAGGTTGCCGACGCTCTGGCAAAAGTCGCTGAAGCGACAACAATGCTGTTAGTTGAGCAAAATCTGGCTTTAGTTAAGCGCATCGCCCATCACGTAGTAGTGATGGACCAAGGCAGAGTGATTTTTCAAGGTGGACCTGAAAACTTAGATGACCCATCGTGGGTACACCAGATGTTGGGCGTGAGTGGGGGTCATAAATAAATGGATACTTTCATATTGATCGGCATCACGGGCATCGGTTTAGGCGCACTTTATTTTTTGATTGCCTCCGGACTCTCTCTTATCTACGGTCTCATGGGTGTTCTTAACTTTGCCCATGGAAGTTTTCTGTCTGTCGGCGCATTCGTAGGTTTTTGGGTAGCAAGCAAAATGGGCTTTGAAACATCTATGCCTGAGTTCATTCTGGCAATGATTGTGGGCGGTTTAGCGGCAGGTTTATTTGCACTCCTCATTGAACAGTTACTTATTACGCGTTTATATGATCGTCACATCGATCAAGCCTTAGTGACGGTTGGGGTAGCGCTTGTGGTCGGTGCAGTGCTCGGAGGTTGGTTCGGCAATGATCTTCGAATGTTCCCTACTCCTATGTGGTTTTTGACGGCTATTGATATTGGTGGAGCAAAAATTCCTGCCGACCGAATCGTGTATATCGCCACGGCAATCTTGTTATTAATAGGCAATTGGGCGCTACTAAAATATACGCGCATTGGGCTAATTATCCGTGCTGGTGTTGAGAATCGAAATATGGTCAACGCGCTTGGAATCAATGTGCGCCGTGCATTTAGCACCGTATTTTTCTTAGGCGGCTTTGCTGCAGGTGTTGGCGGTGTTTTAGTTTCTGTCTACTCCAACGGAGTTTCGCCATTAATCGCCGGAACATATTTAATCTATGGCTTTATCGTCGTAGTCATTGGTGGCATGGGCTCGGTACCAGGAAGTTTCTTGGCTGCCATGATGATTGGTGTGATTCGCCAGTTCGCTAATTACTATGCAACTGGACTTGGAGATTTTGTGGTTGTTATCTTGCTCGCCGTTGTCTTATTGATTAGGCCACAAGGTCTACTTGGAAAGGTGCGTGCATAATGTTGCGTTGGAAATATTCACGTCCACTTCTTGGGCTATTTGTTGGGCTTTTAGCGTTAGCACCTATCTTGGGTTCAAACCCCCTAAGCCGACCGGGGCTTCAACAAACAATGGCCGTAGCCTTTATTTGGGGTGGTTTAGCACTTACGTACGACCTCCTCTTTGGTTTCACCGGGCTTCTATCCTTTGGTCATGCGCTTTATTTCGCAACAGGCGTTTACGTAACGTGCATTTTGATCAATCATGAAGTTGTTGTTTGGTGGCTGGCAGCCTTGATTTCAATCGCCGTGAGTGCGCTCCTTGCACTACTGGTCGGTGCGGCATCACTTAGAACATCAGGCATTACATTTGCAATGGTTACTTTGGCATTTGGCGAAGCTGGTCACGTAATAATTCAGCGAAACTTCTTTGACTTAACTGGCGGAGAAAATGGGATTGCGCTAAATGCCGATTTGATTCCTGAGTTTTGGATAAGCGTTGCCAACACTAAATATATTTATTGGACGGCGTTAGCCGCGCTTATCTTCACATACGTTGTGATCTGGTGGGTTACTGAAAGCTCTGCAGGACGAGTCTTTGCCGCGCTTCGAGACAATGAGCTGCGAGTTCAGGTTTTAGGTCTTAACACTCAGCGCTTTAAGCTCTTGTCCTTTGTCATTAGCGCAGCCCTTGCAGCACTCCTCGGTGCGGTCATGCTCATAGCTGCAGGACGCCTTTGAAACTATTCCTAAATGGATAGGTGGTCCAATCGCTGAACCCGCCTTAGTCTTAGGTCTCCTCTTTATCTTTGTCGTGATGTTCGCGCCGGGTGGACTATCCGGGGCTTACTATCGACTGCGGTTGAGGGCAATCACTAAAAAATCTCAATGATCACGCAGCTCTGGCAACCTCATGATGTGAGTGGCATGGCTATCACACGCCTTCAATCAGATCTTGGCTTTCAGACTTATGCCGATTTACACGCCTGGAGCATTGAAAATCCAGGGCTATTTTGGTCAAGGGCCTGGGATGACTGCAAAATTATTGGTGAAAAAGGCACACAATTTTATACACCTGGCGAAGATTTTATTTCTGCGCGCTTTTTTAGTGATGCAACTTTAAATGTAGCTGAAAACTTGTTATCGAAGGGTATTGCAACAGAGATTGCAATTGTTTCTATCTTAGAAGATGGAGTGCGAAGTGAATTAACGTGGGGAGATTTGCGAGACCAAGTAGCGGCAACTACGGCGGCGTTAAGGGCTGCTGGTGTAGTTAAAGGCGATCGAGTTGTGGCATGGGTCCCAAATGTTTCCGAAACTATTATTTTCGCATTAGGTGCTTTAAGTATCGGCGCAATTGTTTCAACGGCATCTCCTGATTTTGCCCCAAGCGCTGTGCAAGATCGTTTTGGTCAGATCGAACCTAAGATTTTATTAGCTACTGATTCGTATCAATACAACGGTAAAGTTTTTGAATCATCTTCTAAGATCGAAGAGATTCAATCACTATTACCAACTCTGACCGCAACTATTAGAATCAGTGAATTCCAATCCTGGATAGCGCCATACAGGGGTACAGCTCTTGATTTTACTCCCCTACCATTTGACCATCCCGGATTCGTTCTTTTTTCATCGGGCACGACAGGTAAGCCAAAGTGCATTATCCATAGCGGTGCTGGAGTCCTGCTCAAAGCCTTGGCCGAGCAGCTCTATCAATTTGAAATTAAAGCGCAGCAGAGAGTTTTCTTTTTTACTACATGTGGTTGGATGATGTGGAATTGGTTGACGATGGCGCTAGGACGCGGTGCAACAATTGTTTTATTTGATGGTGCGCCCATGTTTCCGACACCTTCTCGCCTTTTTGATATAGCTCAAGACGAGAAGTTGGATTTTCTTGGATTATCGGCAAAGTTCATAGATTCAGCACATAAAGAAGGGCTCATTCCCGCTACGTCTCATGATTTGTCTACTATCAAAGTGATTGCCTCTACTGGATCGGTTCTGTCACCAGAGAGTTTTGATTACGTCTATCAAAGTATTAAAAGCGATGTGCACTTAGCCTCAATGTCTGGTGGCACCGACATCTGCGGATGTTTCGTGGCCGGAGTGCCTACACAACCGGTCTTTCGCGGCGAGCTGCAAGGTGCTTGTTTAGGTATGGCTACCGATGTCTTTAACGCCAAAGGTGAATCTGCGGCAATTGATGAAAAGGGCGAGCTCGTATGCACTGTGCCATTTCCATCTAAGCCACTTGGTTTTTGGGCCGACGACGGAGATGAAAAATACTCTGCAGCCTACTTTGAGGGCTTTCCGCGGGTATGGACGCATGGAGATTTCGCTTCTAAATCCTCAACTGGTGGCTTCGTTTTATTTGGAAGAAGCGACGCGACCTTGAACTCTAAAGGCGTGCGAATAGGAACCGCCGAAATTTATCGAGTAGTTGAAACCTTTCCAGAGGTTCTAGAAGCCATGGCTGTTTCTCAGGATTGGGAGGGCGACACGCGTGTAATTTTATTTGTTGTCATTAAGCAAGGGTTCAGCTTTACACAAGAGGTTGAGAAGGAAATCAAAAGAGCTCTTCGTACCCAAGCAAGCCCGAGACATGTGCCAGATTTGATTTTAGTTGCACCGGCGTTACCGCGTACTAAATCAAATAAACTGGTCGAACTAGCAGTAACCGACGTGATTAATGGTCGTGAAGTTCGCAATCGTGACTCATTGGCAAATCCCGAAACTCTTGATTGGTTTAAGAACCTTAGTGTTTGAAACCCAAACTCTCCTCATTGCGGTTTGCCTATTTCTTGGTGCAGTCTTGTATACATCAGTTGGCCACGCAGGCGCGTCGGCTTACATCGCAATAATGACGCTCTTTGATTTACCTCCGCTTGTTATTAAACCAACGGCCTTGATGCTCAATATTTTCGTGTCTTCCTATACTAGTTTTCGCTATATACGAAGTAATTACTTCAATAAATCTCTCTTTACCTACCTAATCATTGGTTCGATCCCTGCGGCTTTTATCGGTGGCCAAATTAATTTACCTAGTCACATTTACAAACCAATTATTGGAGTGCTTCTCTTGATCTCTGGAACACGGTTTCTGATACAGGCATTGCAAATTGACCAGCCCCATCGTTCATTTAATGGTGTGATAGCCGTAACTATTGGCGCTGGAATAGGCTTACTTTCTGGTATCACCGGAACCGGTGGAGGAATCTTCTTATCGCCTCTTATTATCTGGTTGGGGTGGGTGAGCGTTAAGCAGGCCAGTGGGACCGTTGCCGCATTTATCTTTGTAAATTCGATTGCCGGATTACTCGGTAACTTTCAATCCACACAATCACTTCCAAGTGAACTGCCTTTCTTTGTGGGTGCGGTTTTATTAGGGGCTTTCGTTGGAACTCGCTTTGGAATCTCGAAATTCTCAAGCACCGGAATTAAGCGGGCTTTAGGCTTTGTTTTGCTCATCGCTGGTGCGAAATTCATTATCGCACCGTAGTTTCTAAGCGTAGACTCACCCCATGAACACATTATTTGATCCCTTAACAATCGGTTCAGTGATATTTCAGAATCGCGTGTGGGTTTCACCAATGTGCCAATACTCAGCCATTGATGGTCTTATCGGTGAATGGCATCGAGCCCACTTAAACTCTTTTGCAACTGGATCACCGGGATTGATTATGGTCGAGGCGACTGGGGTCGTACCCGAAGGTCGCATTTCGATTGCCTGTACATCTCTTCACAGCCAAGCACATGCTGAAGCATTTATACCCATGATTGGATTTGCACACTCTCAGAATGTAAAGATGGGAATTCAATTAGCTCACGCTGGTCGCAAAGCTTCAACTATGCGCCCTTGGGATGATCATCGAATGGCAACAATCGATGAAGGCGGTTGGCAGAGCGTTTCATCATCGGCCATTGCATTTCATGGATATCCAGAACCACGCGCACTTACTATCGATGAGATTCATCAACTTACTCAGGATTTTGTTGCAGCTGCTAAACGTGCGATAACAGTTGGTTTTGATGTTATTGAGATTCATGCAGCTCACGGATACTTGTTCCATCAGTTTTACTCACCCTTGGCAAATACTCGCAGCGATGAATACGGCGGGAGTTTTGAAAATCGAACCAGATTCCTTCTTGAAACAACTAAAGCGGTTCGCGATGCAATTCCACGCGATACTCCCCTCTTTGTGCGTATCTCGGCTACCGACTGGGTCGATGATGGGTGGAACTTAGTTGATTCAATTGAGCTCTGCTCTCAACTTAAAGCCGTTGGAGTAGATCTAATCGATGTTTCAACTGGCGGCAATGTTCATAATGCACCGATTAAGGCGACACCTGGATTCCAGGTTCCATTTGCCGCAGCGATACGAACAGAAGTCCAAATAATGACGACGGCCGTTGGTTTAATTACCGAACCTGAACAGGCTCAGTACATTATCGAAACCGGTGAGGCCGATGCAGTATTTTTAGCTCGAGCGATGATTCGAAATCCCAGGTGGGCGCTCAATGCCGCTGAAAAACTTGGGGTAAAGATTGAGTGGCCGCATCAATTAGAGCGTGGCCAAAGCCTTTAGGGCCTCTATTTGAGTAGTTCTGAGAGTAAAGCTTTAACTCGAATTTCTATCTCATCTCGAATAATGCGAACCGCTTCAATCCCCTGACCTGCTGGATCTTCTAGAACCCAATCTTCGTAGCGTTTTCCAGGATAGAACGGACATGCATCTCCACATCCCATTGTTACAACGGCATCAGAGGCTTGAACGGCTTCGTTAGTCAATATTTTTGGCACGTTATTAGCGATATCGATTCCACATTCGGCCATGGCCTCGATTGCAATTGGATTAATTGAATCCTTAGGTGCAGAGCCGGCAGAGAGCACTTCGACTCGACCCTGACTCAATTCACGCATAAATCCAGCCGCCATCTGTGAACGGCCTGCGTTGTGGACGCAGACAAAAAGTACGGTTGGTTTACTTGTCATGAGTTAGCAGCTTTGTTAAGCCTAAACCGATAAGAGCACCGAGAATTTGAGCAGCGATAAATTGCGGTGCGCAACTTGGCGCAATGCCAGCAAAGGAGTCAGACAAAGTTCGTCCGATTGTTACAGCAGGATTTGCAAACGACGTTGAGCTCGTGAAGAAGTAGGCACTTCCTATCCAGGCCGCCACCATTGCAGGAATGAGCGCCAATTTTTCTTGTTTGACTAAGAGATTAATAATGAGAATTAACCCAGCTGTTGCAACAATCTCTCCCAGATAAAGATTTCCGCCCGAGCGTAGCTTTGTTGCAGTTTCAATCAGTGGATGGTCAAACATTGCGTTGGCCAATACTGCACCAGATACTGCGCCTAAAATTTGTACCGCGGTATATTGAATAAACTGCGAAAAACTAACTTTGCGCTCAATTAAGTCAACCATTGTTACTACAGGGTTGAAGTGTGCGCCACTAATCGGTGCGAAGATTTGGATTAATACAAGTAAACCAAAGACCGTCGAAATGGTATTAATAAGTAACTGAACTCCGACATCCTGCGATAGCGATGTTGCCATAATTCCAGAACCGACAACAATCGCCACCAATGTGAGAGTTCCAAGAAACTCACCAATTAATTTCTTCACGTTAAAATACTATCGAGTCAAGGTAAACAACTATCAAATTATGAGACTCCGATAATATCGACGACGAATATAAGAGTTTCATTTGGACCAATAGGTCCTGATCCGTTGGAACCATAACCAAGATCGGCCGGAATTACGAGCAAGCGGCGTCCGCCGACTTTTGCGCCAGGTAAGCCCTGCTGCCAACCCGCGATAACTCCTGAGAGGGGGAAAGTTGCCGGCTGACCACTACTCCAAGAGGACTCCACAATTGAGCCATTTGACCAAGACATCAATGTGTAATGGACAGTTAGCGTTGACGTTGCAACAACTTCGGTACCTGTACCAACAATGATGTCGGATGTCTGTAAGGTCGCTGGCGGCGTTCCAGTTGGTGCTGAAATAGTAGGTGCTTCACCAGCATTTGCCGTTACTGAAGGAAGTCCAGGTACTGCATTTTCAGTCGATGTGTCTGCCACTTTATCTCCGCATGCTGTTAGTGTTGAAATCGACAGCGCAATAATCGCTGCGATTGCTAGCCTCTTATGGATTTTCATTAGATTCCTTTACTCGAGTTCTCCGATTAATTTAAACTCACCATCGCCTAACTGACCTTGTGCTCGGTACATCTCCAACTTGGCGCGAGTGTCGGCAATATCTAAGTTGCGCATGGTGAGTTGCCCTATGCGATCTTTAGGTCCAAAAGCGGCATTTTCTGTGCGCTCCATAGACAATTTATCTGGGTGATAACTTAGAGCCGGTCCAGTCGTATTAATAATCGAGTAATCATCGCCTCGACGTATGCGCATGGTCACTGAACCGGTAACGGCAGATGCAACCCACCGTTGAAGGGATTCGCGGAGCATGAGCGCTTGTGGATCTAACCAACGACCCTCGTACAACAGGCGACCGAGACGGCGACCTTCAGCATGGTAGTTGGCTATCGTGTCTTCATTGTGAATTGCACTAATTAAACGCTCGTATGCGATAAATAAAAGTGCCATTCCTGGAGCTTCATAAATTCCACGACTCTTTGCTTCAATTATTCGATTCTCAATTTGATCGGCCATTCCAATTCCATGACGGCCACCAACTGCATTTGCCTCTTGCATGAGTGAGACAACATCAGTGAATTCTTTGCCGTTTATTGCCACGGGGCGGCCTTGAACAAAGTTAATGGTTACATCTTCACTATCTATCTGTACCGATGGATCCCAGAACCGTAGACCCATAATAGGTTGAACCAATTCAACGGAGGTGTCTAAGTTCTCTAAGCTCTTAGCTTCGTGCGTAGCACCCAATATATTTGCATCGGTTGAATAAGCCTTCTCGGTGCTGTCTCGATATGGCAGACCATGAGCAACTAACCACTCCGACATCTCTTTGCGACCGCCGAGTTCATTCACGAAATCGGCATCCAGCCATGGTTTATAAACTCTTAAATTTGGATTTGCTAAAAGTCCATAGCGATAAAAACGCTCAATGTCATTGCCCTTATATGTCGAACCATCGCCCCAGATTTCAACTGAATCCCCGTGCATAGCGCGAACTAACAGTGTTCCAGTCACTGCTCGACCTAAAGGTGTTGTGTTGAAATACTGCTTAAGACCACTTCTAATATGGAAAGCACCACAAGCTATCGCCGCTAAGCCCTCTTCAACGAGTGCGCTCTTGCAATCGACGAGTCGGGATATTTCGGCGCCATACTCTTTAGCACGCTGTGGAACAGTGCCGATATCGGGCTCGTCATATTGACCAAGGTCGGCGGTATATGTACAGGGAATCGCACCTTTTGCGCGCATCCACGCAACGGCCACCGAAGTATCTAGACCTCCTGAAAAGGCGATGCCAACTTTTTCGCCAACTGGCAGCGAGGCAAGGACTTTAGACATGCGGGAAGTCTAACCGATGAAGAGCGAAGGAATCTTGCCTTCTAAGACGGGAGTAACTCCCCATTGATTACACATCTCTCGGTATCTCTGCGTATCAATAGCATCGGGCGCTGCTCCAGTCTTTAGCGCCCTAATCATCAAGTTACGAGGGGTGTGTTCTCCTCCAATGAATTCAATAACCTCGACGCGATATCCAGCGATCCGTAAAATCTGTGCCCGCAGAGAATCCGTTAGTAAATCGCCTAAACGCTCTTTCATCAATCCAAACTTTGTTAGTGCTCCCCAAGGCTCAGGAGTTATAAGCATCTGAGTCTGAATATCGTGGTGACAACAAGGCGCGATAAGCATAAGTTTCACATCACCATTGACCGCCCATGCGATTGCATCATCGGTGGCGGTATCACATGCGTGAAGTGCGATAGCAACATCGGCCTCCTCGGCAGTTGTCGTTGCAATCTCCTCTGCTCGGAAATTGATTGTTGAAGTTATACCTAACTTTTCTGCAATCGCATTGTTGCGATCACGCGATGTCGTTCGAACATCAATTCCAGTTATTTTTACTGGAATCCCAATGGAGCGAAGATATTGATGAGCTGCAAATGTTAAATAAGCATGTCCACACCCCAGATCTACAATCTTTAATGGATCCTCCTTGGTTGGTTGATGAATGTGGCCAGCGCCGATTGCTGCATGAAGTGTTGGGACCAACAGACGCAAAAACTCTTCAACCTGCAGGTATTTATCCTGCTTAGTCGGTTTAACTACTCCTTTATGGTCGGCTATACCTACTTCTAATAAAAAGGGGTCGGCTGGATCTAATAGACGAGCTTTCTTCTTGTCATGGCTTAAATCTTGGATTAACTCCATCTTTTCAAAATGAACGAGAGCATCTCCACTCTTAGTAACACGAATCGACATAGAGCCTGATGTGTGTTCGACCAGAATGTTTGCATAACCACTTGCTAAGAGTTTAAGTATTGCTTCCTCTGCAACGCTAAGGTTCTTAACGCTCTTGGATTGCCCATCGCTATAACTCATTTGCAATGCTATTGACCCCTTTATTACAACGGGCCGAATATCGATACGCTCGAATTCCGTCACCATATTTCGCCGGCGGCCCGATAGGACTACGCGAACAAGCGTGTTTGTATTGAGAATTTGTGCACAGGCATCGTTTATCGCATCTGCTAATGGAGTTGGCATGGCTTATTTTGGCGAGATTACCGCAGTACCTTTTTCATGGTCATGAAATGTCAGCACATGGCTGGGGAGTGCTTTAGCAAATGCCTCGGCAAGTTCACGCTCAGCTGGGCGTTTAACATCATCCATAATAATTACAGCCTTTGGCGATAGCCGCCCTAATAACTCTTGTAAGGCTGGTTTGCGTGCATTTGGACTGTTAGATCCTGGAGGACCATCAATAAAGAGTAAGTCAATGCCCTTTATGTCGCCTAACTTTGAGGTGTCATACCAATCAACACCCGAGCCGTGGGAAGCCAGTGGGGCAACTCTTACTTCAACGCCTCGTACACCGTGCTCTTTGAGCATCGCCCTGGTTTTAATTGCAAATTCATCTGAGTCGTCGATACTTATTAACTTCTTGGCCCCGGCTTTCGCAATAACTAACGTTGATACACCCGAGCCGAGTTCGACCACTAGCCGTGGTTTATGGGTACGAATTACGTCCGTCATGGTTAACAGAAGGTCCGGAGAGGCTACCCAACCGCGAGTAGGGGGAATCGGGGCGGTGAATTTTAAGAGGGATATCAGTTGGTAGAAGGCCTCTAGTTGGCGATAAGCATGCTGGTTCTGGGTTTTTTGCTCATTCAATGATTTGGTGATTTTAGAGGTTGATGTGCTTACCTTGGTATGCAGGGCGCGCAACATTCGTACACAATAGAAAATTCCTGCGATGCTGACTAAAAGGAGTAGTGTCTGAATGTATTTCATCGCTTTAGTCTAAGTGCGCGCAAGTTGAACTTCAATTGCCAAACCGCCCAGATCGCTCTTCTTTAAGGCAAGTGTGCCACCATGGCGCTCGATCACTGCACTCATGATAGACATTCCGAGTCCACTCCCACCGCTCTCACGTGATCTGGATCGATCGAATCGCTTTAAACCTTGAATTTTTTCGCCATACGATGTCGCTGGAAGTCCAGTACCACCATCTTCAACGACCAACCTGATTTCTCTCCCGGCTTTAAGTGTTATTCGGACTGGAACATTGGCCTCAGTGTGCACTCTAATATTTGTAAGCGCATTAGCAATAAATCTCTGCAGATATTTCTCTGATCCTTGAATTAATACTCCACCTTCAAGATCTAGTTCGAGATGATGCTGAGGTGCGATTACTTGAAAATCTCTGACATTTTCGCTTATTAGCTCCGAAAGATTAACCTCAGAGAACTCTGTAGGGCCTTCTTCTCCTAGCTCGGCCAAAATAAGCAGGTCCGCAATTAAAGACTCCATGCGTTTAATTTCTGTATTTAATCTCTCAAAGGCCAAAACCTCTCGTTCGCTATCTAATGCTTTATTTTTCAATAGCTCGGCATACCCTTTAACCACAGTCAAAGGAGTTCGCAGTTCATGGGCGGCATCACCTAGAAACTCCTGCATCTTTTCGCGTTGAGCCCGTTCTATCGCCAATGAACCAGAACGACTTATTAACAAAGAAATAAAAGATGCAATTGCATTCGCAAAGAGAAAAAATACCAGTAACCGCCACAAGTTTCGAGTCAGATTTCTATCGATATCTTTTACGGAGGCCGCAATCAGCAGTTGTTCCCCAGCTTGAAGAGGGATAGTGCGCGTTCTTAATTTTGTTGTTGAGCCTAGCACCGCTTTTTTGGACTGCTTTAGGATAGCAATTTCGCCATTTGCTGACTGAAAAGCAACCGTCATATCATAGTTATTCTGAGAGACACTAAAAAGCGCGGAAGTTAATGGATCATCTGAACTTCGACCAACATCTCGAACAACCATATTTAAGTGATTTTCAACAAGTGAAATCTCTGAATTGTAGGATCCCCACACCGCGAATCCACCAATTAGAAATGAAAGGATTGAAGTAAGAGCAACCGTCGAAAAAATCTGTCGAGTTTTACTCTTCATTAACCTTGCTTAGGCTCCTGAATCTGAAAACCTACACCTCGAATAGTTTTTATCCCCTCAAAACCATCTCTGTGAAATTTCTTACGCAGGTATGAAATATATGTATCGGTCACTGTGCTTTCAGAATCAAAAGTTATTCCCCAGACTTCATCAAGTAACAACTTTTTGGTTAGAACGCGCCCCTTTTTTTCTATTAGAATCTGCAAGAGTCGATACTCTGTTGGCGAAAGATCAACTTCTTCTCCATTAAAAGTTACTGAATGTTGTTCGTCATCAATTGTTATCGGACCACAGGTTAATAGCGCTGGGCCAACGGTAGCTTTATATGAACGACGTAAAATGGCTTTAATTCGCAAAATTAACTCTTCAATTCCGAAGGGCTTAATTACGTAATCATCAGCACCAATTTTTAATCCCCTGGCAATATCGCCTTTATCCTCACGTGCAGTCAGCATTAAGACAGGCGTTAAATCATTAGTCAGACGAAGTCTTTCGACCAGCTCAAAACCATCCATCAGGGGCATATTTATATCGATCACCATAAGGACGGGCTTGTGGGTCCGCAAAAGGGTGAGGGCGGCCATGCCATCGTTGGCCTCCACTACATCAAAACCGGCGATGCTGAGCGTATCTTTCAGGAGCGCCCGAACCCCGGGCTCATCGTCAACAATCATTATTAATTCAGCCATGCCCCCACTCTTTCACGTGTTGGCACAGATGCCAATCAGCCAGTGGCCTCAGCAGCTCTTTCACAGAGAAAGCACAAAGATTTAGGCCATTATGTAGCCATGAAATACAGGCGTTCGGCTGGGCTTCTCCTTAGCTCAATTCTGCTATTCGTGGGTGCGCCTACCGCGATGGCTCATGAATTACCATCGCCTTCGCCAGTTCCAGGCATTGCTCCTCTAAATGAACTAGAACAGTACAAACTCGCTCTGGAGCACTTTCGCAGCGATTCTATCGAGTTCAGAAAGATCGCCAATAGATTTACAACTGCCATCAACAGGGCAAATGGTTTTTATGAGGCGGCAATGCGTTCTGCTAAGAACGATAGAGCTAGAACAAACATTACTGCCCAGCGTGATAGCTCCATCGAAATTGCCATAAATATGCGGGATGCGGCAATCGCAGAAATGGGTGGTGCACCGGTTGAACCTACTAAACCAGTTAAACCAATAGCCACCGCGACAACGAAAAAAACTAAAGTAAATAGCCCGAGCCCAACTCCATCTCCATAAGCATCTAGTTCGATATCGTTTCACTATGAGACGACTTAATACATGGCTGGCTGAGAAGATTGCTAATGGTGTTGCAACAATGTGGTGTGCATATATCTTCGCCGCCATTGCTCTAATTTCACTTCCTAGAGCAATTAAATCAGCGGACACAATCATCATTGTCTCTTGGATAGCCCAGACTTTCCTGCAGTTAGTATTACTCTCAATAATCATGGTGGGACAGAAAGTTCACTCCAAAAACCTCGAAAATACTATAAATGAGACACATGCGGCTTCTTTAGCTGAGTTTGAACTAGCCAAGGAGGCGCAGATCCGAGGAAGTCAGGAGTTGGCCGAAATTCAGTCGATATCCAAAGATTTGCACACCTTAATGAGAGAAATCGAAGCCAAGCTTTCCCGTTAAATCGTTATCAAAGCGCAACATTTTGGCGCAGGGTTTCAGGTTTGTTGCATTGATTGCCGATTGCCCTCTGAATTAAGTTCAACCCATGAAATCAACGCCTTGGTGGAAAGAAGCGGTGGTTTATCAGATTTATCCCCGCTCTTTCTGCGATAGTAATGGGGATGGCGATGGCGATTTAGCTGGAATAACTTCGCGCTTACAGTACGTGCAAAAACTCGGCGTTGATGCTATTTGGCTAAGCCCTTTTTACACTACCCCCAATAAAGACGGGGGGTATGACGTCGCCAATCCGCGCGATGTTGACCCACGTTTTGGAAACTTGGATGATGCAAAGCGTCTCATTAATTATGCGCATGAGTTAAACCTTCGAGTGATAGCTGACATAGTCCCAAACCATTTTTCTGATCAGCATGTTTGGTTTCAGGAGGCTTTAAAATCTGGACGTGGTTCACCTGAGCGAAACCGCTTCCACTTCTACGATGCTAAACCAGATGGCACTCCACCTAATAATTGGATTTCACTCTTTGGCGGACCATCATGGACGCAAGTAGAGGATGGTCAGTACTACCTTCACCTCTTTGATTCATCTCAGCCAGACTTAAACTGGGAAAACTCAGAAGTCCATGAAGACTTCGAAACGACATTGCGATTTTGGTTAGATCTTGGAGTCGATGGTTTCCGAATTGATGTCGCACATGGATTAGTTAAGGAAGACATTCAAGAGAACCATCCGGATCCTGCTGGGTTAAGTGAGGCTCTTCGTTTAGATGTTGAGATGGAGACTAGTAAGCGAAACGCACTTTTAGAGAGCGTTCCGTATTTTGATCGCCAAGGTGTACATGATATTTACCGTAAATGGAGAAAACTTTTTGACTCGTACGGAAATCGACTTGTCATGGCAGTTGCCGAAGCCTGGGTTCATCCTCCAATTAATGCAACCCGGTATGTTCGCCCTGATGAGCTCCATCAAGTCTTTAACTTCGATTTACTCACCGCCCCATTTGACGCAGGATTCTTATTCGATGTAATTAACCGCTCAATCCAACTCAATGC
>JACSDF010000056.1 GCA_015660815.1 Actinomycetota bacterium
AGTACAATAAATATTTAGAATCAATCGAGGTGTTTAACTCATTCGTTTCAAACGGTGGGAATGTCCTCGGTGCATGTCTTTATATTGCTAAAGCAATTCTAGGAGCTCCGATGATTGCATTCATAGGTGCGGACTTCTGTTTCAGTTACGACAAGAAATTTCACTCCTACGATACGAAATACGATAAGACGCTCGGGCAAGTTTTAAAACTAAGAGACGTGTTCGGAATGCCTGTCGTTACGTGGAGGTCGTACCATAATTTCAAGGGATGGTTTGAGTACGTGTCGCTGACTGTGCCAGGGATTTATTTCAACGCTACAGAGGGCGGTACTCTCGGAGCATACAACGACGGCAATATCAGATCGATCATACAAATTAAATTAGCAGACTTTATTAGAATGATAAATGTTTACGGTGAAATTAAAGAACAAATGATGAATTCAAAAACAAAAGAGAAAAAACTACTTTTTTAAAAGGAGATAACAAATGGCTTACACAGTAACAAGAGTACAATCGGTTTTCGGAAACCTAAGATCAGTCATCATGGACGTCACTGCCGATGCAGCGACTCAAGCAGTTGAAACAGGTTTAAAAAACATCGTTGGATTTTCTGTTGGAAACAAATCAGGAGCTTCAGGTTGGAAGGTTTGGGCTAACTCAAATGCTTCAGGCGTTCAGTCTATGGGCGTGCTTGGTATTTCAAACGCGACTTCAGGTGATCAGGCATTTATCGTTGTTTACGGAAATTAAGGAGGTCTTATGTCTTTTGGGCCATTGAGGGTCTTTAGTGACTCTATTGCTAGTGGTGCGTCCACTTCAAACGGTGTCAATCTTGTTAAGGCATGGAGCAAGGTTGGAATTCAAGTTGGCACTATGTCAACTGCTGTATCTTTATCAATTCAAAACTCAGCCGATGGGGGCACGACATTTTATCAAGTGTATGCACCGACCGTTAACACTGCAACCGTTGGAGTATTCCCTTTGGCGATTACTCAAACCGTGGGTGCAAACGGAGGCTATGTTGTCTTTGACGGAATTGCATTAAGCTACCCGAGAGTTGTTGGGACCGGAGTTGTGAGTGGTGGAGTGCTGATTAAATACGTTTGCTTAGATTGAGGTAAGTAATGACTAATTACATTGTTGAAAATGGAGTAAAGACCTCTGCTTTTGGTGAGCAACTTGTTGTTATTCCATTTCCGACAATTCAATTTGATCCGGTCTATGGTTTGCGACACAAGACAGATACGAAAGTCTTAGCCGATGCCGCTGGGGCTGGGTCTGTAGCTCTTAACACCAATTCAAATGGAACTAAAGAGTTTAAGATATCAAGCGGCACTGGAGCAAATAGCTATTGCATTTTGCAATCTCAAAGGACTGTCAGATATCGTCCTGGTCAAGGAATGAGATTTCAATTCACAGCAAGATTCACTCAAGGTGTAGCTGGTAACACTCAATCCGCAGGGGCATTTAACTTTGGTAACGAAATAGCTTTTGGATATAACGGCACTTCATTCGGTATATTGTATCGCTCAGGTGGTTTGCCAGAGATTAGAACACTTACGGTGACTGTAGGCGCAGGTGGTAACGAGAACGCAACCGTTACTCTTAACGGAGTCGCTAAAGTTGTGGCTGTTACCGCTGGCAGTGCAACACTAACGGCTGCGACATTGGCCGCTGCAAGTTACCCTGGGTGGGAAGTATCGTCAGTCGGCGCATTAGTTACATTTGTCGCACAAAACGACACTGCTTTTAGTGGAGCTTTTACTTTAACAAGTAACGGAACTACGGATGGCACAATTGCAACTACAAGTGCAGGTCTTACTTCAACGTCAACGTGGATACCAAGGAGTCAATGGAATGTTGATCACTGCGACGGGACGGGTGCAAGTGGATTTAATTTAGATCCTACTAAAGGGAATGTTTACGAGATAAAAGTTCAGTATCTTGGATATGGTCAGATTTATTTTACTATCGAAGACGAAGTCGGTCGAATGATCATGGTTCATAAAATCAACTATCCAAACACAAACATAACGCCCTCGTTTTCTTTACCTCACTTCAAGGCTGGGTATACGAGTAGAAATACGACCAATACCACAAGCATTAGTTTATTTGCTGCTAGTTTCGCTGGCTTTATTGATGGTGACGTCAGGATGTTGAGAAATTATGATTCGAGAAGTTTTTCAAAAGCAAATATCGGTACAAGCTCAACACCTATTTTATCAATTAGAAATAGATTAGCTTTTAACAACACATGGAATTTAACAACACTAGAATTACATAGAATTGTTGGAGCGATTGAAGGGGCAAAGCCTGGAATTATTGAAGTAATAATAAATGCGACTCTGACTGGGGCTGCGTGGACTTCGCACGAAGCGACTAGTTCGATTGTAGAATACGACACAACGGCAACGGCGCTCACGCTAGGAGCCAATGGTCAGGTATTAAGAAGTTTGCCTTTAGCAAAATCAGATAGTGGTGAAATTCTTTTTGAAACACTTTCACAAGTTTTAGAATCAACTGACTCGATCACTATTGCTGCAAAGGCATCGAGTACAACAGTTGACGTGTCTGTAGCAGTATCGTGGCACGAGGATTAAATAAATATTAGTTAGTGAATGATTAAATAAATAACAAGGAGTTAAAATGACAAAAAAATGTAAAGTAATAAACATGCACCCACAGGGTTTGACACACGTTGAGTTTTTCAAGGGTGATAAGATTGAAATCCCTGCTGGGCAATTTATCGTAATGGACTATGAGGATGCGACCAACTTTAAATCGCAATACTTCCCAATGAAGTTCGATGCGATGGAGCAGCCCGATCCAACTGGGTTTAAATGTTTAAAGCTTGAGCCGATTCTTGACGAGAGTGTTGAGGAAAAGACTGTTGAAAAAGTAATTTATGTTTGCAATTTAGATGGCAAGAAGTTTGAAACTGCTGAGGCGCTAAATGCTCACATATCATCTAATTATTCTGATCGAATTGTGGTTGATGAGGTTGCTGAAAAAGAAATGGAACATAGAAAAAAGAGGTAATTAATGCTTAAAGATGTAAAGTTAAAAGGCGAGTGGTTCATGACTGTTTACGGTCCTGATGGTGAGAAGAAAGATTTTCGCCAAGGCTACAACGTTGTTACGACTGTGGGTAAAGAATTTCTTGCAAGCTTTCTACAGAGCGCATCGGTTGCGGCGTCCACATTCACATGCAAATATATTGCTGTCGGAACGGATGCCACTGGTGAGGCCATTGGTAACACCGCTCTTGGTGGAGAAGTGGCAAGAACTACTGGGACCGTAAGCTATGTGTCAGGGCAACTTTACCAAGTCACTTGCACGTTTGCGACAAACTCAGCTACCGGAGCGATTGCAGAGTACGGACTTTTGTCTAGTTCTAGCGCAGGCACTTTATTCGCACGAGATACCGAAGCGGTCATCAACGTCGGTGCAGCGGATACTTTAAAAGTGGTCTGTCAAATCACGATGTCTTAAGG
>JACSDF010000057.1 GCA_015660815.1 Actinomycetota bacterium
TCGCAAGCTTTGTTGTAATTCATAACCCGAATGCAACTGTGCAAGAGATCAAGCTTCCGAAAGCTGGCAAGTGGTCAGTTGTTGTTGCGGGTGACCAGGCCGGGACTAAAGTAATAAGTTCAAGCACAATGACCAGTATTAGTGTTGCAGGGCAAAGCACAACTGTGCTTCAACAGTAGTGATACTTAAACAGTAGAGTGGATTTAGATGTTCTCTTTACTTCATCAGGAAGGCAAGGCCAAAAACCGATGCACCCAGCACGTCATATTTATATTTCTCAATGAAATAGTTTTCAATTATTACTCTTTCATCTGAATCAAATGCCTCATCGAAATATACGATGTCTACCGGCCTTAGATTCTTTTCAAGATGTTTAAAAGTTAATAACGTAGGCTCATATAGATCAAAGTCGAATAAAACACATTTTTTAGTCGTTGAATCGAAGTTGACTTCACCAATAGTGTCCTGAATCAACCCTTTATGGAAATGGATGTTGTCGCCAGGCAAATTTGGAACTTTACCGTGATTTGTAATTGCGCCTTTTGGTAAACGCCGCCATGCTTTGGGTAATCCTTCAAAAGTATCAAATCCGTGATATTCAAAGTTTGAGCCCGCATTGTTAACTATATATGCGGCCGTTTCGCCAAAGGCAACACCAAATTCGTAGTAAATCGTCGGACCTGATTTTTTGCATTGACCAATTATTAAATCCAATAAATCATTTTTGTTTTTGAATATGGTTATTTCACCAAAGGTTTTTTTGAGCCAAACTTGATACTCAATGACTTCTAACAGTGACTTTAAAGGGTAAATCAAGTTACCTAATGCTTTAAAAATGTTGGCCCAGTAATAAAGTAGTTTTAGAGTGGCATTTGAAGTAGTACCGTGCTTTTCCCAACGTGCCATAGTTTTAAATTTCCTTTAGTCGAGGCGAACAACACCGTTAGGTGTGCTGAAATGCACAGCAACAATTCCATTTTCACCTTCGTTATCAGCTGGTGATAGCCATACAACTTCGACATTATCACCTAGTGCATTTGCCATATCTGATTCTAAATAATTTGTAATTGTTACTTCATCGCCGGCGATTTCAACTTTAACGATTGTTGCAACTGCCTTGCCATCTGTTGATGGGTGGTGATTTTCAATCCACTCAATAAAATATGGAAGCTGTCGGTCCTCTAAAGTTCCTAAAACACCGATCTGCCTCCAACGGATATCAGTTCCATCTGGTTTTGTACGGTGACCTTCAACTGCCGATCGACCTAAACGAGTTTCAATTGGGGCAACATCATCTACCCCCAGCACCCATGTAAGCCAACCGCCACCTTCTGCTGCACGGCGCGATACGGCTTTACCGAAGGGAGATGAATCTGACGCTGGGTGATCGAGTGGACATACAACTTCAATGTAATGACCGTTCTGCAGGGGTAATGTGAAGTTACGCGTACCAAATCTTGGGTGGACTCCGCCATCGACGAAAGTACTGCCAAGGCGCGATCCTAAGCGCTGAACAGTGTCGGCCAATTGATCATGGGATGTTACGTATGAGACATGGTCTAAGCGCATAGGTAATATCTTGCCCTATGAAATGGGGTGCTATTTACCATCGGGCGAGCGCTAAAAATCGAGCTTTTTTCGGATTTACTGGGTGCAGATGAGGTTATTTTTTGGGACAGCACCGGTTGTTAGATATGTATCTACCGCGTCATCGGTACAGGCAGATCCCCGACCGTATCCGGTGTGACCTTCGCCCCGCAATGTGATCAGACGCGAACCTTTGATGTAGGCGGCAAGTGCCTTAGCCCATGCATACGGAGTCGCTGGGTCCTGAGTTGTACCGATTATTAAGACTGGAGTCGCTGTTTTTTTAATTTTTGCAGTGTTTTGGTCGGAGGTAATCACTGGGCGATTAATTAATTGATTGAGTATGTTGCACGTGATTCCACTAAATGCAACATAGGGACCAAATACCGGAGCGACCTTAACAAACTCCGTTGAAGCCAGACGAATTGCTTCGTTACTTCGATTCTGTTGCCAATCTAAACAGTTGATGATTATGTTGGCATCATTTTGATTGTCTTTATATGTCCCATCACTCTTTCGTCCGCTGTATCCATCGGCCAAGAGCGCAAAACCCGTTCCATCTCCGAGTAACGCCTGATCTATGGCAGTTCGCAATTGCGGCCACCCTGATGCATCGTCATAGAGCGCCGCTGCAGTTCCTGTTACAACGAGACTCTCGGTTACCTGACGCGTCTGCCCTGTAGATTCTTCAATTGCTGTTAGTGGTTGAATTGAAACTTTAGTAAATAGTTCGGTAAAGAATTGTGGAGTTGCATTGGTGGGCAAAGGGCAATCCTTATTCTGAAAACAATCATCCACAAAATTTGCGAGCGCTTTATCAAATCCAATGGCTTGAACCTTTGCCTGTTCTTCGTTTGAAATACTCGGATTAATCGCTCCATCTAAAACAAAACGACCCACTTTCTCTGGAAAATCTTGGGCATATAACGTTCCTAGATATGTTCCATAAGAAAAACCTATGTAGTTAAGCTTCGCGTCTCCAAGGTTTTGGCGCAGTAACTCCATATCGTGGGCGGCATCGCGCGTTGAAAAGTGAGCAAGGTTAGGTACTTTGGCTACACATTCATCGATAAAACTCTGGGTCTCAGTTATCGACTCTGCGAATTCGACGTCGTTGTCGGGCTTGGGGTCGCTAGATAACAAGGCATCTTGTTCTGAGGCGTTTAGGCATTGAATAGCCGTGGATTGGCCTACCCCGCGTGGGTCAAAGCCCACGATGTCATAGCGCTCCAAGATTTCAGGGTTCAGGAGGAATTCGGCGTTAAGGGCGAATTCAATTCCGCTTACTCCAGGCCCACCTGGGTTAACGACGAGTGAACCAAGTCGATCATGCTGATTTGGATCTCGGTAGCGAAGCACGGCAATGTCGAACTCACCCAGTGAGGCATCGCTGTAGTCGATAGGAACTTTCAATGTTGCGCATTGAAAATTACCGTTACAACTTTCCCACTCTAATTTCGAAGAATCGTTGCTTGCGGTTGGAAATGTCTCTGTTGTAGTTGACGAACAGCCAGAAAGTAAGAGAGCAGTTATTACGATAACTAATGCAAATCTATTTTTTAGGATTTCAGGACCATTTTCGTGTTTAACGGGCAAGGACGCACATTAGTGCTTCGACGGTTAATAGTGGCGCAGCATTATGGCTCAGGTTCGTGCGCGCATCCATAATTGCATTGATCTTATGAATCGTTGTATACGGCTTAGTGTTTTTAGCATATGTGGTGATCTGATGCTCAAGCTCTTTGTTTATTAATGCATCAATACTGCCGGCTTGAACCAACATGACATCGCGATAGAAAGTTGCAATATCCAAAAGCGCTGCGTCAAGGCCGTCTCGAACCATTCGCGTGCTCCGAGTTTTTTGCTCCTTCTCTAAATCTTTTATGGCTTTGCT
>JACSDF010000023.1 GCA_015660815.1 Actinomycetota bacterium
GTACCCATAGGCAATCCCTTTTCAGATAAAGCAGCAATAATCGGAATAACCGTAGCTATGCCTGAATAAAGTGGTACGCCTATTGCTGTTGCAGCAAGCACACCTACAACTGGTCCCCAGGATGCAATAGTTTGTATTGCCGATGTAGGTACCCAGCCGTGGATAAGAGATCCAACGCCAACTCCAATGAGAATGTAAATGAAAGTAGTTTTAACAGTTTCCTTAGCTTCGAGTAATGCTGCAAAAGCCCGCTTTTGTAGAGAAGGTTTGATGATGTTTCCTTGCGAGTCAATCAAGTTCAAGCTCATCACCTGACGCACCTCAGTCAAACTGGGTTTGGCGAATCTTCGCAACGAGATTCCTGCACCTACAGCGATAGCAAATCCCATGGCTGCATATGCCCCTGCAATAGCCCACCCAACACTTGTGGCAAGCATGATCACGGCGATTTCGTTAACCAACGGGCTGGCAACCAAAAATGACATTGCCTGGCTTACTGGAACTCCTGCCCTTATAAATCCAGTGAAAACTGGGACAGCACTGCATGAGCAAAAGGGCGTAGCCATTCCAATTGTTGCAGCAACCCCATGACCTTTCACCGAGCTAACCTTTTCCATATGGCTCCGAACTTTTTCGGCATCAATAAAGGAGCGAATGAAGACAGCGATGGTTGTGATGGCAGCGAGCAAACTCAGGAGCCCGATTGAGTGAGAAATGAAGAAGGAGAGCGAATCACTAGCCCTGATACTTAATCCGGTTAAGCGAGATTCAAGGAAAGTTTCGAACCAGTAATCGGCGACGATAAATGTAGCTATAAGACCAAAAAGAGTGCCCACGGACTGCCAGAGCGCCCACTCTTGGTTTTCAGCTTTGGCAGGCGTGCAGCAAGGAGTTTCTGCTGTGACTTCACTACTCATACTCATTTCTCCCATCGATAATCTTCGATGCTAAAGGTACGTGACATATCGAAGATTGTCAATGTATTATTTGGGCGTGAGCAAAACACTGACCCTAAATAAATCCCCTAAAACGATCTCCTCACTGGCTGAGCAGTACAAGGCGCTCGGCGATGTAACACGCTTGAGTTTGATGATGGCAGTGGCTGCAAGTGATGGAGCAGAAGCATGTGTCTGCGATCTCACTCCGGATACCGGATTAGCCCAGAGCACTGTGAGTCATCACTTGAAACTGCTTGTTGATGCAAATCTTCTTGAACGTTCACAGCGAGGAAAATGGTCTTTCTACTCACTCACACCGGCGGCAAAGAAATTGCTCGCATAGTTAGGAGAGAATAATCAACGAACTACCAAGTTGTTCTAGGGGTGTTGAGAGTCCACTCTGCCAATGCAGGCGTCACTTCGCAATCAGTTGAAAGAATTTCAGAGTGCGCTCGCATGAAAAAGCAACAGGTCTACAATCCAAGCATGTCAATTATCGCATCTGTCCAGGGCGTCGTAGGTGAGCATAGATACTCACAACAGGAAATCACGGAGGTTTTTTCTAGAATTGTTTCGCCAGAAGGCGATCATCGTGAAGCCATCAAGAGGATTCACGAAGCAACTAAGGTGAATTTCCGTAGCCTTGCACTTACAGCGGCATCCTATGAAGAGATGCGGAGTTTTGGCGAAAGTAACGATGCATTTATTGATATTGCACTAAAACTTGGCGCTAAGGTCATCAACACAGCACTTGAAAGCGCCGGTATACGAAGCGATGAAGTTGATTTAATTATGGCAACATCTATAACTGGCATCGCAACACCTTCACTTGAAACTCGGCTAGTACCACTTTTGGGTTTTCGTGAAGATATTAAGCGCATTCCAATCTTTGGTCTTGGATGTGCAGGTGGAGCCGCCGGGATAGCACGGGTGCATGATTACTTAATCGGTCACCCTGATGAAATAGCCATCTTGCTTTCAGTTGAACTCTGCTCGCTTACGTTGCAGTCGGATGATCTTTCTATGGCCAACATAGTCTCTTCTGGACTTTTTGGAGATGGCGCAGGCGCTATCGTGATGGTCGGCTCAAATCGCGCAGAAAAAATGAAAATCTCTGGACCACGTGTAAAAAGCACAAAGAGTCGCGTCTATCCCAATACTGAAGATGCGATGGGATGGGACATTGGAAGCAGTGGTTTTCGTATATTTCTCTCGCCAGTGGTCAGTGATGTTATAGCGAAATATCTAGGCGAAGAAATCGAAGGATTCCTCAATTCCAATCAGCTAACAACTTCTGATATCGCGCGTTGGGTGTGTCATTCTGGTGGGCCAAAAATATTGAAAGCACTGGAGAACACCTTGGATTTAAATAACAACGAACTCGCTGTATCGTGGAATTCACTAGCAGACAAAGGTAATCTCTCTTCTTCGGCCGTAATCCATATTCTTTCCGACGTTATGCAAGGTGAAGGAGTCACCAAACCCATCCCTGGAACACCTGGGCTATTACTCGCAATGGGTCCAGGATTTTCTACCGAGCTCGTTTTATTGGAGTGGTAATAAGATGAATGGGCAAATCGCATTTACAATTTTAATTCTGCTGGTTTCTGGGGAGCGTATTCTTGAATTAATTATCTCCAAGCGAAATCTACGTTGGAGTTTTAGGCAAGGTGGCGTCGAATATGGTCGCTCGCACTATAAATATATGGTGGTTATTCATGTTGGACTCCTTGGAGGATGCCTAGTTGAAACCTGGTTGACTCGCCCAGAATTTCACCCACTTTTGAGTTGGACGATGTTTGCTCTTGCCATGGGATCCCAAGCTTTGCGCTGGTGGTGCATTTTAACCTTAGGCAAACGATGGAACACACTTGTAGTCATTATTCCGGGGCTGCGTGCTATTTCCAATGGACCATACAAGTGGATGAAGCATCCCAACTACTTGGCGGTGGTTATTGAAGGTATTGCACTTCCGATGGTTGGTTTTGCCTGGCGAACCGCAATAATTTTTACATTCCTAAATATCTTTGTGCTTGCTGCACGATTAAGAGTTGAAAATAAAGCCCTAGCTACGCTTGCACAATAAATATGATTGATCTTCTAATTGCTGGGGCTGGACCTGTTGGTCTAGTTACTGCTATTCATGCCGCCCAGGCCGGACTCGAAGTTGCAGTGATAGAGCCACGCAGCGGAACAATAGATAAAGCTTGTGGTGAGGGTTTAATGCCGCAAACTGTTGAGCATTTGCGCAGTATTAATGTTGATGCGCCAGGCCTTGATTTCGTAGGCATTCGCTATATTTCCGGTGGGAAAAGTGTGGATGCGCGCTTTAAAAATCAACCAGGTCGTGGAGTGAGAAGAACAGTTTTGCATGAGCACCTTAAATCTAGAGCCACCGAATTAAAAGTTCGCTTTATTGAAGGAAAAGTAAGTGAAATTGTTCAATCCGAGCAGTATGTTCAAACAGCTGGGATTCGAAGTCGATACCTTATTGGTGCCGATGGACTTCACTCCACTGTTCGTAATCAACTAAATTTAGATGTCGCACCAAAAAGTACATCCACTCAGCGTTTTGGGTTGCGTCAACATTTCTACATTTCGCCGTGGTCTGACTTTGTTGAGGTTTACTGGTCAACTAATGCCGAAATTTATGTTACCCCTGTTGATGATCAGACTGTCGGCATTGCTGTACTTGGAACAAATAAAATAGATTTTTGGAAAATTATTTCTCAATTCCCTGAACTCAATGCGAAGCTTTCGGCTGCGAAACCGTCGAGCAAGCTTCGAGGTGCTGGGCCTTTGCGCCAAACCGTCCGAGCTAGAACTTTGTCCCGAAGTTTGTTGGTCGGTGATGCTTCAGGTTATGTTGATGCATTAACTGGTGAAGGTATGCGCATCGGCTTCGAAGAAGGCAAGGCCGCTGTAAATGCTGTCCTTGCCAATGATCCGATTGCGTATGAGAAGGAATGGCTAAATATCACTCGTTCTTACAGGCTACTTGCTGGTGGATTACTTTGGGCATCTTCTCAGCGGTTTATCCGCCCACTAATTGTCCCGACAGCGGTAGCTTTTCCAAGAGTCTTTCGACAGATTGTAAACACGCTCGGATAAATTCCATGCTAAAGGAAGATTCGTCCAAGGATTCGTACGAGCAAGGAACTCCTATGGGAGGCTACCCATCTATAACCAAATCTTCCAACTGGCCCCGAGAAATGTAAAAGGGTTGATGCGAGAGAATTCCCGCGTTTTTTGAGGAGGAAAACAACCGCGGCTGCCCCTGAATAAGTTTTGCCTTCGCTAATTGTAAATACTTCTTTAGAACATTGCTCCGTGGTCAATCCATAAAGGTTTAGATTTGAACTCTGAAAAGGCAGGGCGGTAATCGTTAATTCGCGTTCTAGCCATGCAACGCTCCTTTTACAAAGATTGCAATCACCATCAAAGATAACAATTATTTCAGTCATTACTTGAATCCATTCCATATGAGCACCGCATAGTTATTCTACGCTGAAATAGATGAAGTTTTGGGTTAGAGTTGCATCAGGTAAATAGGAGCTAAGGAAGAAAATTTTGTGAAGATAATGATGATAGATTTCAGTAAATTAGATCACAAAATCATATATTACTTAAACCAAATTTCAATGCCGGTGCTTCGTTACTCACTATCCCTGACTTTTATCTGGTTTGGTGCCTTAAAACTCTTTGGAAATAGTCCAGCAGTTGATTTAGTTACGAAGACTGTCTATTGGATAGATCCAGATATATTCATACCAATTCTAGGGTTTTGGGAAATGGCGATTGGGCTGTGCATACTATTTAGACCTTTAATTCGAATTGGTCTTTTTTTATTAGCGCTACAAATGCCAGGTACATTTTTACCCCTAATATTATTGCCTGAGGTTTGTTTTTCGAATTTCCCTTTTGACCTTACTTTAGAAGGTCAATACATTGTAAAGAATTTGGTATTAATTGGTGCTGCTTTAGTTGTAGGTAGCAAGTTAATCCCATTTAAATTAAAACCTGCTGTGTAGTTCTTAAGGGAGACTAAGAGTTGCCGCCCCAAATGATACTGAGAATCTTTCACACCAAATTGAAATAGATGAGAACTCATCTAAATTAGTGTCCGTTGGGATGACATAATTTTGACTTCCTATATTGCCTTTAAGGACTCCTAGATTGAGGTACTTCCCATCATCGAAAACCCTCCAACCATCAACCCCATTGATTACAGGGGCATCAGTTAGCCAGACTTCAAGCTTTGGGCCATTACTGGTTTCCAAATTCTCAATCCTTAAAATTCGACTTCCATCGCTGTACTGAAGAATTTTTACCGAGCCAGTAGTCGAGTGTTCATGAGAAATGAAAGATCCTTCCGTAAGAACCACTGGTAATTGAAGATTTTCTTCAGTTACTTTCTCCGTATCTTCGGGCTTCGACGCTTTTTCTTCTTCCACAGCTTTAGATTCCGCCTGCGTTTGCGGGCTATTTTCAGCTGTCGCCTTCGGCTCTGTCAGTTGTGGTAGCGCCTCTTCCACTCGGGTGTCAGTAAACAACTTCCACGGTTGGAAGTAAGAACCTACTGAAAAAAGGAGAAGACCAGAAACGAGAGATACGACAATAATAGTTTTTCTACTGAATCTAGTTCTCATCCCAAAATCATACCAAGGAGTAAGTGACCACTACCCAATAAAAATATGAGCCGCCCTAAATCCAGATCGAAAGTGAATAGGCTGATAAAGTTCTTTTGTGAATCAGCCATTTCTATATTCAGTTGAGCGCGCATTCCCTGTTTCCATAGAGAGGATTTGGACGGCATGGACTGATGCCTCAGAACTTGAAGCTTGGTATCACCCTACAGAACTCGATTCAGTAAAAGGTGCTACGGCTTCAGATTTGATTATCGGTGGACTTTGGAGTTGTGGAGTCGACGTTCCAGCTCATAACTTCGCTGCCTACTTTTACGGTAAGTACACAAAAATTATCGAAAATGAATTAATAGAGCACACGATGCATTACACACAATCCGCAGAAGAATTTGCTGTGAAAGACTTCACGACTCCTTCACACCTTCTCGTTATCGAATTTCAAGATCGTGGTGCCAAAGCATGGGTGAAATTCAGTCAATATGGTGATCTTCCAGAGGGTGAAGCGAAACAAGCTCAAGCTGGAATGAACAGTTATCTAGAGTCTCTCGCCCAATACCTGACCACGTAACTGAAAAACTCAATATTCATTAAGAACCGCCCTATAAGCCTGACCGAAGGATTTTGTTCATGGGGCGCCCTTGTGCAACTTCTTCAACCAACTTATCTAGAAATCGAATCTTCTTCATGAGTGGGTCTTCGATTTCTTGAATCTTCACCCCACAGATTGATCCGGTGATTAGCTCAGCATTTGAATTAATGTCAGCTGCCTCAAAGAAATCTCTGAATGAAGTTTTTTCGGTTATGTGCTTCTTAATAGTTGCCACTTCAAATCCAGTCAGCCAAGTGATGACCTCGTCGAGGTTTTCTAACTTTTGACCCTTTCTGACGATCTTATTGACATAGTGCACATAGACATCTGCGACTGGCGTCTCAAATAATTTCTCAGACCTTGAGTTCATCGTGGTGGTTACTTTCTTTTCAACCATGCGCCGAGTATAAAAGAAGAGCCGCCGCAAATCCAGAAACCACTACTACACTTTTGCCTTGTGGACGTGGTAATAACGATTGAAAAATCCCTGAGCGTAGAGTTGGCTCAGCTCCTTCAAGCTCATTGGGAATTTTGCACGACAACCACGCCAATAGAACACGTCTATGCGCTTGATGCATCAAAATTATTCACTCCAGATATAACGGTTTTCGGTGCACGCGTTCTCGGGGAGTTGGTCGGTGTAGGAGCAATCAGAAGATTAGATGCGGACCATGCCGAGCTTAAGTCAATGCACACGCTAGCCAAAACCCGAGGAAATGGAATAGGTAAAGCGATGGTGGCTCATATTGAAGCTTTCGCCAAAGTCCAAGGAATGCAACGTATCAGTCTGGAAACAGGTTCAAGCGAACCATTTAAACCTGCGCGCGAACTCTATAAATCCCTTGGGTACGAAGAATGCGAAGCCTTTGGTGAATACGTTCTTAGCGAGCACAACACTTGCATGACAAAAACTATTTAATAACAAAGAGTGGCCTTTTTTACCTGAGATACACTAGCGAATTCTGGTTACTGCTTGTGGAATTTGCTTCTGGGCCTTTATGTACGCGCTCTCTGGAGAGTCGTGGGCGACCATTCCGCGATCTAAAGGACCCGCTGGATCGCAGTTGATAAATGAAATGTCCTGCACCCCAATTCGCGTGAAACACTCATCCAGCAAGGGGCGCAGAAAATCATGTTTCATATTTTCGCCTTCGCTATACAACCCGCCACTAGCGATAATGAAGGTAACGGGTAAATCGGCTAGTTGACCAGTCTGTTTATAAAAACTCTTCACATTAATGATTCGGTCAATCCAAGCTTTTAATGAACTAGGTGGACCCCAGTTATACATAGGAGTAGCGACAACAAGTGCTGATGCACCAATCACTTCATCAGTTAGTTCATTAGACAAAGCAAAAGCAGCGGTGTCTGATGGCGAATGTTTTTCGAGCGGCGTTCTTCCTGCGATTTGTGCTGCAAAGTCAAGGTGTGGGATATCACCAGTGAATCGACTCTGGATCGAAGCGCCTAAATGAATCTCCAAGAATTGCTTCTCAAATTCGCTTAATAATTTATTAGACCAGGATTGTTCGCCTCGCGTAGAACTTGTGACACTCAATAGGTAACTCATTGTTGAAGAATAACTGAGGATTCCAAATCTTACTCGGTGAAGCTTGCGATATCGCGTCATACTTGCGTTAGATATCCCTCTCGCGCCAAGCCAGCACCATTGAGGGCATGAAAGCAAAGGCAAAGAGAGTCGCAATCATTAGATAGCTTCCATCGTTTCCTTCTGGTTGGAATATGTTTAGTTCAGGGCCAAAGAACATCGCTAACAGAAGAACTAAAACAACAAAACCCATTGCAAGGTATGCATACCTAAAGGAGGCATTTCGAACTTTTATCTGCCTTTCATCTAGCAACTCATCCGGCGCATCTGCGATAGATCTAACGCTGATACGCAAAAATGAATAGCCCCCCAATACAGCAAATATTACAAATACTGCTGTTACAGAAAATATTGTACGTGCAGCGCCGTCAGATAAGTCGAGATTAGTTTTCAAAGATGGCCAGTAGCTACACATTGCAGTTAGAACTAGTCCAAACGCCATGAGGAGCACCAAGATTCTTCTATTTCGCTGGGGTCTGAGCCATCTGTATTTTGAGTTTTCATCGTTTAACAACGCCTTTACTCCCTTTTCAGTGACGCCCTCAAACCAATAAATCTTGTTCGTCTTTGACATGCTTATTTTCCTTTCTTGAATGGGGTGAATGAAAATAGCTCTGAAACCTCTTGCTCCAATGACTTCGCAATACGTAATGCCAGAACAAGCGAGGGGCTATATTCCTGGCGTTCTAGATACCCAATGGTTTGATAATGCACGCCAACCTTGTCGGCAAGCTCTTGCCTTGATAGACCCAAGAAGGTTCGGGCTTCTTCGATTCGGTTGTAGACCGGTTCTTCTGGATTGCGACTCATAGGGATAGCATATATGCTATGTAGCATTAATGCAACATTAGAAAAAGAAGAACCGCCCTACAAGCCGGAGATGAGATTGTTGTGCGTGGAGGCATGCTAAATTCAGTTTTGGCTGATCTCCTTTGGCCATTTCCAGGCAAATCGGATAATGAGTACAAGAAGCGCAACTTCAACAGTTGCAGCAAAAAACATATGAATCCATGCTTCGCCGACTAAATTGAACAACGAGTATGGGATAAATAGAGCAGCCACTATCAAGTTGATTTTGCGATTTAATCTGGCGGATAAGATGACGGATATCGAAATCATTATGGCGGGTATAGAGACCGACATTAACCCAGCCAGAGTAAATGCTTGAGAAATTTCAAATGTAAATACCTTGCCAGCCATAATATCTTCTAACGTACCTGGCATATAAAGGTGAAAATAATCAACATATATATAGAGAAACATAAAACTCGTCCACAGTGCAGCGATTTTTAGCTTTACATTGATTTTAGCGTCCTCGAAGGTGTTCAATGCGAGCTCTCCCTAAATTAGATCCAGAATGTCACAGAACTTGAACAATACCTCATACCTGCGAAAAAGTTCTGCAAGTTTCAGCTTGTCCTTAAATTTGCCCCCAATTATTAAGGAGGTGAATGTGAAAACTCTTGACCTCGTAGGGAATTGCTAAAAAAGCAACCGCCATAAGCGTTTATGGCGGTTGCTTTTTCTGAGCTTTCACGGTATCTTTCAGCACATGACTTCTGTGGGGTTCTTTGATGCCATTAATTCGTATAAGCGACTTTCCCCGGAGATTGCACTTTTGAGGAAGGTTGTCGCGAGCGTTGCCTCCTCCTCGCCCCTACCTCAATCGTCCGCACGCCAATTCAGCAAGCTTGTAGCCATGGCGCACTCAAAACGCAGTTTCTCACTCGTGGATGGCACGGTGAGATGGGAACAAAAGCGTTCTACCTCTCAAACTAACCTGACTCTGGATTATGTCTTGGAGCTTGAGCGGTTGTTGACTCCTCACAACCTCAATCGATTTAAGCAATGTTGTGGAAATTGGTGTGATGGGTATTTTCTTGATGAATCTAAAAATTCTTCTCGAATCTGGTGCTTGCAAGAAGAATGTGAAGAATTGCGGAATAAAGCTAAGGCCCACACCTTCTACAACCGACACCGCAGAGTAAAACCCAAAATCGAGGGCTGAACAATGTTGTACGACAATTCCAACCAATAAGGGGAGAGTAAATATGGAGAAGAAACTTCGAGTGATTGGCGCTACATGGTGCCCAGACTGTAAGCGAGCAAAGGCATTTCTGGGTCAACACCGTATTGATTACGACTGGGTCGACATGGAGCTTGTTCCAGAAGCCCAAGCTGAAGTTGAAGCGCTTAATGATGGCAAACGCATCATTCCAACAATTATCTTCCCTGATGGCTCTATCTTGACTGAACCGTCCAATGATGAACTTGCCGATAAATTAAATATCCTCCGAGAAGCTTCACTGGATAGCTATGACGTTGTGATCGCTGGTGGTGGTCCAACTTCATTAACCACCGCTATTTATGCTGCTCGCGAAAACCTTAAGGTGCTCATTGTTGAAAAGTCATCAGTTGGCGGCCAAGCAGGCGTGACCGAGCGTTTCGACAATTATCCTGGTTTCCCCGATGGTATCGGCGGCGCAGAGCTGGCCGGACGTTTTGAGTTGCAGGCAAAGCGCTATGGGGTTGAGATTCTCCAAGCAGTCGCTGTCGATGGCTTTGAACGTATCGAGGTTGACGGCCAATACCGAGGCCTCGAGGTGAAACTATCTACCGGAAAATCTATCAACGCACGTTCATTGCTCGTTGCAACAGGATCGACATATCGTCGCACTGGTGCCGAAGGTGAAGATGACCTTATTGGCGCAGGTATTCATTTCTGTGCAACGTGTGATGGGCCTTTCTACCGTGGAGTCGAAGAGGTTGCAGTTCTCGGTGGCGGAAACTCCGGACTCGAAGAGGGTCTCTTTCTCACTCAGTTTGCTAAGCACGTAACAGTCTTTGAACGCGGCACAGAGCTACGCGCTTCAAAACTATTGCAAGACAAGGTCTTTAACCATCCAAAAATGACCGTTAAGTTGCAGCAGGAAATCAAAAAGTTCGAAGCAAACGAAAAAGGACAACTAGTCGGTATCGAATTCGAAGATTTGGTCACAGGCGAGGTTGCATCTCACGCAACAACCGGCGCCTTCGTCTTTATTGGTCTCGATCCGAATACTCAATGGCTTGGTGAGAAGGTAGTTCTCGATGAGCGAAAGTTCGCCCAAACCGATCAAATGTTCCAAACCTCATATGAAGGTGTTTTTGCCGCGGGCGATGTTCGCGGTGGTTCAACAAAGCAGTTGGCCTCAGCTGTCGGTGAAGGTGCTGCAGCCGCAATCCAGATTCGCTACTTCCTGGATAAGCGCTTCGGATAATCGGGAACATATCTATCTCGATCCTTGTTTAAGAGTCGCGAGAGATTTTCAAAGAGAAATGGAGAAATGATGTTAACTTTGGAGAAAACCTATTTTGCTAGCGGATGTTTCTGGGGAGCTGAACGCAAGTTTTGGATGACGTCTGGCGTAACTTCGACGTCGGTTGGTTACATGGGAGGAAATATAAAGAACCCTTCCTATCATGCGGTCTGCGAAGGCGACACCGGGCATACGGAAATTGTCGAAGTCACATTCGATGCATCCATCGTCTCCTACCAGGAGCTCCTTGAGCTCTTTTGGGAGATGCATGACCCGACTTCATACCACCGGCAGGGCAATGACATCGGTTCGCAGTATCGCAGCGCAATATTTACTACAACAGAGGATCAGATGCAGTCCGCAATTGCTAGTCGCGATGTATACCAAACCGAACTTGCGCGCTCTGGCTACGGCAAGATTTGCACAGAGATTTTGCCAGCTGCAGGCGTCGATTATTGGCCGGCTGAGGATTGTCACCAGAGGTACTTGGCCAAGAATCCATTTGGTTATGACTGCCATTCATCGACCGGAATTCCATACCCAACTAAGAAGGTTGCACTATGAAGCACGAAGAGATGTCAGCTCTAAAGCCTGATGGAACGCTCTATCCATTTCAAGCAAATGTTGCAGAGCTCAAAGAGAAACTCGATCCGCTCTCTTACAAGGTATTGCGTGAGGCTGGCACTGAGCCGGCATTCACGGGTGAGTACACCAATACCGAGACAGAGGGCGTCTACTCCTGCAAGGTTTGTTCGCAAGAGTTGTTCCGCAGTGAAGCAAAGTTTCACTCAGGTTGCGGATGGCCTTCTTTCTACCAGCCTACCGAAGGAGATGCAGTCGTCCTCATCGATGATCGCAGCTTCGGAATGGTTCGAACTGAGGCACGATGTGCAAATTGTGGATCACACCTTGGCCACGTCTTTAAGGGCGAGGGCTACGGAACGCCAACCGATGAGCGTTGGTGTATCAACTCTGTATCGCTCAGACTAGAAGCAAAGCGCTAGCCGAAGGTAAAGTTGAAAGCCTGTGTGCCCGGATCGTGAAAATGAAAGTTAACACGCCCGGGCATACTCGCTTGAATGGGAAGAAGAACCGCCCTATAAGTCGGATCCTGTCGCTCTTGCGAACGGATCACCATCCATCTAGATCAGTAATTACTTACAGATTCAAGCAACCTACCCGTTGATGCACTGAATTATCGTTTTGCTCAATTCGCCTTACCAGGAATTAAAAAGAGCCCCGATTTCTCAGGGCTCTAGCTCAATCACTCTCAACTTTTTGATCATTACCAATAGACCAGTTTCAAGTTATCAAGACTGCGGAATCGACGACGGGAATTGAACCCGCACCTCCAACTTGGCGAAAGTTGGCACGCTGACCATTACGCCACGTCGACATCGCATGTGTAGGGTGGCTTAACTAACTTCGCATCTAGCGAATCTCGAATACTGTTGTGGATATCTTTTTCATATGGAAAGGAAAAGGTCCCAAGTATTAACTTAGGACCTTTTCAGTCGTCGACTCCAGGTGAGGCAAATTGTGCGAGAGTAGCCACCTCTCAACTTCACCGATTGCTGCACAGGCAGCATGTAAAAGTATGTCAGAAAACTAAGTTACACAGAGTAGTTTCATAAATTAGAAGAGTCGCCCTATAAGCCGGATCCTGTCGTTCTTGCGAACGGATCACCATCCATCTAGATCTGTAATTACTTACAGATTCAAGCAACCTACCCGTTGACTCGAGCGAGCAGCTCTCAAGCGCCAACTGCATGGTCTTGCTCCAAGTGGGGTTTACATAGCTAACTGCATTGCTGCAATTACTGGTGGTCTCTTACACCGCCGTTTCACCCTTACCTTTTATTTCTAAAAGGCGGTCTGCTTTCTGTTGCACTAATCCCGCGGATTGCTCCGGGTGGGCGTTACCCACCACTTTGCTCTATGGAGTCCGGACTTTCCTCGGTACAGCTAGCGAACTAGCGGTAACGCGGTGATCCGGGCGACTCTTCTTGAGTTAAGGATACGGCTAAAGAGTGTGTTCTTGTAATTGTGCTCAATGTGGGAAAGAGTGCGCACGTGCAAACAGGGCGAAGCGTCATTTACTCTAAAAAAGGTGGGGCAGCAGCGAGTGCACCCTTGGCAGTAAGTGCGGCTATCACGATCCTTAATCGTGGAGGCTCATTTATCGATGCAGGCATTGCACTATCTGCAGTGATCTGTGTTGTTGAACCGGGTGCCTCACACCTTGGTGGAGATGCTTTCCTTATCACTCATCATGCTAAGTCCAAGGAAAATCTTGCTTTTAATGGAAGTGGCGAAGCTCCGCATAGTGCAACGGCGCAGGCATATTCAAACGGTATACCTCTACATGGATTTAAATCTGCAACGGTCCCTGGTTTAGTTTCAACATGGTTTGAAGCTCACGAACGCTATGGAAAACTTCCTCTTGCCGAACTGTTGGCACCTGCCATTGATTATGCAGAGAATGGATTTGCAGCTACTCCGGGCTTTATTAAACGAATCGCTGCCCATTTAGCTATAGCTCCTGAAACCGAGATTTTTAAAAATATGGGAATCGATACCAACTCTAAAGTTGGAGATTTAATCGTTCAAAAAGACCTGGCCGCTTCACTTCGTGCAATCGCACTCGACGGCCGCGCAGCATTTTACGACGGTAAAATTTCACAACAACTGATTAGCGCTTCAGATGGATGGTTTAATGCGCAGGATTTAAAATCACATTCGACACGTGTTTTAGTCCCACTCTCCATTAAATATCGTGATTTCACTATCTATGGCCAGCCTCCCCCAACTCAAGGAATGATTTTGATGGAAGAGCTTCTGCTCTGTGAGAGATTTAATATCTCCTCTTTGGATGAAGCAGATCGCATTCATGTTGGCGTTGAGAGTAAAAAAATTGGTTTCACTGATAGAAATTTAATCTTGGGCGATCCCGAGTTTCTCGATGTCAATGTTGAGAAGGTATTGTCAAAGGAAAATATAGATTGGCGACTGCCGCAAATTAATATGGCAGAGGCAAATAATGAAGACGCGGCAACTAGCGAAGGTAGCGATACGACCTATTTTTTAGTCGCGGATGCCGAAGGTAATGCAGTTTCTTGGATTCAATCGGTATTCCATGGATTTGGAAGTTCGTGGGTGATTCCCGGAACCGGCATCGTATTGAACAACCGATTGACTGGTTTTTCTTTGGATCCTCAATCCCCCAACTTTATTCAACCTGGAAAACGCCCCGCTCACACTCTGAATGCATGGTCGGCGACACGAGAAGATGGCTCCCTTTATCTCGTGGGTGGAACGCCAGGGGCAAACATCCAAGTTCAGACGAATCTGCAGTTAATTATTAATGTTGTGGATTTAGGTATGAATGTTCAAGAAGCGATTGAATCACCGCGATGGCAACACCTAAGCGCTGCCGGGCAAAGTTCCTTGGATGAAAACGGGAGCGGGGTTTTAGAGATCGAAAATCGTGTTAGTTCAGAGGTAATTGATGATTTAAGAGCAAGAGGCCATAAGATCTCGGCAATTGGAGCTTGGGCACATGGCTCTTCAGTTCAACTGTTAGAGGTCTCACCAACGGGCACATTTATGTTTGGCTCCGATCCGCGTTGTGAAGGTCTAGCCTCCGGAATTTAGTTGCTCGAGCAATACAGTCGTTAGCCTCTACGATAAACCTATGTCTGCAGCGGCTTTGCCCCACGACCCTAAATGGCTGCGCGCAAATACTCTCTTTTCAGCAAGCAATGGCAAGGCTGATATCGCACTCATTGGCGTGCCAGCACATGAAAGTTCGATTTCTGCAACCAGTGCGCATTTAACTCCTGCTGCTATTAGAACAGCGTTAGCGCGATATTCAACTTTTTCTACTTCGGCAAAAATTGATTTGGTAGGAAATACTTTTACTGATTTAGGAGATGTGGATTCCCCCGATGGAGTTGAGGGTCATGAATGCGTAAAAGCAGCCGTAAGTGGATTGTTAACACAGCACAAGTTGGTAATTGCATTAGGTGGTGATAATTCAATTACATACTCAGTGGCATCTGCGCTGTGGCCAGATTTATCTAACATTGGCCTTATTACCTTTGATGCCCACCATGATTTGCGCGATGGTAATTCAAATGGCTCGCCCGTCTGGCAGTTAATTCAAGCGGGATTGCCGGGAAAAAACATTGTTCAAATCGGTATTGCTGACTTTGCCAATAGTGCCGAATATTCTGCTCGAGCTCAAGAAAATGGAATCACGGTTATTTCTCGTGCTGAACTTCGTGAACGCACAATCACGGATGTTGTTTCGCAAGGTTTAGAAATCGCAGGTGCAGGTGGTCGTGAAATCTATGTTGATCTAGATGTCGATGTGTGTGATCGCAGTGTGGTGCCAGCATGTCCGGCGGCGATGCCAGGTGGAATATCTGCCGATGAACTTCGACAGGCTGCCTTTTTACTAGCCTCCGACAAGCGAGTTCGTGCAATCGATATTACTGAAATCGATGCAGCCCTTGATTCACCAGATCAACGCACCGTGCGGCTTGCAGCACTATTAGTTCTAGAGGCCGCCGCAGGTTTTGCTTCTAGGTAAGTGTCGGAACTACTTCTTTCGCGGCAGCTAAAACCGCACCTGAATTAATTAACGTTGTTGCAGCTTCAAGCTCAGGAGATAAAAAGCGATCTGGACCGACCCCTGGCACAGTTTTACGAAGCTCTTTAATAACGCGCGCGGTTGCAGGCGATGGTGTTAGTCCTTCACGAAATTCAATTGCGCGGGCCGATGTCACTAATTCAATGGCCAAGATTCGTGAAAGGTTTTCAACTACTATTCGCAGTTTGCGCGCAGCAGACCAGCCCATCGACACATGATCTTCAGTCCAGAATCAACACCTGGATCATGGGCCAGAAATGGTGGCAGGCCCGCAGATCTGTGTTGATCTAGTGCTCGGTCGGTACGACGCTCTGACATTGAGCCTAAATCTGTGGCTGCGATAGCTAAAAAATCTAGAACATAACCAACAGGTGCTCCATGAAAGTTTCCATTTGATTCAACGCGACCATCGGGCATAACAACTGGATTGTCAATCGAACTTTCTAATTCACGTGCGGCAATAGTTGATGCATGAGAAATTGTGTCGCGAACTGCGCCATTTACTTGTGGGGCACAACGTAGCGAATAAGCATCTTGCACCCGCGAATCATTTTCTAAATGCGAAGCAACGATTCCTGATCCTTTTAGCATCGCATAAATATTGGCCGCGCTTGCGGCTTGACCGATGTGTGGGCGAAGAGGTGAGTGCAAATCAGGTGCAAAGACGCGATCAGTACCGAGCAGACCTTCAATACTCATCGCAGTTGTTATGTCGGCAACAGCACATAAATGTTCAAGGTCGGCGCAGGCCATAATCAACATACCGAGCATTCCATCAGTTCCATTAATTAATGCAAGACCCTC
>JACSDF010000024.1 GCA_015660815.1 Actinomycetota bacterium
CACCGCGTGGACAGCCACGGGGTTCGTACTCTGGAGAGTCTGGTCCAACTGATGGGTAATCAGTCTGTTGTGTTTCCCATGTGATGATTCCATCTTTAACATAAACTTTCCACGAACATGATCCCGTGCAGTTAACACCATGTGTTGAGCGAACTACTTTGTCATGACTCCAACGATCACGATAGAAATCATCGCCTTCACGCCCACCTATTTTTGTGATCGAACGTAGATCTTCAGAAACAACTCCTTTTGAAAAATATCTTCCGAGCTTGACAAGTGATTGTTCAATATCGATTCCTGAGGGCGCGTTACTTTTCATGATTCAATTCTCTCTCGCATAACCCCGCGTCAATATAGGTACAAAGACCCTATTTTCACTGGCCTAAAAAGAGCACCCTTTGCTTAGGATTTGTACAGAAATAAAGGGGTTTTAATGTCACAACGCAGTGGTTCAGGAAGAGTGCTAACACTTTCAACATTCGCATTTACTTTGATGTTTGCAGTTTGGTTAATGTTCGGTGTTCTCGGAATTCCGATTCAGAAAGAGTTTGGAATTAGTGATTCTCAATTGGCTTGGCTTTCATCAGTTGCAATTCTCAATGGTTCAATCTGGCGATTACTTTTGGGTGTGCTTGCAGATCGAATTGGCGGTAAAAAAGTAACTGTGGTTATGTTGCTGGTTACCTCTATCCCTGCTTATCTCTTGGCACATATTGAACTCACATATACGTGGCTACTTGTCTTAGCTTTCTTTGTCGGCTTTGCAGGAAACCTATTCAGCGTTGGAATTGCTTGGAACTCGCACTGGTTTGATCGCAGCCGACAGGGATTTGCGCTAGGTGTTTTTGGCGCAGGAAATGTCGGTGCATCGGCCACCAAGTTCATCGGTCCCGTTGTAATCGCCGGCACTGTTGGCGGTTCATACCTTGGCGGAATCATTCCCGGTGGCTGGCGCTTCGTACCTGCCTTGTACGCAGTACTTCTAGTCCTTACCGCTGCTGCAATACAATTTTTCACACCTGCAGATGCTGAAAATCTGCAAGCATCACGGCCTCTACGCCAGATGTTTGCGCCATTGCGCTTCCTGCAGGTGTGGAGATTTTCTTTCTACTATGTGATTGTATTTGGAGCTTATGTCGCCCTTGCCTCTTGGATGCCAAAATACTATGTCTCGGTTTACGGATTGGAGCTACAGAAAGCCGCGCTCTTAACGGCACTATTTATCTTTCCGGCCTCTCTGCTTCGACCGCTTGGTGGGTATATTTCTGACAAAATGGGGGCGCGTCGCTTAATGTATGGAACTTTTCTTTCCATGTTATTGGCTCTGCTTTTCTTAGCCGCACCATTTGGTTACATCGTTTTAAATACACCCGATGGACCAAGAGAGGTTTTGCCTTATAGTTTAGGTGTAGTGCCTTTTACCGCTCTACTTTTTATTGTCGGATGTTCTATGGGTATAGGTAAGGCCGCAGTCTTTAAGCACATTCCGGAGTACTTCCCTAATGATGTCGGTGCTGTTGGAGGACTTGTTGGAACTCTAGGAGCGCTAGGTGGTTTCTTACTACCACCTCTATTCGTTTATGTCCGGAGTTGGACTGGCCTACCTCAATCGACCTTCGTCGTTCTCTTCTTATTAACTCTCATCGCGACAGTTTGGATGCATGTAGTAATTGTAAAAATGCTGCACAAGGCTAGCCCGACACTTAAAAACCAGATTGATTACGACAACTCTCAAATGAATGGAGATTGAAATGTCTGCCCAAAAAGTTAAATCCTCTGAGTGGCTCGAATCCTGGGATCCAAATGTCGAAGGAAAGTGGGATTCAAAGACGGCATGGAAAACCCTCTGGGTAACAACCTACGCGTTAACACTAGGCTTTATGAGCTGGTTCTTAGTCTCAGCCCTAGCGCCAAAACTCAATAACTTAGGCTTTGACCTAAGCAAGAAAGAGCTCTACTGGCTGGCGGCAATGCCTGGACTTGCCGGTGGTGGTCTTCGTTTGATTTGGATGTTCTTACCACCAATTTTAGGAACGCGTAAATTAGTTACGTACTCAACAGCTCTGCTTATATTTCCACTTGTCGGTTGGTCATTTGCGGTGCGCTCACCATCGACACCTTATGTAGCGTTATTAATTCTCGCCTTCCTCTCTGGAATCGGTGGTGGAGTATTTTCGGGCTTTATGCCGAGTACCTCATATTTCTTCCCTAAATCTAAACAGGGATTGGCGCTCGGTATACAAGCCGGTGTTGGAAACTTCGGCGTCAGTATTATTCAATTCTTCACTCCAATAATCGTTGGTTCGGCAATGTTCGGTGCAACTCTCGGAGCTCCTCAGCGATTTGTAGATGAAGTAAAGGGAATTGATAAATCGGTCTGGTATCAAAATGCCGGTCTCGTCTGGGTCCCATTCGTAGTTCTCTCAGTCTTCATCTCTTGGAAATTTTTGAAGTCAGTACCTGTTACTTCACGTGGCGTTAAAGAACAACTAGATATTTTCAATAACAAACACACGTGGTTAATGACAATTCTCTACTTTATGACTTTTGGAACTTTCGCAGGATTTTCTGCACAGTTCGGCCTACTCATTAAGAATCTCTTTGGAGAGTTCGCGAATGCGCCCGACCCAGTAAAGTTTGCATTCTTTGGACCGCTAGTTGGCTCTGCAGCACGAGTAATTAGTGGACCAATCGCCGATCGATTAGGTGGAGGAATTCTTACTTTCATTTCGGGTCTAGGTATCGCGGTGTCAGCATTCTTTACATCTGGCCAACTCTCTCCGGCGAGCAGTGATGACTTTATGAGTTTTTTCTGGGGAATGATGGCCATCTTCTTCTTCGCAGGCGTTGGCAATGCAAGTACCTTTAAACAGATGCCGATGATCTTTGAACCACGTCAAGCTGGTGGTGTACTTGGATGGACCGGGGCAATCGCCGCTTTCGGTCCCTTTATCTTTGGTGTACTGCTTTCACTCATGGCACCAGCCGGCTTTTTCCAAGGTGTCGCCCTCTTTGCTGTAGTAGGAACGGCCATTGCATGGTGGTTCTACACACGTAAAGGCGCAGAAGCTAGAAGTTAAAAGCAAACTCGTTATTCCGGGTGATATTGGGCAGACTCTTGCCATGGATGTCACCCGGCTTAGCGCGCTATCTGAGGCCGTCATGGATGTAGCCAAGGGCCAAGACTTAAAGACATCACTTAAGCGACTCATACAAAATGCGGTTCTCATTACCGACTGTACTTACGGAGCTCTCGGGTCAATTACCTCAGATGGAACCCTTGAGGATTTCACATACGTTGGTATGAGTGATGAAACTGCCGATGAGATCGACACTTTCCCTGAAGGTAAGGGCCTACTTGGCCACTTACTTGCAGTACCGCAACCACTGCGTGTATCAGTGATAACGGACCATCCATCTTCAGTTGGCTTTCCAAAAGGACATCCTGCGATGTCGGGATTCTTAGGAGTTCCGATTCGAATTCGTAATGAGCTCTATGGAAGTATTTATTTGACACAAAAACGCAATGGAAAAGATTTCACCGAAGAGGATGAAAAACTAGTAGTTGTTTTAGCGTCGGCTGCTGGCGTTGCAATTGATAGTTACCGCGGCCATATTGCGCAAAACCAAGTCAGCGTCTTAGCGGAGCGTGAGCGAATAGCTCGCGATTTACATGATCTGGTTATTCAAAGGCTATTTGCCTCGGGAATTTCGCTACAGTCAGTTGAGTTGGATCCTTCCCTCTCAGCAGAATCTTTAACAAAGATTCAAAGTACGCTAGATAATCTTGATTCTACCGTCCAGCAAATTAGGACAACTATTTTTGCTTTACAAGATAATCATCCCATCGCAGACATCCGAACTTTAATTGTGAGCGAAGTCGCTTCTCTCAGTGCGGTCGCTGGCTTCCAAATTTCCTTTTCTTTTCAAGGCCCCATTGACACAATGATTGGTGAAGAGCTTGCAAATCAAGTGATCCCAGTCATCCGCGAGCTTGTTACCAATGCCATTCGACATGCAGATGCTACGCAGATTGACCTTGTAGTTCTTGCTAACCAGACATACTGTGAAATTCGGGTCGTAGATAACGGCAAAGGTTATGTTGCGGGCGAGCGAAAGAGCGGGCTCCTCAACCTTGAACGGCGAGCTGTGGCTAGGGGTGGGGAGTTTGAGATTGTTAAAGATGGTGTTTCGGGTACACGAACAATGTGGAGGGCAAGCCTTTAGCTTCTACCTACACTCAATCGGACCGCCATGGCCGCAGCCTGCGTGCGGCGTTCAAGACCTAGTTTTCTAAGAAGTGAAGAAACATAGTTCTTAACTGTCTTTTCGGCCAAGAACATATTCTTTGCAATCTCTCTATTAGTCATACCTTTACCAATAAATTCAAGTACGCGCTGTTCTTGATCGGTCAGTTCATAGATTTCACTTGCAGGGTTTCTATTTTCACGAAGGCGATTAGTTACTGACGAGATTAACTTTGTATCTAGAAAACTTTCCCCTGCTGCAACTTTGCGAATTGATGCAAGAAGCTCTAAATTCTTTATATCTTTGATTAAATAACCAACGGCCCCTCCAAGGACTGCACCAAGAAGGGCTTCATCATCTTGAAACGACGTGAGCATTAATACCTTTAACTCGGGCTTGAGGTTTATTAGCTCTCGACAGAGTTCAATGCCATTTCCATCTGGTAATCGCACATCTAAAACCGCGACATCGGCATCCAAGGCGGCAAAGTTTGCAAGAGCATCTTCACAATTTGCCGCACTTCCGACCACTGATAAATCCGCTTCAGCGTCGATAAGATCTATTAAGCCCTTTCGAACAAGCTCATGATCATCGACGACGAAGACTTTAGTCTGCATTTTTAAACCTTATTAAGCCATGGCTTTCTTTAAGTTTTCATCGATGGAGCTCAAGAACTCTTGCGTTGTTTGCCAAGGTGCAGTCTTAGAAATAAGGAGTGCTAAATCCTTAGTCATCTTTCCCTGTTCAACAGTTTCAATACAGACGCGCTCAAGCGTTTCACAGAAAGCGGCAAGTTCGGCGTTGTTATCTAACTTTGCACGGTGTGCTAATCCACGTGTCCAGGCAAAAATAGATGCGATTGGATTTGTAGAAGTTGCTTTACCTTTTTGATGATCACGGTAGTGACGGGTCACTGTGCCATGAGCGGCTTCGGATTCAACAATCTTCCCATCTGGAGTCATTAGCACCGATGTCATTAAACCAAGTGATCCATACCCTTGAGCAACAGTGTCAGATTGAACATCCCCGTCATAGTTCTTACATGCCCAGACATATCCACCCTCCATGCGAAGTGACATCGCAACCATGTCGTCGATTAAGCGGTGTTCATACCAAATACCAGCAGCATCGAATGCGGTTTTAAATTCGGCTTGGAAAATCTCTTCAAAGATATCTTTAAAGCGACCGTCGTAGGCCTTCAGAATTGTGTTCTTAGTCGAGAGATAAACCGGGAAGTTACGGTTGAGACCGTAGTTAAGGGAAGCTCGCGCGAAATCGCGGATTGATTCATCCATGTTGTACATGCCCATCGCAATTCCTGATGATGGAAAATCAAAGACGTTATATTCGGTGGGCTTTGAACCATCCGCAGGCACAAATGTCATCGTTAACTTTCCGGCACTTGGCACTAAGAAATCAGTAGCGCGGTACTGGTCGCCAAATGCGTGACGGCCGATAACGATTGGTTTAGTCCAGTGAGGTACCAAGCGTGGAACATTGCTGATGATAATTGGTTCGCGGAAAATCACGCCGCCTAGGATGTTACGAACGGTGCCGTTAGGAGATTTCCACATCTTCTTAAGTCCGAATTCTTCAACACGTGCCTCATCAGGAGTGATAGTTGCGCACTTAATGCCGACACCATGTTTTTGAATCGCATGTGCTGAATCAATTGTTACTTGATCATCGGTTGCATCACGATTTTCCATTCCGAGGTCGTAGTAATCAAGGTTTACATCGAGATAAGGAAGAATTAGTGACTCCTTGATGAACTGCCAAATAATGCGAGTCATCTCGTCGCCATCTAGCTCAACTACGGTTCCTTCTACTTTGATCTTGGCCATGCGTTGGGCTCCCTATTTAGAGTGTTTGGACATCGGCTTGTTTTGCACGCACGGCTTCAGCAGCGGCTCTAAGAGCAGCCACTTCCACATCTGTGAGTGCACTTTCAACAACTTTATTAATTCCATTGCGACCAATCTCGGCTTCAACACCAAGATAGACACCAGAGATTCCATATTCACCATCAACCCATGCACAGACCGGCATGACTGCACCTGAATCTTCAATGACAGCTTTAGCCATCCGAGCAGCTGCGGCAGAGGGTGCGTAATAGGCAGAGCCTGTTTTAAGAAGTGCCACAACTTCGGCGCCACCGTTACGAGTTCGATCAACTAATTCATCAATCTCGCTTGCAGATAAAAGATCACTGAGTGCTTGTCCATTTACTGTACAGCGACTTGGAACTGGAACCATCGTGTCACCGTGTGATCCCAGAGTGAGAGTTTTAACTGCGCCAACTTTTACGGCGAGTTTTTCAGCAACGAAGTTAGTAAAGCGGGCGGTATCTAGCATTCCCGCCTGACCCATAACGCGGTTCTTAGGAAAACCCGTTGCAAGTTGAGCAAGGGATGTCATCTCATCGAGTGGATTTGATACAACAATAATGACGGCGTTAGGTGAATGCTTGGCAATATTTTCGGCGACGCCGCGAACGATTCCGGCGTTAACTCCGATTAAATCCATCCGGCTCATGCCTGGCTTTCGTGGAAGTCCAGCAGTGATAACTACAACATCAGAGTTTGCCGTTGCCTCATACCCGCCGCCTTCGGCAGTAGTTGTGGCACCAATAATCTTTGTCTCAAAACCCTCAATGGATCGAGATTGATTCATATCAAGGGCTAAACCCTCAGGTTTACCTTCGACAATGTCGGTGAGAACTACCGTGTCAAAGATGTCATATTCGGCTAATCGAAGAGCGGTAGTTGAACCGTAAAAACCTGCACCGACTACTGTAACTTTTCCGCCCATGGCGTACTCCCTCTGCTAACTATGCGTGGCACTCAGCCAACTCTACCGCCCGCGAGGAAGTGCAACTGCCAGCGCAAATAGAGCTATCGCAATAATGAGTGGAAAATAAAAGTCAAACTTACGCGAACTCCGTGCCTTCAACGCTACACCGGCCGTTCCGATAGCGATAAAAAGTGATCCACCTCGCACGACGCCCCCCATGCCCAAGGCGACGCCAATGAGTATCGAGGTATTGCTAAAAACCCCTAGTGCGCGGTTATTCAGCTGCATGCATCCACTACATTTTTTATCAACATAGCACGTGTCATAGGACCGACTCCCCCTGGCATTGGTGCAACCCACGATGCAACCTTCATTACTCCCGGATCCACATCGCCCAGCAGACCAGCTTCGGTACGGGATATTCCAACATCAATGACAACTGCGCCGGCTTTGATCATCTCCGCCTTTAAGAAATGTGCTTGGCCAATCGCTGCAACAATAATGTCTGCGTTCTTAGTGTGGGTGAGCAAATCTTTAGTTCCGGTATGGGTCAACGTTACGGTTGCATTTTCTTGCTTTCGCGTGAGTAATAATCCAAGTGGTCGACCAACTGTGAGTCCTCGTCCAATTACTGTCACTTCAGCACCTTTAGTACTAATTCCGTAGTGCGTTAGAAGTTCAACAATTCCATGCGGTGTACATGGCAGAGGCGCGTCATAGCCAGATACCAAGCGGCCTAAGTTCATGGGATGCAATCCATCGGCATCTTTGGTTGGATCAATAGCCTCTAATACTCGCTGAGTGTTAATCCCCTTAGGCAAAGGAAGTTGCACAATGTAGCCCGTGCATTCCGATGATGCATTGAGATCTTTAATTGCCGCCATGACATCGGCCTCTGTCGCATCGGCTGAGAGGTCTACACGAATTGAATTGATTCCAATTTCATGACAGTCGCGATGTTTTCCACCAACATAAGAGTGAGAACCAGGGTCATCGCCAACTAATACTGTGCCAAGGCCGGGCGTGATTCCTCGGGACTTAAGTTCAACTACTCGAACTGCGAGTTGAGATTTAATCGACGCTGCAAGCGCCTTGCCATCTAGAATCTGTGCGCTCATATGAGCAATCCTATTGCAGCCCTATGCGTGAGAGAAATGGCGTGTACCTGTGAAAAACATCGCAACGCCAGCGTTTTGAGCTGCTGCAATAACTTCCTCATCGCGAACACTTCCACCAGGTTGAACTACCGCGCTAATACCTGCATCAATCAAAATTTGTAGGCCGTCAGCAAACGGGAAAAAGGCATCACTTGCTGCGACCGATCCTTGTGCCCGATCCCCAGCACGTGTTACTGCTAAGCGCGCAGAATCGACACGATTGACCTGTCCCATTCCAATTCCAACCGAAGCGCTGTTACTGCTTAAAACAATCGCATTGCTTTTTACTGCGCGCACCGATCTCCAAGCAAACTCGAGCTCCTTAATGAGGCTTGCACTCACTGGTTCTCCACTGACTTGCTTCCAGTTCGTGGATGAATCACCTGGTGCATCAATCAAATCCATGTGCTGCAACAAGGTTCCACCAGATACTGGTCGCAACTCAATTGTGGAAATCTTTGAAACACCACATTGAAGAATTCGAATCGATGGTTTTTTTGCAAGAAGTTCTACTGCACCTGCCGCATAACTCGGTGCAATGACAACTTCTGTAAATATTTCGGAGAGTTGGCTCGCCATCTGCAGGGTAACTTCACGATTAGCTGCGACGACGCCACCAAAGGCAGAGACAGGATCGCAGTCGTGTGCTTTTTTGTGAGCCGTTGCAATATCGCTGGCCGTGGCAATTCCACATGGATTTGAATGCTTGATAATAGCAACACATGGATCTTTGTGATCAAGGGCTGCACGCCAAGCTGCATCGGCATCGGTGTAGTTATTAAAGGACATCTCCTTGCCGTGCAGTTGAAGAGCCCCGACAATTCCAGCAGCTCCATCTGAATAAATCGCGGCGCCTTGGTGGGGATTTTCCCCATAGCGAAGCGAGTTTTCGCGATGGTAAATGCGACCGAACCAATCGGGCAGTTCTTCACCGTGCCCTAGCCATGTAGCGATTGCTAAGTCATATTCGGCCGTTGTCCTAAAAGCGTAAAGCGCTAACGCCCGGCGCTCGGCTAATGTGAATCCACCAACCTTTACTGCGTTAATCAACGCGTCGTACTGGGATGTGTGACTAATTACGGCAATCGAACCGTGATTTTTTGCAGCACCACGCAACATTGATGGCCCGCCAATATCTATCTGTTCGATACATTCAGCAAAATCGGCCCCTGATGCAATTGTTTGCGAAAAGGGATAGAGATTAATAATGACTAAATCAAATGGTTCAATATTTAATTCAGCAATTGCCGACATGTGGTCAGGGTTATTGTGATCGGCCAAGATTCCGGAGTGCACACGGGGATGTAACGTCTTTACTCGGCCACCCATGATTTCCGGGAAGCCTGTGTAAGCGCTAACCTCAGTGACTGGAATCCCCGCAGTAGCTAGCGCAGCGGCAGTTGAACCTGTAGAAAGAATTTCGATTCCCGCATCACTCAACACCTTTCCTATCTCCAGAAGACGTCTCTTGTCGTAGACACTTACTAGAGCACGACGTATAGGTTTTAGTTCAGACATGTTGCTCCAGTGTTGGAAGGATTAAGGCGATGGTCGTAACCATGAGACCTCGTTCAATTTTCTTAATTCTCTCATGAAGAGTTATTTCATCGTCACCTGGAAGTACGGGAACCTGCATTTGTGTAATTATCGGACCAGTGTCGACACCTGCATCAACCCAGTGAACAGTTGAACCTGTGGTTAACACGCCAGCAGCCAAGGCGTCGCGCACGGCATGAGCCCCGGGGAAATCGGGCAGTAGGGAGGGGTGAATATTTATAGTGGGGAAACGATGGACAAAATCAGGCGGCAATATCCGCATGAAACCTGCACTGACAACTAAATCTGGTTCAAATGCCGCAGTCTTTTCAATAATTTCAGAGTTCCACTGATTTCGTGAATTACCAACCGGAATGCACTCATTCGGAATTCCAGCGGTTCTTGCTCTCTCTAAAACTTGAGAAGCAACTTGATCACTTAGAACCGCGACAACTTCGATATCTAACTCGTGCGCATCTATTATTGCTTGCGCAATAGTGCCAGTTCCTGACGCCAAAATTACTAACCTACAAGCCACTATCGCCTCCCAATTCGCGGAAGATAGAGTGCGAGTAAAGCTCCGACTATTAATTCTCCGCTGACTGCAAGAGTGAATTTCCATGGTGACACACCCATTGAAGACATGGCCTCAGTAATGAGGGCACCACTTCCGGCATAGGCCGTGAGCGCTGTAATAACCACTGAAATAAATAGTGATTGAATCAGAATTCTGGAACTTAGCGCCACTGTCCAACTTGCAAGTAGCGCGCCTGACAAGACAATTACTAAAATTCCAAAAAGCGCATAAGAAGAAGTACTTGATGGAAGTGCGCCCAACAATGGAAATGCTGGAATTGAATTGAGATCATAACTGAGCGGTGAAATTGTGGAGCCGGTGCCAATTGCAAAGCCGGCTCCTGAAAAGTAACTAAGTGTGGCGATTGCTGCATTTGGAATATAGAGGATATTAAGAAGTAAAAGTAATAAACCTCCTATTATTCCAGGCTCAAGAACCACAGTTAAACTTTCAACTGTAGAGAGATTCATAAAGATTAATGCTCCAAATACAATTGATGAGATACCTAATAAGAGTGCGAGTATTCGAGTGCTAAAGAGAATCGCCTGTCCAAAAATTAATCGACGGCCTACGCTTGCCGCGCTGATCAAAGTTATCGGCAGCAAGAAAACGGGCGCCAGATACCACATTGGTTTAACTCCCGAAGTGGAACTAAAGAATGCAAAGAGAGTTCCAATCCCGCTATAAAGAATGGCAAAGAGAATTCGAGCTGCGGTGAACATTGAGGGATTTCCATCTAATCGATCAAAGAGTCGTGCTACGCCATTTCGAACTACTAAGACGGGAATTACTAAAGCTCCGAGTGGCAAATAGGAAAGAAATCCAGCGGCATTTGCTGGGGGCAGAGCAAGAGTGAATGGAATGTGATGAGCGCCCAGCCAAATCCACATCCCTGCGCGTAGTGGATCTCCCGTGTTTCCTGTGGCGCTACCCGCTGTAGCCCATGCGAGTAAGGCGATGAACGAGATTGGTAGAAGAAGTAAAGCAACACTTCGCAGCACTTGGGTCAAAGTCGACCCAAGTACGCGTGCGAACATTTTCTTTAGCGCCCCAAGATTTCGCGCAACAACTGGGCGGTCTCACTTGGAGTCTGGCCGACTTTTACGCCGGCAGCTTCTAGTGCATCTTTCTTTCCCTGGGCAGTTCCAGAAGAGCCCGAGACAATTGCACCTGCATGTCCCATAGTTTTGCCTTCGGGGGCAGTAAACCCGGCAACATATCCGACCACGGGCTTAGTTACATACTCAGCAATAAATGCAGCTGCACGCTCTTCGGCATCGCCACCGATTTCACCGATCATGACAATCGCTTTTGTATCCGGGTCGTCTTGAAATGCTCGTAACGCATCGATGTGAGTTGTTCCGATAACGGGATCTCCACCGATTCCAATTGCAGTACTAAAACCAATATCACGAAGTTCGTACATCATTTGGTAAGTGAGAGTTCCAGATTTTGAAACTAAGCCGATTGGACCAGCACCTGTAATGTCGGCTGGAATAATTCCAACATTAGATTTCCCAGGACTTATTAATCCAGGACAGTTAGGACCAATAATGCGCGTAGTTCCCTTACTTACCGAGTAGGCATAAAAACTTGCGGAATCGTGAACAGGAATACCCTCTGTAATAACAACTACTAGAGGCATGGCTGAATCAATTGCATCTATGACCGCGGCTTTAGCAAACTTTGGCGGAACAAAAACAACAGAAGTATTTGCCCCTGTCGCACTCATCGCCTGCGCGACCGTATTAAACACTGGAAGTTGGTGGCCATCGATATCAACGATTTGTCCACCTTTACCTGGAGTAACTCCTCCAACGACCTTGGTTCCAGATGCCAACATGCGACGAGTGTGTTTAGTCCCTTCAGATCCGGTCATGCCTTGAACGATTACAACCGAGTTTTCATCGAGAAAAATTGCCATTTACAACGCCGCCAACTCTGCAGCACGGTTTGCTGCTCCATCCATTGTGTCGACTTGTTCGATTAATGGGTGTCCTGCCTTGGCTAAAATTGCACGCCCCTCAATAACATTGTTGCCATCTAATCGAACAACTATGGGTTTAGTTGCTTTAGGACCTAGAAGCTCCAGCGCCTGCACAATTCCAGTTGCTACTGCATCACATGAAGTAATTCCACCAAAGACATTTACGAAAACACTTTTAACATCGCTATCGCCGAGAATAATCGAGAGTCCATCGGCCATAACTTGAGCCGACGCACCTCCGCCAATATCTAGGAAGTTGGCCGGTAAAACCCCACCATGCTTTTTCCCAGCATATGCAACAACGTCGAGCGTGCTCATTACAAGTCCAGCACCATTGCCAATAATTCCAACTTGTCCATCTAGTTTCACATAATTCAAATCTTTCGCCTTCGCCGCCGCTTCGAGTTCATTTGTTGCATCGTGGTCGACTAGAGCCGCATGATCACCCTGGCGGAACTCAGCGTTGTCATCTAAAGTGATTTTCCCATCAAGTGCAATAACTTTGCCATCTTTAGTCTTCACGAGTGGATTAACTTCGACCAAAGTTGCATCCTCAGATTGAAAAACATCCCACAGCTTCAATAAAACTTCGGCTACTTGGTCTGCCACATCAAGTGGAAAGTTAGCGGCGCTAACAATCTCTTTAGCCTTTGCTGCACTAATTCCATCGACAGCGGAAACTGGAATCTTGGCCAATTTTTCCGGAGCAGAGTGAGCCACCTCTTCAATGTCCATTCCACCAGAGACTGAAGCCATAACTAGGAATGTTCGATTTGAGCGATCTAAGAGAATTGCTAAGTAATACTCAGCTTCAATGGGTGCCGCGGCTGCAATCATGACGGTCCGAACTATGTGGCCCTTAATGTCCATTCCGAGAATTGCGCCTGCTTTTTCCCGTGCATCGGCGGCATCCTCTGCAAGCTTCACGCCTCCAGCCTTTCCGCGCCCACCGGTTTTTACTTGCGCCTTAACGACTACTTTTCCACCGATTTTTTTTGCGGCGGCCTCGGCCTCGTCCGCCGTGGTTGCTATAGCTGCAGCTAAAACTGGGACGCCATGCTTTTCAAATAAGTCACGGGCCTGATATTCAAATAGATCCACGAGTGCTCCACATCATGATTAGGGGGTAATCCTAGAGCTTCTCAACGGGTGCATAGCGCAGCAGCAATCGCTTCTCGCCATACTGACCAAATTTAATTGTGGCCTCTGCCTTATCTGCCTCACCTGCCACCGAAATAACGGTGCCCAAACCAAATGTGTCATGTGACACACGCTCTCCGACGCTCAATTCGATTGAGAAGGCTTTCTTGCCGGTGGCCCGAGGTGGTGGCGAAGTAGCAACCCGAGATCGCTTTATCAAAGATGGAGAAAGCGAAGTTGAACTCTCGTTTCGCCATTCGATTACATCTTCCGGGATCTCATCTAAAAAGCGTGATGGGGGATTGTAATTTGGTGCACCCCATGTTGAACGATACTGCGCACGTGAAATATAAAGTCGCTCGCGTGCGCGAGTTAAGCCTACGTAAGCAAGACGTCGCTCTTCTTCAACCTCATCTTTTTCTCCAAGAGTTCGAGAGTGTGGAAAGACTCCATCTTCCATTCCAGTTAAAAATACTGTTGGGAATTCAAGTCCCTTGGCAGTATGTAACGTCATCATAGTTACAACTCCCCCATGGTCATCACCTTCAGGGATCTCGTCGGCATCGGCGACTAAGGAAACTTTCTCCAAGAAGCCAGCCAAAGAAATCTCTTCATCATCAATTAATTCCTCAAACTCACGCTCCTCGTACTCCATTGAAACTGCCACTAACTCTTTTAGATTCTCAACACGGACCTCATCTTGAGGGTCGGTGCTATCAGCCAATTCCTTCAATAGACCTGATTGTTCGAGTGCTGCCTCAACGATCACCGATGGTCGAGTTTTAGCTTCAACTAAAACATTGAGAGCGCTGATCATTGACGTAAACTCTTGAATCGATTGCGCAGCACGAGCAGGTAAGCCGATTGCCTCAGAACATCTGAGCAAACCTGCCCAAAAAGATATTCCTTGAGCTCTGGCAAATTGATCGACGTAATCTAGAGATGTATCACCGATTCCGCGTTTGGGTAGATTAATGATTCTGCGCAAGGAGATCTCATCTTCTAAGTTAGTTAATACTCTCAGGTAGGCCAATAAATCCTTAACTTCGCGGCGTTCATAGAATCGCAACCCACCGACGACTTTGTATGGCAACGCTTCACGCATAAATACTTCTTCGAAGACACGTGATTGTGCATTAGTGCGATAAAAAATCGCAGTATTCCCTGGCCGTGACTTTTCTTCACGTTGAAGTGCTCGAATTTCATCGGCAACAAATCTCGCTTCGTCATGTTCATTTTCTGCAACATAGCCGGTGAGGAGTGCTCCCGAGCCTGAATCTGTCCAGAGGTTTTTCTCCTTGCGACTCTGGTTCTTTGTAATAACGGCATTTGCAGCGCTTAGTATATTTTGGGTTGATCTATAGTTTTGCTCAAGTAAAACCGTTGTCGCATTTGGATAATCGAGTTCGAATTGCAAGATGTTTCGAATTGTCGCGCCACGAAAGCCATAAATAGATTGATCAGCATCTCCAACCACACACAACTCCGCTGGCGCTAATCCCTCACTGTCACTTCCAACTAACTCTTTAACCAAAATGTACTGCGCGTGGTTTGTATCTTGATACTCATCAACTAACACATGACGAAAGCGAGATCTAAACCGGGCTTTCGCCTCAGGGAATCGCTGTAAAACCTCTACCGTCTTTAAAATCAAATCATCAAAATCCATTGCATTTGCACGCTGTAAACGTTGCTGATAAATACTATAGACGTCGGCCACAACCTGTTCAAATGCGTTGCTTGTTGAATTTAAATAATCTTGAGGTCCCATTAGTTCATTTTTGGCGTTCGAAATCATTGCTTGAAATTGTCGTGCGGGATAGCGTTTCGAATCTAAATTTAACTCTTTAGCAACGATAGTCACTAAACGAAGTGAATCAGCAGAGTCGTAGATTGAAAATGAATTGCTATATCCCAAGCGCATCGCTTCTTGTCGCAAGATACGAACGCAGGCAGAGTGAAAGGTTGAAACCCACATCGATTGAGCAACTGGACCAACTAATTCGCCGACCCGTACCTTCATTTCTCCGGCGGCCTTATTGGTAAATGTAATTGCCAAAATTTGATAGGGGGCTACATTCCGATGGGACATTAAATAGGCAATACGACGTGTGAGGACTCGGGTCTTTCCAGAGCCGGCTCCGGCAACTACTAATAAAGGGCCTCCCGCATGAGTAACTGCGGCGATCTGTGCGGGATTGAGTTCTGATAATAAGTTTTCAGCACTCTCCATGAGTGTAAGTCTATTAGGCTAGGGCAATGGAACCGATCGCCGATAGTGAGATCAAACGAGTTTTGGTCATAAGTGCTCACCCTGATGATTCAGATTTTGGTGCCTCTGGAACAATTGCCCAATGGGTTAAAAAGGGTATTGAAGTAGCCTACGTCTTTTGTACAAATGGTGATCAAGGTGGCGAAGAATCTGGTTTTACTAAAGAGGAGATGCCAGCAATTCGTCAACGCGAGCAGCGCGAGGCAGGCGCCCATCTAGAGGCAACGATTAGTCTTCGAAAAGATTTAGTCCGACAGATTCGTATTTCCCAACCTGATCGCTTGGTCTGCCAAAGCCCAGAACGCAACTGGGATCGCATTGGTGCTAGTCATCCAGATCATTTAGCAGCTGGTGAGGCCGCCATTCAAGCCGTTTACCCTGATGCGCGAAACCCGTTTGCATTTACCGATCTGCTTCACGAAGAATCTCTTGCACCGTGGCGAGTGAAAGAAGTTTGGGTGAGTGCATTTGCTAACCCAGATCACTTTGTAGATATCACCGATACATTTGATTTAAAGATGAAGGCTCTGCATGCTCATGCATCGCAGACCGCACATAATGAGAATTTAGAGGTGATGGTTCGTGAGTGGGGTCAACGCAACGCCCTTGCTGCTGGATTTGAAGAAGGTCGCATCGCTGAGGCCTTTAAAATAGTTAATACGAACTAGCTAACACTTACTTTAGTAAGCGCAATCTTTGTATTGGGTGTTCCATCTCCTCCGCCACCTTTAACGCCCGCTTTAGCAATCGCTTGTACGATCTCTAAACCTTTTGTAATTTTTCCCCAAATTGTGTAATTAGGTCCTAACGTTGTATCGGCAAAAACTAGAAAGAATTGACTTCCATTAGTACCCGGCCCTGAGTTAGCCATTGCCACCGTGCCCGCTGGATAGTTGTTAACTACATTAGCCGGAAGATTTTCATCTGGATATGAGAATCCAGGGCCACCTGAGCCAGTTGCAGTTGGGTCGCCACATTGAAGAACATAGATTCCAGAAGTAGTCAGGCGATGACACAAGGAGTTATCAAAGTATCCGGCTTTAGCAAGTGTGGACATTTCGGTCAGCGTCCATGGTGCTTTTTTCCCTACGGTTGTAATGACAATTGTCCCGCAGTTAGTAGCAAGTGTAAAAGTTTTAGGAAGTTTAGTAAGCGGTTTTGCAATTGGTTTTACTACTTTTGGAGTATGACCTACTGCCTTAGTAGCGACACATTTAACTGGCGTCGATTTTTGTGCAGCACTAGCAGCAACTACTGAAGTCGCTAAAACTAGAGTTAGTGAAATACACACTGATAGAAATCTTTTCACGGTCATTCCCATTCGATAGTTCCTGGTGGTTTACTGGTTATATCTAACACGACTCTGTTGACTTCGCGCACCTCATTGGTAATTCGAGTCGAAATCTTCTCAAGAATTTCATAGGGAACTCTCGACCAATCTGCAGTCATCGCATCTTCACTGGAAACAGGCCGCAAAACGATGGGGTGTCCATAAGTACGACCATCCCCCTGCACGCCTACTGACCGAACGTCAGCTAATAAAACAACTGGGCACTGCCAAATATCACGATCTAAACCCGCCGCCCTTAATTCAAAACGGGCGATTGAATCTGCCTCACGGAGAAGATCCAAACGCTCCTGCGTAACTTCGCCGATAATTCTGATTCCCAACCCCGGTCCAGGAAATGGTTGGCGCCAAACGATTTCTTGAGGCAGGCCGAGCTCAATCCCTACCTGGCGAACTTCATCTTTAAACAGGGTGCGAAGCGGTTCAACTAAAGTGAATTTGAGATCATCAGGCAAGCCACCAACATTATGGTGAGATTTAATATTTGCAGTGCCCGTTCCACCACCAGACTCAACTACATCTGGATATAGGGTGCCCTGAACTAAAAACTCTACTTCTCCAACGGAGGAAATATCACGTGACGCCTTTTCAAAGGCCCGAATAAATTCGCGCCCAATAATCTTTCGTTTTTCTTCTGGATCTACCACGCCTTTAAGCGCAGTTAAGAAAATTTCCTTTGCATCTACGACAACTAAGTTGACACCAGTGGATGCAACAAAATCACGTTCAACTTGCTCGGCTTCACCTTTTCGAAGTAAGCCGTGATCAACAAATACGCAGGTTAATTGGGTTCCTACAGCACGCTGAATAATCGCAGCGGCAACTGCTGAATCTACTCCACCAGATAAGCCGCAGATTACTCGTTTGTCTCCAATGAGCGCCCTGGCTGTAGCAACCTCTGTTTCGGCGATATTTGTAGTTGTCCACGTCGCATCACATTTAGCAATATTTACTAACCAGTTCTGCAAGATCGCTTGACCATGCTCGGAGTGCAAAACCTCTGGGTGAAACTGAACGCCAGCTATTTCACCAGTTGAATTTTCAAATGCGGCGATTGGAGTGTCTGCAGTTGTTGCACAAACAATGAAGCCAGATGGGGCAGTTGTAACGGCATCACCATGTGACATCCAAACCTTTTGCTGTGCCGGAAGTTTTGCAAAGATTTTTGTTGATTGCGAAACTTGCGTTTCAGTACGACCAAACTCCGATTTTCCTGTTTGACTCACAACGCCGCCAAGAGCCGCGGCCATTACCTGAAATCCATAGCAGATTCCAAAAATAGGAATACCTAAAGCAAAAATAGCGGAATCAAAATCCGGCGCATTATCTGCATAAACACTCGATGGCCCACCTGACAAGATAATGGCAGATGGATTCTTAAGACGTATCTCTGCCGCCGAAATTGTCGATGGAACAATTTCACTATACACATTGGCTTCGCGAACACGACGCGCAATGAGCTGGGCATATTGCGCCCCGAAATCGACTACTAATACGCCACGATCATTAGGCACGGTGAATAAGTACCTCTACGCGCTGGAACTCTTTTACATCGGAGTAACCGCAGGTAGCCATTGCGCGGCGGAGTGCGCCAAATAAATTCATTGAACCATCTGATGTTCGTGATGGTCCGAGTAAAATCTCCTCAAGCGTTCCAACGGTCCCGACCGAAACACGTTCTCCACGCGGTAATACCTGGTGATGTGCCTCAGATCCCCAGTGCCAGCCGAGTCCAGGTGCTTCAGTCGCTTTAGCAAGTGGCGAGCCCATCATGACCGCGTCTGCTCCACACGCAATCGCCTTTGCAATATCGCCGCTTCGACCAACTGCGCCATCTGCAATTACATGAACGTAACGTCCACCAGACTCATCTAGATATTCGCGTCGGGCAGATGCAACTTCAGCAACTGCCGATGCCATCGGTACTTCGATTCCTAAGACTTTACGAGTTGTGTGTGTTGCGCCGCCGCCGAAACCAACTAATACTCCAGCAGCACCTGCACGCATTAAGTGAAGTGCCGCAGTTGCCGTGGCTACACCGCCCACAATTACCGGAACGTCGAGTTCATAAATAAATTTCTTAAGATTTAGCGCTTCTGATTCAGCGGCAACATGTTCGGCGCTGACCGTTGTTCCGCGGATAACAAAAATATCAACACCTGCATCAATAACGGCTTTGTGGAGTTGAGCGGTACGCGCGGGAGAAAGCGATGCGGCAACCGTGACGCCAGCATCCCGAATCTGCTTGATCCGCTCCTTAATGAGCTCAGGTTTGATTGGTTCGTTATAAATCTCTTGCATTCGTTGAGTCGCATGCTTATCTGGCATTGATGCGATTTCGCCCAATGGAATGCGAGGATCTTCATAGCGAGTCCACAGACCCTCGAGATTCAAAACTCCTACGCCACCGAGGCGACCTATCTCAATAGCAGTCTCTGGGGATACGACTGAGTCCATTGGGGCTGCGAGCATAGGTAAATCGAACTTGTAAGCATCGATTTGCCAAGCCGTTGAGACTTCTTCTGGGTCACGTGTGCGACGACTAGGGACAATTGCAATGTCATCAAATGAATAAGCGGTACGAGCACGCTTTCCGGGTGCAATCTCAACTTCGCTCATGCGCGACCTCTCGTTTGATAATTAGGAGCATCGGCTACGTGTGCCACATCGTGTGGATGACTCTCTTGCAGACCCGCTGCAGTGATTTGAATTAATCGTCCTTCACGGCGCAGAGTTTGAATATCTGGAGCCCCTGCATATCCCATTCCTGAGCGAAGGCCACCAACTAATTGATGCACAACATCTTCAACACTTCCGCGGAAAATTACTTTACCCTCAATTCCTTCGGGGACTAATTTATCCTCAGACAAAACATCGTCTTGCATATAGCGATCCTTCGAATAGGATTTTTGTTCACCGCGCGATTGCATTGCACCGAGTGAACCCATTCCTCGATATGCCTTGTACTTAACGCCACTAATTTCAACAAGCTCGCCCGGGGATTCTTGACATCCTGCGAGCAATGAACCAAGCATTACCGAATTAGCTCCAGCAACAATAGCTTTAACAATGTCACCAGAATATTGAAGGCCACCATCGGCGATTAAAGGTATGCCGGCTTTATTGCACGCCTTAGCTGCCTCCATAATTGCCGTGATTTGCGGAACACCAACACCTGCCACAACTCTGGTAGTGCAAATTGAACCCGGTCCAACTCCAACTTTTACCGCATCTGCACCGGCGTTAATGAGTGCTTGTGCACCAGCTCGAGTTGCGACATTGCCGCCAATAATCTGAATCGTTGATGAGAATTTTTTAATGCGAGCAATAGCATCCAGAACTGCGCGGTGATGGCCATGCGCGGTATCGACAACAACTACATCTACACCCGCTTCGATCAAGGCCTGGGCGCGTGCAAAACCGTCATCGCCAACGCCAACTGCAGCACCTGCCAAGCCGACGTTCTTAACTAATTTTACGTGCGTTACTTGATCGGCGATCGGCAAGTTGCGATGGATAATGCCGATTCCACCTGCTTTTGCCATAGCGATTGCCATGGCAGATTCGGTAACGGTATCCATCGCCGATGAAATCAATGGAACTGCGATTGAGATTGTTCGAGTTAGTTGGGTGGTTGTATCTACCTCAGATGGAACCACATCAGAGGCATCTGGAAGGAGCAGTACGTCATCGTAGGTCAGGCCGAGCATTGCGATTTTGTCGTTTTCGCTCATTGCGCCTCCTGATCGGTGAAGGTGCGAAGTCTATCGGTGCTTCAAACTCCTACTGAACGCTCAATTTCAAGGCAGGCCTGTGTTAGATCCTCAACAATCGCCATGCCAGCGCACTCTTCTCGATCCCAACCGGGGCCTCCGAGAATGATTCGTGGTGCTGGGCGCACTGATGGCAGTTCTCGGAAAAATTCATTGTCAGCGTTTTCTTCTAACTGCGCCCAAAGAAAGACGGCCGGTGGACCCGATCGCGAAACCATATTGCTCACGGCAGTTAGCGGAGTCCTAGATCCCAAGAAATGGGTTTCTATCTTTCGCTCAGCCAATGCCGCGGCTAGCGCATGAAGAGCAAGGCAATGAAGCTCGTCTCCAACTGCCGCAAGTAAAACTGGTCGAGCATTCAGAGGCTCATCTATCTTCTCAGTTGAATCGCGTAGAACACCTTTAATAATCTCGGTCAAGAGGTGCTCAATTTCGACACCTTCACGAGTCTCTTCCCAATGCTGGCCTACCAAAAAAAGCAAAGGGGAGATCAGCTCGTTCCAACTTCGGACAACGCGGAACTTTGCTAAATCTTTAGCGAGCTCGCTCTCGATGAAAGCGGTATCAAATTTCTTTGCCGCGCTATAAAGCGCCTTTACTAAATCCTCACGGTTTTCATATTCATGCTCCGTGAACTCTGTGGAGGGCAGGCCACTATGAACTTTGGCTCTTTCAGCGGCATCAGAAGGTGCAACGCCAGTAGAGATCAAACGTCGCATAAGCATTAATTTGGCGAGATCGGAGGGGTGATATCGGCGATGGTTGCCGGCCACGTGCTCGGAGGGGCCTAGACCGTATCGGCGATCCCATGTGCGAAGGGTCGAAGGGGCTACACCCACCCGTCGTGCCACCGCAGCCACTGTCAGATGCTCCTCACCGATGTTCACGAGCGTATTCTCCCTTGAAGTGGCCTACTTCACCACTCCAAAGTTGGATTTGAAGCGGTTTTGACTCGTTTGTACTTGAACAACTTATGAAGCGGTTGTATAGTTTCGCCATGGCTGAATTATCGAGATTACCCCGCCCCGTTGCCGATGAATGGGAGTGGCAGTATCAAGGTCTTTGTCGAGATCTACCGACTGAGATGTTTTTCCATCCAGACGGAGAACGAGGACCACGTCGTCGTAATCGCGAAAATACCGCTAAGGCTATTTGCGCAACCTGTCCCGTGATGTTGGCCTGTCGCGCCCATGCACTTGCCGTGCAAGAGCCTTATGGAATTTGGGGCGGTCTATCTGAAGATGATCGCTTAAACATAATTGGAAAAGATCTAAATCCAGAAATTTCACACGCCTCATAAATTTAGATTTTGTACAGTTTTAACTCTCCTCCTGAGTTAAAAGAAAAACCCCCGCAGAGAAATCTGCGGGGGTTTTTTGCTACTACTTAGTGTGAGTGTCCGCCAGGACCATGTGAGTGGCCACTGCCACCAGCATCGGCGGGTGCATCAGCTGGGCGCTCGAATACAACTGCTTCAGTTGTAATGAACATTGCCGCAATCGATGCGGCGTTTGCAAGTGCTGATCGTGTCACCTTAACTGGATCGATGACGCCATCTTTTGCAAGATCGCCATAGACATCAGTTGCAGCATTAAAGCCTTCGTTATCTTTCATTGCGCGGACCTTAGCAACTACTACGTAGCCCTCAAGTCCGGCATTCTCTGCGATCCAACGTAGTGGCTCATCGCATGCTTTGCGAACTAAGCGGACTCCAACTGCCTTATCTCCAGTGAAACCAAGATCGCCCTCTAGAACATCGGCTGCATGCACAAGTGCTGCGCCTCCGCCAACGACGATTCCCTCTTCGACTGCAGCACGTGTAGCAGAGATTGCATCTTCAAGTCGGTGCTTCTTCTCATTGAGTTCAACCTCAGTGTGAGCACCAACTTTGATTACGCAGACTCCACCAGCAAGCTTTGCAACACGCTCTTGCAACTTCTCTTTATCCCATGAGGAGTCAGAGTTTTCAATCTCTTTGCGAAGTTCGTTAACACGACCAGCAACTGCGGCCTTGTCTCCAGCACCTTCAACGATTGTTGTTGCATCCTTAGTGACCACGATGCGGCGAGCGCGACCGAGATCTTCAAGAGTGACTGCATCAAGTTTCATTCCAACCTCTGCTGAAATCACCTGTCCGCCAGTCAACGTTGCAATATCTTGCAGCATTGCTTTGCGACGATCGCCAAAGCCAGGTGCCTTTACGGCAGCGGATGCAAAGACTCCACGCATACGGTTTACTACCAAAGTTGAGAGAGCTTCTCCCTCAATATCATCGGCAATGATCAGAAGTGGTTTAGATGAAGCCGAAACCTTTTCAAGAATTGGAAGTAAGTCTGCAAGAGCTGAGATTTTCCCGGCCGAGATAAGCACGTAAGCATCTTCAAGGATTGCCTCCATGCGATCTTGATCGGTTACGAAGTATGGAGAGATGTAGCCCTTATCGAACTGCATTCCCTCAGCGAACTCGAGATCTAAGCCAGTTGTTGATGCTTCCTCGACAGTGATAACGCCATCTTTGCCGACTCTTTCAAAAGCCTCAGAGATTAAATCTCCAATAGCACGATCTTGGGCTGAGATAGTTGCAACATCTGCAATTTGTGCTTTTCCATCAACAGGAGTCGCTTGCGCGCTTAGCTTTTCAGAGACTGCAGCAACTGCCGCTTCGATTCCAGCTTTGATATCCATTGGCTGTGCACCAGCGGCTAAGTTGCGGATTCCCTCTTTAACCATAGCTTGTGCAAGAACGGTTGCAGTTGTTGTTCCATCGCCGGCAACGTCATTAGTCTTAGTTGCAACTTCTTTAACTAACTGAGCGCCCATGTTTTCAACTGGATCAGAGAGTTCAATCTCTTTAGCAATTGTTACACCATCATTGGTAATAATTGGGGCGCCGTAAGATTTAGCAATAACAACGTTGCGACCCTTAGGTCCAAGAGTTACCTTGACTGTGTCGGCAAGAATATTGACGCCACGCTCCATCGCGCGACGTGCGTGATCATCGAATTGAAGAGACTTTCCCATCTACTTCTCGATTACAGCGAGAATGTCGCGAGCTGAAAGCACCAAGAGGTCATCTCCACCGTGCTTGATTTCAGTTCCGCCGTACTTGCTGTACAAAACAACGTCGCCAACTTTTACATCCATTGGAACGCGAACGCCGTCATCAAAGCGACCTGGTCCAACGGCGAGAACTACGCCCTCTTGTGGCTTCTCTTTTGCAGTATCTGGGATTACAAGACCTGACGCTGTTGTTGTCTCAGCCTCATTAGTCTTAATAACGATGCGATCTTCTAGTGGCTTAATGGCCATGTAATTAGCTCCTCTTGTGCGTTGATTTCCTCGTGCAGGCCCGTTAGCAGTGTGGGCCCGTGAGTGCTAACGCCAACTCTAGGCGAGCATATTCCCGCCAGCAAATCGGAG
>JACSDF010000058.1 GCA_015660815.1 Actinomycetota bacterium
GTTCAGCAGATGCAACTCCAAGTTGATATGCGGGCTGAGCAATTGAAGTCAATGGAATTGCAGCAGAGGGCGCAAATGTAATGTCGTCATAACCGATGATAGAAATTTGTTCAGGTATTCGTACGCCATTTTCCAAAAGAGCTTTCATGACACCGAGAGCAACAATGTCATTTGCACAAAATATTGCAGTCGGCAATTGTGGTAATGCCAAAATTTTACCCACGGCTTGTTCTCCTGCACTAGCGTTCATTAAAGGAACGCGGATTGTGTTTATTACAATCTGGGCTACTGCGGCGACGTTGGCCACTCCAGTTCCACGATCTGCCACCTGAGGAATGCTTTCAGGCCCACAAACCCAAGCAATTTCTCGGTGCCCAAGTGAAACTAAATACTCGATTGCAATTTCCCCACCTCGAACATCATCGACTGAGACTGAACATTGAGTTCTAGATTTAGTTTCACGATCCAACAGCGTTACTGCAATACCTCGGTCTAGAAGGGCTTCCAAATGCGCTGGATCCCTATCCGCAGGAGTAATTAGAATTCCTCTCACCTGTTGCTGGATTAAAACGTTTATATATTTCTCTTCTTTAAGTGCACTTTCATCAGAGTTACAAAGAAAAACCGCATACCCGCGTTTGCTCGCTGCATCTTCAACGCCACGAGCAACCTCGGTAAAAAATGGATTAGACACATCAGGAACAACAAGTCCCAGTGTTCGACTAAATCCTGCACGCAAGTGGCGAGCAAAAGCATTTGGAACAAAACCTAGGTCTTTGATAGTTTTTTGAACACGTTCAAGAGTCAGCGCCGAAACAATCTCTGGACGGTTGAGGACATTTGAAACAGTCCCAACAGACACCTGGGCTTTCGACGCAACATCTCGAAGGCTCACACTCATAGGTTGATAATGGCTGAACAAATTGAACCGTGTCAATTTTTATTAAAGCAATTTTCCCTACAAGTTAAAATCTCATTTTTTTACCTTGACTTAGCAAGGTTTTCGTTCTAATTTCGCCTTATTCACAGTGAATCGGTTCAATTAATTCCTTAAATGGATTGAGTTCAGATGAACGTTAGGGGATGCAGTCGTGGAGCGAGTTGGATTTAGGTTGAAATTAAGGGCAGATAAGTTAGATGAATATGTTGTGCATCATCAAAACGTTTGGCCAGAAATGTTGGAAGCGCTTTCACAAACTGGTTGGCACAACTATTCCCTCTTTCTGGATCGCAGTGATGCAACTTTGATTGGTTACTTTGAAACTCCAGATTTGCAATTGGCTTTAACGGGAATGGCCGCCCTTGATGTTAATGAGCGTTGGCAGGAATTCATGGCCGGTTATTTTGAAGCTCTCGATGGTCAACGGCCAGATGAAGGGTTTTTAAGGCTAGAAAATATATTTTATCTTCAGTAATTTCCAATAACTAGAGAAATAACGGTAAAGCAAATGGCTAGTGCGCAAGAAGTTAAAACTGTACTCAATCGCCTCAAGATAGAAGTTCCTTCGTGGGCCTACGGAAATTCTGGTACTCGTTTTAAAGTCTTCGGCCAGCCAGGAGTACCACGCGATCCTTTTGAAAAAATCGCCGATGCTGCCCAGGTAAATAAATATACCGGAGCTGCGCCGACTGTCGCCCTTCATATTCCATGGGATGCCGTCTCAAGTTATACAGAGTTAGCCACACATGCCGATGGTTTGGGAGTAAAGATAGGAACAATCAATTCCAATACATTCCAAGATGATCAATACATCCTCGGTTCGGTGTGCGCACCGGATCCAAAGGTACGCGCTAACGCCGTTCGTCATCTTTTAGATTGTGTCGATATTATGGATTCGACAGGTGTGAGAGATCTAAAGCTTTGGTTCGCCGATGGAACTAATTATCCGGGTCAAGATAATATTGCTGATCGCCAGAACCGTCTTGCCGAGTCGCTTGAGAAAGTCTATGCCCGCATTGGTGAGAAACAGCGTCTGCTCCTTGAATACAAATTCTTTGAGCCAGCTTTTTATCATACTGATGTTCCCGATTGGGGTACTTCGCTAATCCACTGCATGGCTCTGGGTCCAAAGGCAATGGTTGTAGTTGATACAGGGCATCATGCACCAGGAACAAATATTGAGTTTATCGTTGCCAGTTTGCTCAGAGCAAAGCGTTTAGGAGCTTTTGACTTTAACTCTCGTTTTTATGCTGATGATGATTTAATAGTTGGTGCAGCCGATCCATTCCAACTCTTCCGAATTATGCATGAAGTAAATATCAATAGGGGCTTTGATATAGATACACCTGTTTCATATGTGTTAGATCAATGCCACAACATTGAAGCAAAAATCCCGGGACAAATACGCTCCATCATGAATGTTCAGGAATCTGTTGCAAAGGCGATTCTTGTTGACCAAGATGCACTGAAACAGGCCCAGTTGGCAGGAGACGTCCTTACTGCCCATGAGGTTTTGATGGATGCTTACAACACCGATGTGCGTGGCTTACTTCGTGAATGGCGCATTGATAATGCAATTGATCCAGAACCAATGAAGGCTTACGCGGCAAGTGGTTATGCGGCAAAAATTGCCGCCGAACGTGTCGGTGGAAACCAGGCGGGGTGGGGAGCGTAGTGAAAAATAGAGCTATTGAAGAGTTATTGGGACGCAGCAACCGTCTCGGAAGTAACCCAAAATACACAAACTATGCCGGCGGTAATACCTCGGCTAAGGGTGAGGCTTTGGATCCTTCTACTGGTGAATTAGTTAACGTTATGTATGTAAAGGGCTCGGGCGGTGATCTAGGAACTCTCAAAGAGGCAGGCTTGGCTGCGCTATATCTTGATCGATTGAAAGCTTTGGCTAATGTTTACCGTGGAGTTGAGTTTGAAGATGAAATGGTTGCGCTCTTCGATTACTGTGCATTTGGTCGTAGCGGCGCGGCACCAAGTATTGATACAGCCATGCATGGCTTAGTAGATGTTGCACATGTTGACCACCTGCATCCAGATTCAATTATCGCACTTGCAACAGCTGTCGATGGGGCTGAACTTACTAAGAAATGTTTTGGTGATGAGATTTTGTGGGTTGATTGGCGCCGACCGGGGTTTGAACTAGGTTTAGAAATCTCTCGTTTAGCCAAAGAGAATCCGAATGCTAAAGGTGTAGTCCTTGGTGGTCATGGATTAACCACGTGGGCAGAAACCAGTGATGAGTGTGAAAAACGCTCGATTGATGCAATTCTTAAAGCCGAAAAATTCTTAACTGATTCGGGAAAGAAAAATCCCTTTGGTCAATTTACCCAACCACTACCGCCTCAGGCTCGCCTAGAAAAAGCCGCCGCACTCGCACCCACGTTGCGCGGCATCGCCTCTCAAGATTCACGGATGATTGGC
>JACSDF010000059.1 GCA_015660815.1 Actinomycetota bacterium
CTTTATTCACAGGGCGAGACTGCCGATATCCGCCGCATGTTCCCCTGCTTTGATCAGCCATCGCTGAAAGCCACATTTTCCTTAACCGTTACAACACCTGGTCACTGGGAAGCGATTTCAAATCATCCAGTCGAAGCCACTGAAATTGTCGGCGAAAAGAAGATATGGAAATTTAAAACAACTCCAAGAATTCCAACGTATCTTGCCGCACTCATTGCAGGTCCATATTCACATGTACACGATGTATATAAAGGGCAAAAAGAGGTCCCACTTGGATTCTACTGCCGTAAATCAATGGCGCAGTATTTAGATAGCAAGGCTTTGAATACTTTGAAAAAACATTTGGTCTTGCCTATCCATTTGATAAGTATGATCAAATCGCTGTCGTTGATTTCAATGCCGGTGCAATGGAAAACGCAGGCGCAGTTACTTTTCGTGAAGATTTAGTTGTTTTTCGCTCGCGTGTGCCCGAAAAAACGTATTTGTGGCGTGCCAACGTAATCCTTCATGAGATGGCACATATGTGGTTTGGCGACCTTGTCACAATGTCATGGTGGGATGATTTATGGCTCAACGAATCCTTTGCCGAATTCATGTCATACCTTGCATTGGCCGAAGGCACGCGCTTTAAAGGTGGCTGGGCCAGCTTCAATAGCGAGCGAAAGAACTGGGCATATCGCCAAGATCAACTACCTTCCACCCACCCAATCGTTACAGATATGGTCGATATCGAGGCTGTAAACGCTAACTTTGATGGAATCACGTACGCCAAGGGTGCATCGGTCTTGCAGCAGTTAGTTTTCCATGTTGGCCGTGAAAACTTTATTTCAGGGTTACAGAAATACTTTGCTAAGCATGCTTGGGCCAACACAACTCTTAAAGATCTCTTCGATGAGTTAGAGGCTACAAGTGGAAGATCATTGGATGCATGGGCAGCGACTTGGTTACAGACGGCAGGGATAAATACGCTTAGTCCAGAACTTGAATTTGGCGGTGATACATATGCCTCCGTAGGAATAAAGCAGATTGCTCCGGCAATACCAGCAGGTTCCACAGAACTGCGCCCTCATCGCTTGGCAATAGCCCTTTATGACATTGATGGGGATGCAATAAAGCTTCGCAAGTCCATCGAACTCGATGTGGCTGGTCCATTAACAGTTGTTTCAGATTTTGCAGGAGAAAAGATTGCGGATCTATTGCTCATAAACGATCGTGATCTATCTTATGCAAAACTGCGCTTTGATCCACGTTCTCTTTCCACTCTTAAAACCCACCTTGGAAAAATCTCTGATCCTTTGACGCGCGCGCTCTGTTGGGCAGCGGTCTGGGACATGCATCGTGATGGGGAAATTTCGACGAACGACTTCTTAGATATCGCTTTTGCCGGTCTTCCAGGCGAAAATGATGATGCAGTTGTGAATATTACATTGACTCAGATGTATACATCGGTCGAGGCCTACTGCACAGATAGTCAACGCAATGAGATGCGTATGAAGTTAGCCAGCGGTCTAGATTCACTCACTAAGAGTGCAGCCCCCGGCAGCGATCTACAACTTTTATTTGCTCGTGCCTTTGCACAAAACGCGGTCACCCCCGCAGACATTGATTCAGTTCGCGCCTTGCTCAATGGCTCAGCGCCAGGTCTTGTTGTAGATGCAGATCTACGTTGGTTTTTCATTATCACCTTAGCTGAGAGAGCCGCGTTTTCTAAGGAAGAACTAGATGCCGAATTAGCACAAGACAACACCACCAGCGGTAACTGCTTCTACGAAACCTCGCTTGCCTCTGCACCGAGTGCGGATGCCAAGGACTATGCCTGGAATAAAATTGTTAATGAAGAGATTATGAACTCAGTTCGATCGGCATTAATTGCCGGCTTTCAACGGCCAATTCAGCGTGATTTATTAGCTAATTACGTTGATCGCTACTTCGATTCAATTATTTCAGTCTGGGAGTCAAAGTCATACGAGGGTGCTGCCAAAATTGTCGCTGGACTTTATCCATCATGGGTTCTCTCTCAAGCAACTATCGATAAGACTGAATTGTGGCTTTCTTCAACTGGCAAGGACGCACCAGCTGTGTTGCGCAAGTTAGTTATAGATGCGCGAGATGGATTAGTTCGTGCCTTAAAAGTTCAGGGCGCTGTTAATTAATTGATGTAATTGATGAGTGTGTCTTTGTTGATCGTGGCCGAGACGCTACCCATGAAAGACCGGCGATGAGAATAAACATCGCTACTGGGATTACAAAAAAAGTAATTGCGGTTTCGATTGCGCTGAGACCTGGACCTGCGACAGTGCCATCTTCGATGGTGCTCATTAAAAATTGCATAGGGTGAGTGTAATTTACTTAAGCGGTGGCCGCAGCCACCCCGAATGGTTGTAAATACTGCAGCCAACGATCATCGGTTCGACCAGTTCCAAGGATTCTCCATGCTGCACCTACAGGCTCTCTCGGGATTTGGCGAAGCCTCCAGCCAATCTCTTTCAAATGTTTGTCGGCCTTTAAGTGATTGCACTTATGACATGCTGAAACCACATTTTCCCAAATGTGAGCACCACCACGACTACGAGGAATTACGTGATCAATAGAAGTTGCAGGTGCGGTGCAGTACACACATCGACCACCATCTCGGGCAAATATTGCTCGGCGCGATAATGGCACGGCATGTCGATATGGGATACGAACGAATTTATTAAGACGAATTACCGATGGAAGATCCAATTGGCCACCTGAAAAATGCACTACATCGCCAGACTCTTCAATCATCGTGGCACGGTGGTTCAGGACCAGGATCAAGGCACGGCGTTCAGTAATGACACCTAGCGGTTCATAGGTGGCATTTAGAACTAGTGTGCGCGACATAATCGCTCCCGATCTGGCGCATGGCCTGCGCCGATTGGATTATCTTGCACTACAACACGCCTCGGCACGGGCATTTCATAGCGGTATTTAGGTAAATATTTGGCTACAGTCATAGTTCTATGAACGATTCAGCGCAAAACTTCATCGATTGGGTCAGCGGGACTCCCCTTCGAATCTTCATCATCCTTATTACAGCCATTGTGGTCCAGAGTTTTGGGGGCCGAGCAATTCACCGTGCCATGAATCGTCTGTCCACTGCCGACTTAGTGTTGGGACCTCGAAATATTGTCGCTCGACAAAAAGAGCGCGCTCGCACTATTGGTGGAGTTTTGGCCGCAACGTTGAAAACGGTTTTGTGGATAGTAGCAATCGGCATGGTGCTGGGTGAATTTGGATTTAATCTGGGACCACTGATTGCATCAGCTGGAATTTTAGGTGTTGCAATAGGTCTTGGAGCACAGACTCTGGTGAGAGATACATTGTCTGGAATTTTTATGTTAGTTGAAGATCAGTATGGTGTCGGCGATAATGTAAATGTTTTGGATGTCCAGGGAGTTGTAGAAAAAGTTGGACTTCGTGTCACGACAGTTCGCGACAATCAAGGAACACTTTGGTATTTACGAAATGGAGAAATATTAAAAGTTGGAAATCAATCTCAATCTGGTTGATTA
>JACSDF010000008.1 GCA_015660815.1 Actinomycetota bacterium
CATGTAGGGCGCTGAGAGTTGTGCCCTTTGGACAGATGAAACCTTTGCTAAACACATCCTCTTTATCGCCGCGGATGCTCAAAACTTTCTCATCTTTTACTGTGATCTCGAGGCCGCATGTTGCCTCACACAATGGGCAGGTTTTATAGAAAACCTTTTCTTCATCGGTGGTTGGCACTTGGTAAGCCTGTCATACCCATGCTCTTTAACCAAGGGGTGCAGAGCAAGGGTCCCGTAGATTTTTCTCTGTGGATAGCAACAGAACTGCTATCATTTTTGTACTTAGTCAAAGAGTGCGCGTAATACCGCAAGTTACAGAGCAAAAGCCTCACTGATTCATATCTGTGAGGCTTTTGTATTTCGAAGTCATGCGGGGCTAAAAATAAAAGTAACCCCACGCGACGAACTGTGGGGCTACTTAGAGTGTGTACCACTGGCGGAGATTGAACCCGCGACCTACAACATCGTCAGAGTGTCGCTCTATCCACTGAGCTACAGCGGTACACATGCATGAACTTAAGCGATGGATGAGCTAAGCGATTTCGAAATAGTTCCGGTTGTGGATACAAGAGTGGTGCTAATATTTAAGTACTTCGTCAGAGTGCGCTCAGTCCAAGAGTTACAGAGCAAAAGCCTCGCAGATTCACTTCTGTGGGGCTTTTGTACTTCTGCTTGCATGAAACTGCCGCAGTAATACCTAAGGCCGAACAATAATGCGCACGATATCTTCTGGTGTTGCGCTGTCTGCTAGTTCGGCGTTGACGTTCGTTGGAATTCCGTTGATTTGGGCAGCTGCTAGAAATGCGAATTGAGTCGCAATCTCAGTCATCCAATACATAGCGCCCGGACCTGCCCGATCGATGATGCGTTGGGCTTGGGCAAGGCGGGCATCGGAGAATTTCTCGGCATCGTTTTTCTCATCGTTAATGAGATCGAGTAGAAAGCCTTTAATCTCAAGGCCAATACCGGTTGCATCGTTTGAGTTTTCGATGAGCTCTTTGAGTTCGGCATCTAAACCGCGAGGTTTTCTGCGACCCTTGTTGCGGTTAAGGAATAGGAAGATTAATAGTGCAAAGATGAGTGTTTCGACCATGCAATAAAACTACTCTCGGTCACTGACATGGTCAGTAGGTGGGAATGGAACTGGCCCCACAGATTCATCTCCGAGAGGCCTTTCGTATGCGTTGCAGTTAGCGGGGCTCAAGATCGAAGGCGAGTTCAACCTCAATCTCTTGATTTTCCTCTAACTTTAAGTCCAAGCGAAGTACTTTTCTAACCGGCAGTAAATACAGCCCATCCTTTGGCATCAGCGTTGTCTTCCATGTTGTCTCGCCAATCGTGGCGTGGGTGTAGACGACCCCCCAACCGTACGTGATGGCCGATGCGATGGATTTAATCTGAGCGCTCTGCGCCATTGGAACGGGGATGAAGTAATACGGGGCGGGACCGCGCCATTCGATCATGTGGGATGTGAAGCTGATCTCCATTGAGTGATACTAAAGCACCAAGGAAGAGATTTTCGAATTAGCTAACCCCATTGCTTGACCATTGAAAGGTCTTGCCTGTCAGTTGCTCAAGATCGTTATTAGATTCTTTAAAAAGTTCGTCCAGGTATTCTCTGTCGGCAAGGTCCATTTTGCTGTCAGGTATTTTGGTGAATGTCTTTTGTGAAATCCAATTCTTCAGTGGAGTTGAAAGATACTTGCGAGATCTAATCCAATGAACAAATTCTGGATTCTTGGACGCTCGGGCAACATTGATGTTCGGCAACACCAAAGCAAAATCCATATTTTGAACGGTCTCGGCAGGAAGTAGGAATTCAAGCACTTCCATGAGGATTTTATTCGGGTTAGACACCATTTCAGCAAAGTCGATTATTAAAATCTGTTCGCGTGCGAAATGTTCATAATATGACTTCAGATTCTTTGCGTAAAAACCTTGCGAAATGACATCTCCATAAGGGACTTTTTGGAGATCTTTGTAATTTCGAATGACTTCACCAAAACTCATTGAGTTTGAGAGTGATCCGATGCGAAGTCCATGCAGATAAGCCGAATATGCCCGATCGGCAGGATCTCGCAATATCGCTATGATTTTGATTTTTGGAAATTGTTGGGCAATTCTTGCTGCTACCTTGTCGCTTGCAAGATAGCTGGGCGATTTTTCTCCGACTATTTGGTTCGGGCGAGCTTGCGAAAAATTTGCAAGGTACTGAGCAAAGCCATCAGGGCTATTATATTTATAGTCCCTGCTCCAGAAATGGCACTCCTGCTTTGCAACGAAGAAATATTCGGGGGTGCGCTCAAGAAATCTCATAAGGCTTGAAGTGCCGGCCTTTTGTGCACCAATGATGAGGAAATCAATTTTCTGCACTTTCCGACACTAGAGCACTTAAAAGATTTGTCTGCTGTAATGGGTGAAGACATCGGTTTTAACAGGGTTTCCACACATTCAAGCGCAAATTCACAGGTAACTCACTAATACCCACGCCTGTCGTCAAGGCAGGAAATTTCCATTTGCATCTAGTATCGGAAATTGGCCTCATAAGGGACAGGATTTACCTACTTGATTGAAAGTAGATGCCGGTGCATGCCAATCAATTTAGATTTTCACACGAGCGAATCAGGCGGGCAAGAGTTCGGCTAAAAGAGTTTCTACGCGTCCTTGAATCTCATCTCGGATCACGCGAATAGCTTCAATTGATTGCTCAGCTGGATCATCGAGCACCCAATCTTCGTAACGCTTTCCTGGGTAGATTGGACAGGCATCGCCGCAGCCCATCGTGATAACGGCATCGGATGCGCGGACAACTTCATCGGTGAGCGGTTTTGGAAACTCTTGGGTGATATCGATGCCGACTTCGGCCATCGCTTCGATAACTTCTAGAGAAATATTTTCTTTCGGCGCAGAACCTGCCGAACGAACGACAACGCGATCACCGCCTAATTTTGACATAAAGCCCGCGGCCATTTGTGACCGGCCGGAGTTATGAACGCAGACAAAGAGGATATCTAAAACGTTAGACGTTACTGGATGCGTAGATTTTACAAGCGCATTGAGGCGATCCTTAGCAAATCGTTCTGTCAGCGATGGCAAGTAAATCTTGACATCACTTTTGGCATCTAAGAGCGCAAAGGATTCAAAGACATACTTCTCAATCGTTTCAGCACTGAGGTTTTCTTTAAAGTGGGCGTGCAATCTCTCTGCTGCTTTAAGCAAAAGCCCGCGCGTATCATCTAACATAACGAAGCCCTCTAAATGGCTTTTTTCATTCATCGCTATCCCCCAACTGTTCAGTTTGCCTGCCGTGTCGCCTAAAGATCCCTGCCGTCAATTTGCCTTTTAGGATGAGCTGATTTATCGGCTGACCTGGTTTATTGGGTCAAGAATATGAGGCGGGTGTGCGGGTATTGATTACCGCAAAGTGAACAATGGGCAAATATCACACAACGTTTGTGCTGGTTTCTACGGTGCAGGTGTTGGGAGTGCCGAGTAGGCCGATTAAGTACCGACTCTTAGGTATTTTTAGTCGCTGAAACGAGAAATACTAAATTTGCGATGGGAACGATTACAAACCAGCCACTTCGTCCGACATCGTGCATTCGACGAATCGCTGCGGTTAAGTATGGAATGAAAATCGCTATGCTTACTATCAAATCTATGACATCACTAAAGATTATTGATGATAGAAAATTAACAATGATGTAAAACAGAGCGAAATACCAAAACTGCGGACGGGTTGATCGGCCACTAGTATCGCTATATCTCTTAAATCCGTCTTGAATAGCCTCCAGCATGCGCGGTCCTCTCTTTTGGTCACCTGTAGGCAAGTTTTACACAGACAAGAGGAAAACTGAAGGTTGAAAACCTACATTTTTACGACAGAATTGCCACATGGCAATATTTGAAAATCGCGGGAAAAGTGCACTATTAGTAATCGATGTCCAAAACGGCGTGGTCGACAATGCCTTTGCACGTGAATCGGTGATCGCCCATATCAATGAGGTTATTGCTAAAGCGCGCGCTAAAAACGTTCCGGTTATTTGGGTTCAGCACTCAGATGACGAGTTAGAAATTGGAAGTGAAAGTTGGAAGATTGTGCCCGAGCTTCAGCCAGGCAGCGATGAAGTTATTATTAGAAAATTGTTTAGAAACACTTTCGTAGAAACTGAGTTAGGAACACTCCTTGAATCCCTTGGAGTTGATCATTTATACATAACCGGCGCTCAGACAAATAACTGCGTCCGCCATACGTGCCATGGCGCACTTGAATTGGGCTATGACATCACGTTAATCAGTGACGCGCATACAACCAGTAGTTATGAGTGGAAAGGCCGAAACGTTTCTGCCTCAGATGTTATCAATGAGCAAAATGACAATTTATCAGGCGAATTATTGCCTGGCCGCAAAGCTAAAGTTGTCGAAAGCGCCGCGATTACTTTTTAAATGTAGGAGCTAAAACTCCTAAATCCAAAACTCGCTCAATCTGAGCAAGGGCGGTTACTAAACGCAGTTCTCCCTGTGATGGGGCAACGACACCTAAGCCAACTGGCAACCCTTCACAGGTTCCCATTGGAACGGTACCTATTGGAGCACCTGAAATAGCTGGTGCCATTGTGATCCATGAGCTATTGCTGTAATCATCGCCGGTTTCCAAAACGCTTTTCCAGGCCGGTGAATATGTTGGACCAATTAATACATCGGCTTGGGAAAATCCTTCATCCAAAGTTTTCTGTGCCCACATTAAGTTGCGCGAGCGCTTTGCTTCATAAGCGCTATTTCGCCCACCGAGTACCAACGCCTTTTCAAATAACTCTTGACCAAAAAATTTTAGTTCACTTTCTCGATGGGCAAGGTTAAAGGCAACAACGTCGGCCAAAGATTTTAAAGTTGTATCAGCCCGCACACTCAAATATGCACCCAAATCATCGTAGAGTTCGTGTAATAAGACCTCGTACTCATCATTGCCGACATTTTCACTTGGCTTATCGATGTGCACCTCAACCAAATTCATACCTGCCTTTGATAATTTCGATAACGCAGCATCAAATATCGCATCTGTTTCGCTGTGACCAGTGAGCCAAGAAGGTACGACGCCAATTCTCAAACTACGCGAATCATCGGTTGCCGCGACTAAACCTGTAGTTGCGCTCATGATTTCTAATAGCAACGCAGCATCTTGTACCGAGCGAGCCATCGGGCCGGGTGAATCTTGGCTTGAACTAATTGGAACAATTCCCGCTGTTGGCACAAGTCCAACCGTTGGTTTTATTCCAACACAGCCGTTCAGAGATGCGGGGCAGATAATCGAACCATCGGTTTCGGTTCCAACTGCTAACGTGACGAGACCGGCGGCAACGGCGGCGCCGGATCCAGATGATGAACCTCCGGCGCTATGTGCGTGAATCCATGGGTTGGCGGTTAATCCCCCAACCGCCGACCATCCACTGGTTGATGTCGTAGATCTGATATTTGCCCATTCAGATAAGTTAGTTGAGGCAATAATGTTGGCACCGGCTGCGCGCAAACGCTTAGTCAAAGGTGAGTCTTGAACAACCAAATGGTCTAGAAGCGCAGTCGATCCTGCAGTGCCCGGTAAACCCACAGCCTCGATATTGTCTTTGATTACAATCGGTAATCCCGCAAGCGGAGAATCTATATCAAAGCCTCTTTCACTATCTTTTACTGCAATGGCGAGAATTGAGTTGAGCTCAAATCCCGTTGTATCAATATTTTCGATTCGATTAAGTGCCTCGGCCAAAAGTTGGGCGGGTGAGGTTAACCCTCGGCGAACATCTTCAATTGAATTCGTTGCCGAACGCGCAAATTCCATTTACGAAGGTTAGCCGCTTTACTCTAGATCAGGCGATAACCAACTGCGCGGACCGCTGAAATCGCGCGCGGACCGCCAGCATTGAGAATCTTTATACGAAGGCGTGATGCGTGTGTATCCAGTAAGTGATCGCTAGTGAACTCTGCTGAAATACCTATTGCCTGACTTACTTGAGCCCTCGTGAATACGCGATTTGGTTCCTCCATCAATAGATGAATGAAATCAAACTCGGTGCGGGTGATCGGCACTACCGTTTCGTTAACTCTCAGTTCGCGAGTCAAAAGATCTAATGAGAGCTCGGCGGCCTTCAAAACGGTCGGCGCCTGCGATTCAACATCCTTCTTAGTGCGAAGTTGATTGGCAACCCTTAGTCCTAGAATCGTTTTTGAGACTGGCTTCGTGAGGTAATCGTTAGCGCCAGCGGCCAAACACATCGCTTCATCGATCTCATCATCACGAACCGTTAGCATAATAATAGGAACTTCGGAGTGTTTTCTAACCTCACGACAAACCTCAAGGCCATCTGGCTGGCCGATTCCGATATCTAAAATAATTAAATTGGGCTTCTCATTTACTAGTTTCACCATTGCTTCGAGCGCATTTACCGCCTCGATGACTCTGAAATCCTGGCTCTCTAGGCTCAACCTCACGAAAGCTCGAATGTCATCATTATCATCGACAACTAAAACCAAGTCTCTCACTTATATCTCCTTCAACTTCTTCAACTCGGCCAAATTGCCTCGCAGACTCTCCACTACATCGAGCTTTCTACTAATGATCTCACTCTCTTGTGCATCGTCATTGCCCTTAAACCAGGCTGCGAAATCTGAAATCTCTCTCCCAGCGCCGTCTAAATCATAAAAACCTAAAACACCTACCATTTCATGACATGTGTCACGTAACTCACTAATCGTACAGGAACCTAACGCAACTATCGCCTTGGTCAAGACATCCTCTTTGCGTCCGTCAATAAACTGATCTATCTCTACATCAAAAACTGGAACTTCGACGCTAAAGACCGTTCCCCTGTCTACAATCGAATTGACTGTGATTTTCCCGTGATGTTCCTCAACTATTCGTGAAACTATCGCTAAACCGAGCCCAGTTCCAGGGATGCCACTATTTCTGGCATTACTTGCCCTAAAGAAACTAGAGAAAATCTCTTCTAGCTCTGCCTCAGGAATACCAATTCCCTCATCGGCGACAGAGAAACGGAGCATTTTTACAGGTGATTGCTTCATCGACTTCTCGATTTTAATCTTCACTGTTCCGCCACTTTTACTAAATTTAATAGCATTACCCAATAAATTTGTAACTACTTCTAAAAATTGATTTCTATTAGCAAGAATATGTGTTGCCAATTCCTTTTCTACCTCTAATACAACCTTCACTTGAGATGTATCTGATAGTGGAGCCAACAAGAGAATTGCATCGTTAGCTATCTCTTTCAGATCAATCTGATTCTTGAGTAAACCACTTGAACCTGATTCTAAATTAGTAAGAGAGAGAATATCTTGTACCAAATTCAATAAGTTATTCGAATTACGCTCAAGAACATCGACAATCTTAGATAACTCTTCATCGGAGATGCCTTTTAGCTTCTCGCGCAGGATGTCGATATAACCAACAATTGATGTTAGCGGAGTACGTAATTCATGATTTACGGTCGAGATAAATACATTTTTACGTTCATCAAGTAACTCAAGCTGGTTAACGGTTGAACGCGCCTCGGATAACTGGGAAATCGACTCATTTATCAAGCGTAACTGCGCCGCATTGGCAACCGAGTTTTTCCGGTACAGTCCGCGCAAAGTGAAAACAAATGTTGCAAATAAAGTAAGTGAGAGAGCAAGAAATAGAAAGAGTACAAGTAACGCTTGCTCGGCTCTCTCTCTTCTATCTACTGCCGATTTCTCCAATAGTAGATCCAGCGCGCTCTGATACGCGGCTACGAGAGACCTAGTCTCAAAGAGCATCCCATCAATAAACTCTTTAGTCTGCCGAGCAATTTTTTCTGCATCCGCGTTAGACAAAAGACCAGGCTGTGAGTTAGCTAGCAATTCGTCCGATATAGCAAGATTTTCATAATACCGTTGTGATAACTGCTCGCCGACGGATAAGTTTGAAGATGTAACAATGCTTAAGCGTTGCGCCAATAGTGCTCGAGCAATTTGCACATCTCGTCGGTCAATGTCACCAGCGATCCATTGCGAAAATCTAGTTGTATAAGCAAGTGACTCTCGTTGAGCAACGAACAGGGATGTAGATGCAAGTTCGGCAGAGGTGAAGAGTTTTACTTCTTTGGATGCAGCTCTTGAGATTTGACTCGATAAAATTGTAAGGCCTACCAGCGTGCACAAAATCGCAGCAAGAAGCGTGAGTTGAAAAGCACTGATTTTGAAACCAAGCTTGAACTCCTGCTCTTGTGAGTTTGCATTAACCAGTTTTACTCACCTTAATGCTTCGAAGTGACCAGTTCCAGGCATCTAAGTTCTTGGCCCATGAACTTGTGTTGGAATAAATCAGTCTCAAAGGCCCGCCTTGGTTATAGGGAATATCTTTCCCAAATCTCTTAAAAGCAATGAAAGCTTTCGCTTTACTAAAGTTTGCAGCTTTATTTGAATAAATGTAGTCATTGAGTGCGATTGTATCTATAGTCTTTCCTGCAGCTATTGAACTCTTTCCCAAAAAATATTCAAGAGGAATAACTGTAAAACTCTGTTTTTTCGTAACAAATGGTTCAAAAATCGTGATTATCGATGATTTAATAGCCAACAAATCATTTTTGGAGTAGTTAACAACTTTTCCAGCGTTTTCAACGGTAAAAATTGTTGCAGTCGCAGGCAATGGGTCAATGGCAGTTCCCCCATATGGATTGGTGGTCTCTGCTTTAATCGGATTTAAATTCGCGGATGCGCTTGCCCCCGTTGTCATCGCGACAAAACTAACTACTAGAGCCACCGCCAATAGACGGGAAGCAAGAGATACTGATTTAGTTTTTTGATTCATTGATTCAAACCTCTTCCAAGTGGAGCATTAGGTCAACTTCTGCGACTATCTTTTCTTTCTTAAAAGGTTTCACAACGTAGGAGCTGGCACCTAGTGCAAAGGCCTGAGCAATATCATCTTCGGATGAATTTGCTGTAAGCATCATTACCGGAATTCGACTTAAATCACGGTCTTCATCATTGCGAATCTCTTTAAGAACATCCAAGCCAGAGATGCCGGGCATCGTGGCATCCAATAAAACTACATCGGGCCTAAGGGCTCTAAATTGTGCTAAACCCTTTTCACCATTTTCTCCTTGAAAGACTGTGCGGCCAGATTTTTCAAAAATAAATTGAATGAGATCGCGAATGTCAGAGTTATCATCAATCACTAGAATTTTTTTCAACTCTGCATTCATCTGCTCACCTCCCGCGCCGTTAAATCATTGATTAATGGAGTACCCCTGACTTTGGGTCAAAGGCGGCATGTAACGACGTGGCGATATTGTATCGTGAGTTTGAAGTGAGGTTCAAGAGATAAAAACGTCTAGCTCAGCGCTTAATTAACGACCCAGGTATCCCCCGAATGAAGGAGTTTCTCTAAATCCCCTGCTCCTTGGGCCGTGATGACGCTGGCTAACTGGTCATTGACCATCGCCGAGTAACCAGACCGGATAACATCTCGAAATGTACCAATCGGAGTGTGCTCCAGATCTGAGCCAGATAGGCGCGAGAGCGCAAAGGCATATGAGGGATCTGGATCATGAGCATCATGAACCACGAGTTGAGACTCATCCACCGAATTCAACTCAACTAACTTCAATATAGCCCCGTCCCGAATCACACCAAAAGTAGAGGATTTGATGGGCTGACCATGAACCATCTGCAGCAGAGAGCCCTCTTTGGTTTCATTGTCTTTGACTTGATCAAATGCACCATCGTTAAAGATTGGACAGTTTTGATAAATCTCGATTAAGGCCGAGCCTTTATGGGCGGCGGCCTGTCGTAAAGTTTCGGTTAAGTGTTTGCGATCGCTATCAATTGTGCGTGCAACGAATGTTGCTTCGGCACCAATTGCTAGTGAGACGGGATTAAATGGAGTATCGAGTGAGCCATACGGTGTGGACTTTGTAATCTTTCCTAGCTCACTAGCTGGTGAATACTGCCCCTTCGTTAAACCGTAGATTCGGTTATTAAATAGCAAAATCTTTAACTCCACATTGCGGCGCAGTGCATGAATCAAGTGGTTGCCACCAATTGATAAGGCATCACCATCCCCGGTAATTACAAAAACGGTCAAATCTGGACGACTAATCGCTAGACCTGATGCAATTGCGGGAGCACGTCCATGGATTGAGTGCATTCCAAAGGTATTGAGGTAATAAGGAAAGCGCGATGAGCAACCAATGCCCGAAATAAAGACGATATTTTCACGCGGGATTCCAAGTTCAGGTAAAAATGCCTGCATAGTGGAGAGAACTGAGTAATCACCGCAACCTGGACACCAGCGAACCTCTTGATCTGACGTGAAGTCTTTCTTTGTTAATGCAACATCAGTCATTATGAAGTACCCCCATTGCAGCTTCGACTAATTCGGCCGTTGTAAATGGCAGACCGCGTACCATGTTGTAGCCCACGATATCTTTCAAATACTTTGATCGAAGCAGCATTGCCAACTGTCCTAAATTCATTTCAGGTGTTATTACCGTTTCATATTTTTCTAGCACCGCACCTAAATTTTTAGGGAATGGGTTTATATATTTAAGATGAGCTTGGGCGATTTTTTCGCCATTATTGCGAAGCTCCTCAACGGCCGATGCGATTGGTCCATACGTTGAACCCCAACCGAGGAACAAAACCTTTGCATCACCTGTTAGGTCATCGACTTCGATATCAGGGACTTCAATCCCATCGATTTTCGCTTGACGTGTGCGCACCATAAAGTCGTGATTGGCGGGCTCATAGTTAATCTCACCCGTTTTATCTTGCTTTTCGATTCCACCGATACGGTGCTCGATTCCGGCAGTACCTGGAATCGCCCAAGGGCGTGCAAGAGTTTCTGGATTTCGCTCATAGGGAAGAAAATTCTCTTGGCTCTTTGCAAAATCGATATCGAATTTCGGCAACGTTGCAACATCTGGAATCATCCACGGCTCTGAACCGTTGGCAATATATCCATCGGATAATAAAAATACCGGAACCCGATACGTGGTCGCTATTCGCACCGCCTCCATCGCCATGGTGAAGCAGTCACTGGGAGTTGATGCGGCAATTACGGCAGCGGGTGATTCACCGTTTCGCCCGAACATTACCTGCAAGAGATCTGCCTGCTCTGTCTTGGTTGGCAATCCAGTCGATGGACCGCCACGTTGAACATCGATGATAATTAATGGCAGTTCCAACATCACGCCAAGGCCAATCATCTCGCTCTTTAAAGCGATGCCCGGGCCAGATGTAGTCGTGACGCCAAGGGCTCCACCGTATGAAGCGCCTAAGGCCGAACCCACTGCAGCAATCTCGTCTTCGGCTTGGAAAGTGATGACGCCAAATTTTTTGTGCTTTGAAAGCTCATGCAAAATATCTGATGCGGGGGTAATTGGATATGAACCAAGAAATAGTTTCAAACCGCTTTGTTGTGATGCGGCGATTAATCCATATGAAAGTGCGATGTTTCCGCCGATGTTTCGATAGATCCCGGGTGGCATATGTGCAGGTGCAACTTCATATGAGGTCGCAAAGTCTTCGCTAGTTTCGCCGTAGTTCCATCCTGTTCGATATGCGATTAAATTCGCCTCTAAAATATCTGGCTTCTTAGCAAACTTTGCCTTTAAAAACGCCTCCGTTGCATCGGTTGGTCGGTGATACATCCACGAAAGCAGACCGAGTGCGAACATATTTTTTGCACGCTCGGCTTCTTTGCGTGAGAGTGGAAGCTCTGATAGCGCCGACACCGTCATTGAGGTAAGTGCAACTGGATGAATCTTGTAACTACTTAAAGTTCCATCCTCTAAAGGATTAGTTTGGTAACCAACTTTAGTTAAATTGCGCGTCGTGAACTCATCTTTATCGACGATGATTGTGGCACCGCGTGGAATATCTTTAATGTTTGCTTTCAATGCCGCTGGATTCATTGCTACTAATACATCGGGGGCATCTCCCGCAGTTCGCACATGGTGATCGGCGAAGTGAAGTTGAAATGAAGAGACTCCAGGCAGAGTGCCTTGCGGAGCGCGAATCTCTGCAGGAAAGTTCGGCAGCGTTGAAATATCATTTCCTAAACTGGCAGTATCCATTGTGAAGCGATCGCCGGTTAACTGCATTCCATCTCCACTATCACCGGCAAATCTGATAATTACGGATTTGACGGCGACAGTTGGTTTGCTCATGAGTGACATCTTGCCACCGCAACGCCTGCGGGTCATTAGATTTAGAGCATCTCATATGTCACGTTTTGCACACTCTTGAGAGTTAGCCCTGTTTTTCAAGCTTTACCTTCTGAAGAATCTCCGTAAGCGCTTGAAAACGACTCTTTCAATGTCGTTAATTTGGCTTTGGACTGGGATATTCAATACTTTGGCCGACGCCGGCTCATCAGGTGTGACAACTTCGCGAAGGGATGGTGAGTTTTGATCCAGCGAATCGGCGATGAGTTCAATGTTCGCTACCATTGAAATTCCTCGGACTATCTGTTCTTGATCAACATCCTTGGCCTCTGAAATGAGCGCTTCGGCTAAGGCCGAACCTGCCTCTCGGGCATCGGTTGTCGCGCTCTGGTGTGTATCTTGCGAGCTCAATGTTTCATCCTCAAATTTAGATGAGATTGCATAACTTGCCGCAGACAAGGCAACGGCTATCGCCTTTTGAGTTGAATCGGCGATTCCACCTTTGACCGCTGAATCAAATAGCGTTCGGGCAATTGTTCGAATCTCTCCAACTGTATGTTCCAGTGCGATACCTTGAATGTAAATTTCTTCGGCTTCATCCTTCTTTCCAGTTGAGAACCAGCGCGCATGTCCTCGTGCGTCAACTGACTGTGCACGGATAATTGGTATCTCCTCATTGAGAAGTCGGGCTTTAGCCAACCAATTTCCCGCCTCTTTTTGTGTATAGCCCGAAGCAACGCCTTCAGACATAGTTGCAAGTAAAGTTGCTGCCTTTACACTCACCGATTTAATTTCATCCAGGGAACGACCAACTGGGGTTTTGTGATGGGAAAAATATGAAAAAAAGATTGCAATTGCCGCGCCAATGAACGTCGAACCAAGTCGATGCAATGCTGTGCTCTCCGGTAAACCAGGGCTAATGACTATGAGGGCGGTGACTGGAACATTTATCGATGCGACTTCACCTAAATGTAACGTGCGAGCAAGGACTGCGCACATAATTATTGTGATGCCGACGGAGATAAAGCCAAAATTAAAGAGGGCAACTGCAGTAAGAGCTACGCTTGCACCAATTGCAGTGCCGAGAATTTGACCTAAGCCTTCACGAAGTGATTTGTGGAGCGAGATGCGGATGCTTAATGCGCACACAATCGCGGCGACAACTCCCCCATTTTTAATAAGTAAATCACCCACTTGCCAAGCAATAGCACCGGCCAGACCAGCAACGGTTATCTGTCGAAGCCAGGCTTTACGCTCGCTAAAAAAGGCGACAACCCTTCGCATTAAGCCAGCTTTCTCATTCATGATGCCTTGCAGTCTACAGAGGTCAACCTCAATTTCAATTCCTGCTTACTTCTTAGGGTGGGCTAAAAACCAATCTATAACCTTTAACCCAAAGTGCGGATTAAAAAGTGGACCATGAGTTCCATTTTCAATGCTCCATAATTCAACGCTAGCCTCAGGACAGGAATATTTTGAGGAAACTGTTTCAAATCCCTGAATACTTGCGACAAAATCAAAGTTAGGACCAGGACTTGGGGTTAATAAGCACTGATCTATTTCTGTCCATCGACGAACACTATCCGCTGCGCCCGTGTAGAAATTTCCGAATAGAGACCCTCCGGTATAGTTAATAGTCTCATCACTGGTGCCATGAATATGTAAAACATTAACTGGGGATGTGGCCACGCAAGAATCTGCATCACTATCCATAGCTCCAGCGAGTCCTGCAATTGCAGCAACTGTTTCTGGACGGGAGCAAGCAAATTTATAGGTCATGAAATGGCCATTGGAGTGACCGAACAAATAAATACGTTTAGGATCTACTGAAGCTTTACTCGATATCTCATCAATGAGAGATTGAATGAACTCAACATCATCGACTGGTTTGCCATCGAAATTGCAACACGCTGTAAAAGCATTCCAAAATTGATTTCCCTGTGAATCAGGAAGGCCATCAGGGGCGGCATAGATGACTCCGCGCGCTTGAGCAGCAGCATTCATTTCCACGTATTGCGCCTGAGATAAACTTGTTCCTGAATAGCCATGTAGATCAATCAACAATGGCGCTGGAACATCTTCATCATATCCTGTAGGCAAAATGGCAAGAGTTGGGCGATCACCTCCGACAGTAAATTCTGAAGCGGAAGTGGTGAATTCTATTGAGGATAAATCTTTCTTAACAGGACTATTGATAAAGATTACTGCAGCTCCAACCACCAAAATCAATGCAATTACAAAAGACCCTCTCTTCCCGATTCGTTGCGGAAGTCCACCAATACTGCTTTCGATATCTTGGGCTAGATCTTTCAAAACGTTCACGAAGTGAAAAGCGACACCGAGCATTGCGCCGACAGCTAGTACCCACAGCGGCGGAGTTCGATCGATTGCGTAGAAAATTGATGCAGGCAAAGCAGCGCATGCCACGGCATACGGTAAAGGTGAAAGCGGAGAGAATTTAAAGTAGAAGTTATAGGCAATCCCACAGCCGACACCTAAGAGGTAAACGGATCCGCCCTTGATTCCTAAAGGTCCGGCAAGGTTTGCTATTACTGCGATTGGTGTAAGAAGAAAAGTTGCTCTGCGAAGCTGCTGCAGTGAAATATCGCCTGCAACCAGTGGCTTGTTAGTTCGGTTATGTTTTACATCATCGTTGTAATCATAAATATCATTGCTCCAACCAATTATTAACTGACCCAAGAAAACAGTGAAAGCAATAACCGATGCAGGTCCGACCGACCATAACTTTGTCGAAAGAAGAAAGGAGATGGCAGTTATAAGCATGGTCGGGCCGAAGTGGGCCGCTTGTGCATATGCTTTTAGTTTCATAATTCGGTGGGTAAATAATGTTTAGCGAGGCCATCTCGCGCAAAGGCTAAAAGCGTCAAACCGAATTCGGCTGCCAAGTCCACAGCTAACGAAGTTGGTGCACTGACTCCAACGATGGCAGAGACACCAGCGCATACAGATTTCTGTACTAACTCATAGCCGATTCGTCCTGATACAACCAAAGTCCAATCACTCAATGGAACTTTGCCATCCATAAGCGCCGCGCCAATTACTTTATCAACGGCGTTATGGCGACCAACATCCTCGCGAACCCAGACGGGCTCCCCCTTCGGATTCACTAAGAGCGCAGCATGCAGACCCCCTGTTTTTTCAAATATGTGTTGACGTCCATTAAGGAGCAGCGCCATTGCCGCTAACTCTTGATTGCTATGGCGTGAGGGCAAAACTTTCGTAATTCCTCGCTTATGTAAATCGGAAATACTTGTAGAGCCACAGACACCGCAGGCAGAGGTAATTGTAAATCGCCGCTCCAAAACTCGAGATGGTTGATGCGAATTTTGAATTACTTCTGCAATCACTACATTGGCGCGCGCTCGTGGGGACAGTGATTTATCACCACACACTTTGACGCTTACTAACTCTTCACGCGATGTAAGAAAGCCTTCCCCCCAAAGAAAACCTGCGGCAAGTTCTAGATCATTGCCGGGTGTACGCATTGTGATTCCCAGTTGGTCTTCGTCTTCGCCACGTTTAAGTCGAATTTCAAGCGGTTCTTCGACCACAACTGAGTCAGAAGTTGGCGTAGCTGAATCTGTTTTTTGCACCTTTACCTTTGCAATGGCGGAAGGCGCAAGCTCATCACTTGACATGACGGTAGAACTCTACGTTCTCGGGAGGCAAAGGGGTCTTGCCAAGAATTAAATCGGCGGCTTTTTCTGCCACCATCATCACGGGTGCATATATATTGCCATTAGTCACATATGGAAAGACCGATGCATCACAGACTCGGAGCCCTGAAACTCCATGAACTTTCATGGTCAATGGATCTACAACTGACATCGCATCAGTACCCATTTTCGCTGTGCATGATGGATGCAGCGCAGTTTCTGCGTCCTTGCGAACCCAATCGAGAATTTCTGCATCACTTGTGACCGAACTTCCAGGAGATGATTCACCAGCGTTGTAGTCATTCATAGCAGGCTGAGTCAAAATTGTGCGGGCTACTTTTACAGCTTCAATCCACTCGCGGCGATCTTGATCAGTAGATAGGTAATTAAACTGCATCGCAGGCTTTTCAAATGGATTAGCGCTTTTAATTTTTAGCCAACCACGCGAGTCTGAATACATAGGACCAACATGAACTTGATAACCATGTCCGCGAGTGTCTCCGGTGCCGTCATAGCGAATTGCAAGAGGTAGAAAATGAAACATCAAATTGGGATAGGTAACATCATCATTGCTGCGGGTAAATCCACCAGCCTCAAATTGATTTGTTGCACCTGGTCCTTTACGAAAAAATAGCCATGCTGCTCCAATAAATGGTCTGCGCCAAAACTGAGTTATTGGTTGTTGCGTTACGGGCAACTTACATTTGTATTGAACGTAGACTTCAAGGTGATCTTGTAGGTTAGCTCCAACGCCAGGCAGATTATGAACCATCTTAATTCCAAGATGTGTTAAATCCTTCTCATTTCCAATACCTGATAGCTGCAGAATCTGTGGAGTATTAATCGCACCACCACATAAGACAACTTCACGCGAAGTAAAAATATGTTTCTTTCCTTTAATCATCACTTCAACACCCGTGGCCGTTGTTCCATCAAATAGAACTTTGGTGACATGTGCCCGCGTTTTGATTGTTAAATTCTTACGTTTCATAATCGGATATAAGTAGGCACGAGCAGCGCTCAAACGTCGTCCGCGATATACATTTCGGTCAAAGGCGGCAAAACCCTCTTGGCGATATCCGTTTACATCATCTGTTCGTGGATATCCTGCTTGTTCGGTTGCCTTAAAGAATGCGGCAAATAGTGGACCTTTAACCGGTCCGCGTTCTAATTTGAGTGGACCATTGTGGCCACGAAAAACACTGTGCTGATCGGCTAAAGTATTTTCCATCTTCTTAAAATAGGGCAGACAGTGGGCATAGTCCCAACTACTCATTCCTGCATCATGTGACCAACGTTCGTAATCCATGGGGTTTCCACGTTGCCAAATCTGGCCATTGATTGATGACGATCCGCCTAAGACTTTTCCGCGTGCGTGATAAATGCGGCGATTGTTCATATGTGGCTCGGGCTCGGATTCATACATCCAGTCATAGCGTTTATTTCCGATTGGGAAAGCTAAAGCCGCCGGCATATGAATAAAGACATCCCATTTGTAATCCGGACGGCCAGCTTCAAGAACTAATACTGTTTTTGATGAGTCTTCACTCAATCGATTAGCTAAGGCGCTCCCAGCAGATCCACCACCAACAATGATGTAGTCATACATGGATTCCATGTCGCTCACTCTACTAATAAAACAACGCCTGTACTCAGTGATTTTTCACTAAGTACAGGCGTTGCTTCTACCTATTGAGAGTTATCCAAGCCACCCCGCGACTGTGTCTGGGTTAGCATCGATCCACTTTTGAGCCGCTGCTGCTGGCTCCATGCCGCCTTCAATATCGGCAGCTACTGAGTTCTGATCAGCATTTGTCCATTTAAAGTTCATTACGATAGTTGCGAAGATTGAACCTGAGTCCATCAACTTCTTACTCATTAACTTTTGTAGTTGAGTCTCTGGGTAATCGGTTAGACCACTGGCTTCAGCAGCATCGCTCCAGTCGTTAGCTGGAAACTTAATTCGTGACTGTTCTAAACCAGGAATCTTTATGAAGAGTGTTCCTGGAGTATAGAAGTAAGCAAGAGCGGGAGTCTTATTTGCTTCTGCTTTAGTCAGAACATCTACAAGTGCTGCCTCTGATCCAGTGGCTATCGCTTTGAAGTTCAACTTATTTGCGGCAATCATCTTTTCGCCAATAGTCGTATATCCCGGAGGACCTTCATACCAAGCGCCTTTGCCACCTGAGTCGGCAGTCTTAAACATATCTGCATATTTATTTAGGTTCGCCGAATCCAAAATATCTGGATACTCAGCTGCCATCCAAGGAGCCACGTACATACCGATCAGGCCTACGTTTCCGTTGTCACCTGCTTCTAAGACTGCACCACGATCCACCCACTCTTGCCAGCGACCGCCGCCCCAATCTTCAATAATTAAATCGATAGATCCAGCTTCCATTGCATCATATGTAACGCCGGCCTCTTCAAGGGTGGTCTGCGTAATTGTGCAGCCATTTGCCTTTGCAACTTCAGCTACAACCTGGGCCGATGCTGTATATCCATTCCATGCATGCATTGCAATTGCCCATGTTCCGCAATCGCTAGCGCTGTCTGCGCTGTCGTTTACGCTCGAGCTACATCCTGCAAGAACCAGAGCTCCTGCAACTACAAGCGATGCCGCCGCTGAGCGGCGTCCAAGGCTAAATTTCATTCATCTCCTCCTAAAGGTAAAAACGATTATGCCGAGCGTATTCTAGGTGCGCGCTATAAGTAAGGGGTTATGCGAAGTGTTTTAGCGTTTTTTACACTCTGCGCGCACTTGCCTGTGCGATTCGGTCAATCGTCACACCGAGAAGCAAAATTACAAAACCAGCTACGAGACCCTTACCTTGTAACTCAGGTTTTGAGCCTCCCAAGATAACTAAGTAGCCAAGGCCACCAGAGCCAACGAAGCCACCAATTACAACGACTGCTAAAACAAAGATCATGCCCTGATTAGTTGCCAGCAGGATAGATTTCTTAGCCGCTGGTAACTGCACTTTCGTAATTATTTGTCGCACAGTTGAACCCGCCGCAGTTGCCGCTTCAATCATCGATGCTGGGACCGCTCGAATACCCTCACCGACTATTTTCACAACTACTGGGATTGAATAAACAATTCCAGTTGCAATCGCAGTGAATCTCGTTGGACCAAAAAGACCCAGCATCGGGATAAGGTAAACGAAGGCCGGCAAAGTTTGGCCAGCATCTAGAAATGGTCGAAGAATTCTTTCTGCGCTTTCATTTCGGCCGACCAAAATTCCAAGAGCTATCCCGATTGTCATCGTCAATAAAGTTGCAACTATCGTCTGCGTCAAGGTAATCATGGCCTCATGCCACAGTCCAGATAAGACGATGAGTGAAAGAAGTACGGTGACAAGAATAGCGACGCGGTTTCCGCCGATAACAAGGGCTAAAAATACAATCGCCGTGAGAGTTACATACCATGGAGAAAAAGCTAAGAGCGTCTCCAAAGGATTTAACACCCAGTTAGAGATGAAATCCTTAAAACCAACGGTAAAGATATAGAGATTTGTTGTAATCCACTTAGTTGCACTATTCGTTACATTTTCTACCTGCGAAGAGATGTTTATAGATGATGGCCATACAGCCAGTGATAAGACCGTGCGTGATGCGAAAATTGAAATTATTGTTGCTATGCCAGCAAGTCCTAACTTAATTCTACTATTGCGAATTTGAGCTGGTGTAGGTGGAATAAAACCCTCTTGGGCCTTTGCCGCTGCACTTGTGCTTCTATCTAATAAAATCGCTACAAATACAACTGCGAATCCGGCAACAAAACCTTGGCCGACATTTCGAATAATGAGGGCATCAACTACCGGTTTTCCTAAACCAGGAGCTCCGATTAAAGCAGCAATCACAACAAATGAAAGCGCGGCCATCACAGTCTGATTAATACCTAAAACAATCATCTGCTTAGCCATCGGCAACTGCACTTTCGAAAGAGTTTGCTTTCCAGTTGATCCCATGGAAACCGCAGCTTCAATAGGTGATTGATTCAAATTCCGAATCGCATGTGAGGTGATACGAATAGAAATCGGGATGCTGTACACCATGGTTGCAATAGTCGCCGAAGCTGTGCCGATTAAGAAGAAAAGGGCAAGGGGTGCTAAATAAACCAAAGTCGGAAGAATCTGTGCTAGATCTAAAAATGGAGTCAATATTTTCAGCACGCGATCTGATAAACCAGCCCATATTCCCATTGGAATTCCAATAAGTAATGACAAAAGCACAGATGCAAATGTCATCGCGAATGTATCCATGGTGAATTGCCACATACCGAGTGCTCCACACGCCAATAAAAGTGAGGTGGCAAGAAGTGCAGTGCGTAATCGACTTGTGGCATACACAGTAAATGCGACAATTGCCGCGACTCCAAACCATCCAATGAGTGGAATGATTGCGTTGCCGCGCGGCACAGAAATAAGCGTACGAATCGCTTCAACAAATCCATTGATTGTGGCACGAATTGGATTAAAGAGATAAATAAAGGCGGCGCTCTTTGTACGGTTGCCACGAATCGATGCCGCTGCATCGCCGACTGCAGTAGTAAATCCGGTATTTTCCGAGGTTGAAAGCTCTAGCGTATGGTCATCTTGGAATAGTCGAGATAGAAATATCCAGACTAGCGCACCACCAATTAAGAGCTGTGATTTTTTCAAATGCGGCATTTATGCAACACCGGAAATTAACCGCAAAACATCCTCGCTAGAGACAACACCAAGCGCCTTACCATTATCGTTTACCCGAATAGGTTTGTGCGTCTGTAAAATTACTTGTGCCGCATCTCGTATGATCATTGATGAAGACAACTCTGGACCATCTGTATCCTCGCCGGGTGCGGCAGGACGTGCCAAATACTTAAGGGAGAGAACATGCGACTTTGGAATGTCGCGAACAAAGTTAGCAACGTAATCATCGATTGGATTAGCAACTAACTCTTCAGGTGTCCCAGTCTGAACAACTGCACCATCGCGCATAATGGCAATGCGATCACCTACCTTTACCGCCTCCGATAAATCGTGGGTGATAAATACCATCGTCTTGCCGAGCTCGTGGTGCAGTCGAATTACCTCTTGCTGCATGTCACGTCGAATGAGTGGGTCAAGGGCGCTAAATGGTTCGTCCAAAAAGAGAACTTGAGGATCAACGGCTAGAGCCCGAGCTAAACCAACTCGCTGTTGCATTCCACCTGAAAGTTGTTCGGGGTAGGCATTTGAATAACCATGAAGACCGACGAGTTCGATAACTTCATTGGCACGTGCATGACGTTCGGTCTTTTTTACTCCGTTTATTTCAAGTGAGTATGCGATGTTGTCTATAACTTTTCGGTGAGGCAATAAACCAAAGTGTTGAAAGACCATTGAAAATCGAGTCTTGCGAAGTTCGCGCAATCGCGCTGCATCGACGAGTAAAACATCCTCGCCCTCAAAAGTAAGAGAGCCTGCCGTGGGTTCAATTAAACGCGTCATGCATCGGACAAGGGTTGATTTTCCAGAGCCCGATAAACCCATGACAACAAAGACTTCGCCGGGTGCGACATCAAATGAAACATCTCGCACAGCGATTGTGTTTCCAGTTTGAGCACGAAGTTCTGAACGCGTTAAATCGGCGAGCGGACTGCCTATGACTTTTTCGGCATTTGATCCAAAGACTTTCCAGAGGTTTTTAACTGAAATCATTGGTGCTTCACTACTCACTCAATAATCCTTTCACTCGCTAATCTCTGAACCATCCAGATCGACTAGGAGCATTGTTGGTCCAAATGTGTTTGATTTCAAGGTACTCACCCAAGCCATGCTCGCCTAATTCGCGGCCAATTCCCGATTGCTTGTATCCACCCCACTCAGCAGCTGGGCGATATGGTCCAAAATCATTGACCCAGATGGTGCCATGACGCAGTGCGCTGGCCACACGTGCCGCTTTTTCAGAGTCACTACTCCACACGCCTCCAGATAAACCAAAGTTCGTGTCATTTCCAATTGCTATTGCTTCGGCCTCGGTATCAAAGACTTCTACCGTCATGACCGGCCCAAAGGACTCTTCTTGCACGCAATACATTGAAGATTTGGCATTATCTAGAACTGTTGGCAGGTAGTACCAGCCATTAGCATGTTCTGGCAGTTCGCTGCGTTTTCCACCAACTAATAATGTGGCACCCTCGGCAACACCTTTTTCAACATACTCGCTGACATTTCTCAGATGTGCTGCGCTGATGAGTGGTCCAGTCTCGGCCATTTCATCACTTGGTCCCCCGAGTCGAATCTTTGCTGCGCGCCGAACAATCTCACTAACCACGCGATCATGAATCGAACGCTCAACGATTAATCGAGTTCCGGCTGAACAGACTTGTCCGGAGTGCAAGAAGGCTGCAGTGACTGCGTTATCGATTGCCGCATCTAGATCAGCATCGGCAAAGATGATGTGTGGATTTTTGCCACCAAGTTCGAGAGCTAATTTTTTTATTGTTTGCGCAGCTGCCCGCATGATTGTTTGGCCAGTGGTCAATCCACCAGTGAAAGAGACTAAATCGACGCGTGGATCATTTATTAACAATGTGCCAACCACAGAGCCAGGACCTAAAATTAAATTTGCAACGCCTTTCGGTGTACCGGCTTCTTCAATAATTTTCATTAAAGCAATTGCGCTTTGTGGTGTTAACTCAGAGGGCTTAACAATAAAGGAGCATCCAGCAACTAATGCAGGAGCAACTTTCCAAGCAATCTGCAACAGCGGATAATTCCAAGGTCCAATAAGGGAAGCAACACCGAGCGGTTCGTGAACAATTTGACTATGAACATGCGGTAGACCAACATCAACCTTTCGGCCATGCTCCTTTGCGCCAAGAGCCGCGAAATGTCTAAATGTTGATATGACATCGGCCAGATCGTATTGAGCCTCGGTAAATCGCTTACCAGTGTCATCACTTTCTTTGCGGGCGATGAGATCGGCATCGCGTTCTAATAAATCGGCAATTTTTGAAACTAAATCACTACGCTCTTTAAAACTCCATGAGGTGAAAATGCCAGAGTCAAAAGATCTACGAGCTGCGGCAATTGCATCATCCACATCGGCCTCTGTCGCTTGCGAAACAGTGGCGACAACGCTTTGATCATGCGGGCTATGGACATCGTGGAATCCGTTATCAGATGCCGCTCTCCAGACACCGTCGATAAAAAGCGTTGCGACCATAGTGGATTTAATCTAGTTGGCTTTTGCGCATTGCAACAAACTCATCGAGCTCTTGTCGCATACGTGGATCCATTTCAGGAGCCACGAAATCCTCTAACTTTTTCTTGTAAATCTCGCCAGCGCGGGTCTTGGAATCTTTTGCACCTAATCGAGTCCAGCGCTCGAAATTATCGCTGTTAGTTAAAAATGGTCGATAGAAACAGTCTCGGAAGCGCTCCATAGTGTGCGCTGCCCCGAGGAAATGACCCCCATGTCCAACTTCTAGATGGGCATCAAAGGCCAGGGATTCAATATTAAATTCCAGCGGGGTGAACTCGGTCATGAGCGATTGGAGGATTTCAATATCGAGAACAAACTTTTCATAACAAGAGACCAAGCCGCCCTCTAACCAGCCTGCAGTATGCATTACCCAGTTAGTACCGGATAAGAATGTTGGCATCATCGTCATCATGGATTGATATGCAGATTGTGCATCGACCGTCTGTGAGGAGTTCAAACCACCACCGCCACGGAATGGAAGATTAAAGCTACGTGCAATTTGACCAGTACAGAGCAGTCCAATTCCAGATTCAGGAGTACCAAACTGTGGTGAACCCGATTGCATATCGATGTTAGATAGAAAAGAGCCAAAAACAATTGGGCATCCCGGATTAAGTGTCTGCGCGAGTGCAATTCCAGTTAGCGCTTCAGCTATCTGTTGTGCCAGAGTCGCAGGAATAGTTACAGGGCTCATTGCGCCCATCAGTAGAAATGGTGTTACTACAACTGGTTGCCCCGCTAAAACATACTCACGAAGTGAGTCCAGCATGCGATCGTCCCAGCGCAATGGCGAATTGCAATTAACGAGAGATATCAGAGCCGGAGTTTCAACAATTGCTTCGCGACCTCCATGAATTATCTCTGCCATTTTGATGACATCTTTTGCATTCTGAGCCGTTACAACATTGCCCATAAAAAACTTATCGGTTAGCGTGGCCGCGGCATAGGCCATATCTAAGTGGCGTGAATCTAGAGATAAGTCATTCGGTTCGCAGACGACACCGCCGACACTATCTAGCGCATCAAATGATTGGGCTAGCTTGCAAAAATTTTCGTAGTCGTTAAACGTCGCATCGCGGCGAATATCACCTTCACGTACAAATGGTGGACCGTAAACGCCACCAAAGACCATCGAATTACCACCAATGTGAACATTATTTTTAGGATTGCGAGCGCGCAGGTTGAACTCACTCGGCGCTAACGCGCACTGCTTCAAAATCCAGTCGGGATCGAATTTAACGTTCTCGCCTTCAACGCTTTGGCCAGCTTCACGGAGAAGATCAACGGCCCACGGCGACATGAACTCAATGCCAATTTCAGAGACGATTCGGCGCCATCCAGCCGTTAAAGTCGCCATAGATTCTTGGCTTAAGATTTCATATCGAGGCATTCGATTTTCGAACATGAAGCACTCCTTCGTGTCTCTTGACCATTGGACACGGACGAGAATACCCTTAGATAGTGGAACGGTGGTTCCATATTATGGAACACTATGGCGACCTAGAAAGGTGGGGCGATGAGTGAGTTAGTGAATGGGACGCAGGCCATTGATCGCGCTAGTGCCTTGCTCATTCACATTTTGGAATCCTCGACTCCTCCACTTTTATCTCAGCTAGCGCGTACATATGAAATTCCAAAGAGCACGACGTCACGGATGCTCAGTGCGCTAGAGCGCCAAGGGCTTATTCGTCGAGATCAACAAGGAGCCTTCATTGCCGGCGATGTTCTCACTCAATTTGCCCGCTCACACAATCACGACTCGGTTTTGGTCGCTCGCGTGCACTCGGTTTTAGAGAAATTAGCGCTAATTACGGGAGAAACATCAAACTTAGCCGTCGCAAGTAATGGCGAGATGAAGTTAATCGATCAAGTTGATGGCCATTATTTATTAGGTGCCACTAACTGGGTGGGAAGAAGTATTCCTTTTCACGCCTCAGCTCTCGGGAAAGTTCTTTTGGCATATGGTGCGGCCACGATTCCACTTGGCAAGCTTGAAAAACTTACGACAAAGACAATTATTTCACGTCCAAAACTATTGACCGAACTCGAAAACGTTCGCAAAAAGGGATATGCAATTATAATAGATGAACTAGAAGAGGGATTGGTTGCAGTAGCTGCTCCTATTCGTGAAGATGATGGACGAGTTGTTGGGGCAGTTTCGATCTCTGGTCCATCTCCGCGATTAACAATGAGAGATTTAACCAAGATAGGCGAAGTTATTATCCAAGAGATCCACTCACTCCAGGCAAACCATGAAGGAAAGATAGGTGCAGCATGACTCATGACGACATCATCAAAGCGCTCTTTGACGAGACTTTAGTTGGCAACGCTCCTGCAGTTTTAGAGTTAACTAAAACGGGAATCGCCGATGGTATGACTCCGAGCACAATTCTCTTTGATGCACTCATTCCAGCGCTGGAAGAAGTGGGTGCTCGTTTTGAGCGCGGAGATTTTTTTGTTCCTGAGATGCTCGTTTCAGGTAAGGCGATGTCGGGAGCTCTCGCATTTCTGCGACCATTATTAGCTGAAACAGGCGCAGAAACCGTTGGCACGTATTTAATGGGAACGGTTAAGGGCGATGTTCACGATATCGGTAAGAACTTAGTAAATATCATGCTGGAAGGTGCTGGCTTTAATGTGATTGACCTTGGGGTCCAGGTCGCACCTGAAAAATTTATCGCTGGAATTCTTGAGCATAAGCCAGATATCGTTGGAATGTCTGCATTCTTAACAACAACTATGCCGATGTTTAAAGTTAATATTCATGAAATTACAAAGGCTGGGCTTCGCGATCAGGTCATCATTATGGTTGGTGGAGCTCCCGTTACGCAGGAGTATGCCGATGTCGTTGGCGCCGATGGTTTTGCCGCCGATGCTTCAACTGCAGTACGTATTGCAAAGGATTTAATCGCTAAAAAGCGTGCTGCGGTTTCTGCATAAGAGAAAAAATGTTGAAAAAACTTCTTCCCTTCGTTGAACATGCTCTGAAAGCCCCTGTTTGGGATTGCCGCATGTGTGGACAGTGTGTACTTCACTCAACTGGCATGACCTGTCCAATGACCTGTCCCAAAACGTTACGCAATGGACCATGTGGCGGAGTGCGCGAAAATGGTAACTGCGAAGTGATTCCAGAGATGCAGTGCATTTGGGTGAAAGCCTACGATCGCACCATCTCACTTCCATTACCAAAGGTATGGAAAGAGCATTACAACGAACTTCGCCCACCGGTAGATATGCAGTTACAAGGAACTTCTTCGTGGATAAATTTAGTAACGAAGCGCGATCAACAAGTTCCAGATGGATGGTCGGTACAAGGTAGTGAGCACTAATGTCGGTGCTACGCGAAAAATTAGAAAATACTAACGATGTAGTTTTCACCGCTGAGTTTCCATCTGTCGATGGCGGTGGAATGGTAAGTGTTGAAAGAAATGCGGCCCGTTTAGCGCCATGGTTTGATGCCGTTAATGCCACTGATAATCCGGCAGCTCATGCACATACATCTAACACGACCACGGCCATAGCAATGAAGATGTTTGGCCTTGAGCCAATCATGCAGATCGTGTGTCGTGATAAAAACCGTCTAGCGATTCAGTCGGACATGATGGGTGCATCGCTGCATGGGATAACAAATCTCTCGCTATTAACCGGCGATGATGTCACGGCTGGCGATGAGCCAGAGGCGAGACGAGTCTTTGATATTGATAGTGCTCAAGCGATAAATATCGCTCGAATCATGGGGGAAGGTAAATACCTTTCAGGAAGGTCAATCACACCAGCTCCAGATTTTTACCTAGGAGCCGTTGAAAATGCCGCCGCTCCCCCTTTTGACTATCGAATTCAACGGGCACTCAAGAAGTACCGCGCAGGGGCTAGATTTTTGCAACTTCAAATCTGCTACCACCCAGATCGCCTTGAGGCTTTCTGCAAAGGTGTGGCAGAAGTCGCACCTGACCTTAAACTGATTCCGACCGTGGTCCTAGTGAAGGGCGCCAAAGGTTTGGGCTTCATGAATGATAAGGTTCCCGGCATCGACGTTCCGGCTAGCACAATGGCACGTGTACAAAGCGCCAGTGATCCCAGTGTTGAGGTCAATAAGTTAACTCTTGAGCTGGCTCGGCACGCACTTACTCTCCCCGGAGTCCGTGGTCTTCACATTACAGATTTTCGTCATGATGGATCGCTAGATCTCTTCATGAACGACTTAGGCCTGACACCGAAAAGCTAGACACCGAAACGATAGGAGCACACGATGCATACAGTTCTCTCTTCACCTGGCCAAACTGTAACAATCGGTCACGACCAACCTTTTTGCATTATTGGTGAACGTATCAACCCAACGGGCCGAAAGAAGTTTCAGCTTCAGCTTCGCGAAGGTGATCTTTCAGCTATCGAAAAGGATGTCGTAGATCAAATCGCAGGTGGCGCAAATGTTCTAGATGTGAATATGGGCGTGCCTCTAACGGATGAACCCGCACTCTTATCTAAAGCCATAACTTTGATTCAATCTATTACCGACGTGCCAATTTGTATCGACTCATCGATTATTGAGGCGCTGCAAGCCGGTCTTGAAACCTATCAAGGCAAAGCTCTCGTCAATAGTGTCACTGGTGAAGACGATCGTATGGAACTTGTTTTGCCTCTCATTAAAAAACATGGCGCTGCCATCATTGCACTACCAAATGATGAGACTGGAATCCCTGCAACTGCGGCAGAGCGCATGGTTATTACTGAAAAGATTGTTCGCGCCGTAGAAAAACATGGAATTCCACTTGAAGATTTGGTTATTGATCCACTTGCAATGACAGTCGGCGCAGATCCTGAGGCGGTAAAAATTACCTTAGAAACAATCTACTTAATCCGTGAAAAATGGGGGCTAAATATGACCCTTGGAGCATCTAATATCTCTTTTGGTCTTCCATATCGCCATGCACTTAACGCAGCTTTCTTGCCTGCGGCAATGTCACATGGTCTGACCTCGGCAGTCATGGACTGTCGTACTCCGTTAATCGTTGAATCGGTTCGCGCAGCAGATTTGCTTCTTGGCCTAGATCCATGGGGTTCAAACTGGATTACACGTTTTAGAGCTATGGAAGCTGCAAAGACTGCAGCGGCCTCTGAAAAAGGTGTTTAAGAATTAATAAAAAAGAGCTAGATCCATCACTTGTGCCCCATCATGACGGTACCGGTCGGGTCAAGCTCGCCTTTAGATCACTTGAAAAAGATAACTCCGTTGCATCAGAGAAAACTATTACTGTCCCAACAGGTGTCAGCGCCTTTGACGCCGCTTCTTGGAATGGGATTGCAATTGACTCGACATGCGGTGGATATGGAACCTGCAAGAAATGCCGCATCAAAATTACCGATGGTGATGTTGAGCCCTCAAAATTAGATTTTCGGGCATTCACTGAAAGTGAAATTAAACAAGGATGGCGATTGGCCTGCCTTGTACGCACAAGTACCGATATTTCTATCGATGTACCACCCTTAACAACTCGCCCAAAAGCTGCAACCGTTGGTGTCGGGCGCCAAGTTATTTTACGTCCCGCAGTTCAGAAACGTTACGTTGAATTAGAAGAGCCAACGCTGCACGATCAGCGAACCGACATAGTGCGCTTATTTGATGCCATTGATGATATCGAGGGCACAGCATCCCTTGCAGCAATGCGCAATATTCCTACAGTTCTAAGAGCATCTAATTTTAAAGTAACGGCAGTCTTTGTAGATCAAGCATTCATCGATATTGAAGCTGGGGATACAACTGCCTTTCGTTATGGAATCGCATACGACTTAGGAACCACAACTGTCGTGGCAACACTCTTAGATTTAAATACCGGCACACCTTTGGCGGTTAAATCGATTCTCAATAAACAGCAACCATTTGGCGCCGATGTAATTACGCGAATTAGTGCCACGATGTTAGATCCAGCGGCCCTTGAAAAACTATCCTCATTGGCGCAAGAGACGCTTAATCAACTCACCCAAGAAGTCTGCGAAGAGGCCAGTGTCAACCCACTGCATGTCTATGAAATTGCTATCGCTGGAAATGCAACGATGAACCAACTGCTCTTAGGAATTGATCCTGAACCACTAGGTGTTGCGCCATTTATAATGGCGGCAGCTGATTTTCCAGATGTTGAGGCAAAAGACATTGGGATTGCTATTCACCCGCGTGCAAAAGCGATTATTTTGCCATCGTTAGGTGCATACGTTGGTGGAGATATTATCGCCGGCGCACTTGCATCTGGAATGGATCGCGACAAGCGCTTGCGCTTATTTATCGATGTCGGCACCAACTGTGAAATCGTCCTTGGCGATGGTGAAAAGATTTTGGCGACCGCAGCACCGGCTGGCCCGGCATTTGAAGCGGCAAGTATTAAATGTGGTGTCCGCGCCGCATCCGGTGCGATAGAAACCATCAAAATTACCGATGGACAACTCGTTATTGGCACCATTGATGATGCCCCTGCTATTGGAATCTGCGGCTCAGGTTTAGTAGATGCTTGTGCCAGCCTTGTTGGAATTGGTTTACTCGATCACTCGGGACGCTTTGTCTCCGATGAGATTGCTAAAGAGTTAGCGCCAACGTTGTCAGATCGATTACTTATGCGCGAAGGTGAGCGCGTTTTTGTCTTAACGTGGAGTAAAGAGGTCGGGGATTTATCTGATTGCGTGTTTTTAACTCAACGCGATGTGCGCGAACTTCAATTTGCTAAAGCGGCGATTGCAACTGGGTGGGCATTACTTCTAGAAGAGTTTGGCGTCGCAGAGTCTGAGATTCAACAAGTGCTTCTTGCTGGATCTTTTGGCTCTTATCTCTCCCCGGCATCTGCCGTTAAAATAGGTCTTGTTCCTAAACTCTCTGTGATGCGCATTTTATCGGCCGGCAATGTTGCCGGAGAAGGTGCAAAAATGGTCTTGCTATCTGCGCAAGAGCGACATGGAGCAGCGGCGCTATTGGAGGAGATTTCATATGTCGAATTATCAGATCGCGCAGATTTCAACGATAAATTTGTGGATCGCTTAGCTTTCCCAGCATGAGTATTGGCATTGTGGCCTGCGGTGCATTGGCCACACATATTGGTGACATTGCAGCTGATGCCGACCTTGATTTAACTATTTATCCATTACCACCGCTGTTACATAACCACCCTGAAAAAATTGCAGGCGAAGTTGATGCACTTTTATCCGAGATTAAAGAAAAGCACAGTAAGTGCGCCGTGGCTTACGCCGATTGCGGCACGTATGGAGCCCTCGACACTGTAATCGCGCGCCATGGCGTGCAGAGGTTGGGTGGTAATCATTGTTATGACATCTTTGCGGGGACTTCTGAAATTGAGAGATTAATGGCCGAAGATGCTGGAACTTATTTTCTCACCGACTTTCTCGTAAAATCCTTTCATCGAAGTGTGATTGTCGAGTTGGGCTTAGATAAATATCCTCACCTTCGCGATGATTATTTTCGCAACTACTCACGCGTGGTCTGGTTAGCACAAAGACCAACTGTAGAGTTAGAGCAGGCCGCGACTGATGCTGCCAAGGAGATTGGTTTACCTCTTGAAAAGCAAATCGTTGGGTACAAGGGTTTGCGAAAACAACTGGAGGTTTTAATTAGCCATTGATGTGATCTCAATTGCACGCACAATAAGCGGTGAGAGCAATGAGTGATCCACATCATTTCGTAGCCGATCAATCATTGCTGGAGTCCAAAACTGAACTAAGTGATGAGCAATTTGTATCTCAGGTGCACTTTGGACGGGAACATTTGCCGCAATTTGATTAGCCATACGAATAATAGAATCTAATTGTGCGTCCCCACTGATGTGAGTTTCAATCATTTCCCCCGGTCCTTGAAGGCTGGGAGAAATCTCGACTGCAGTAACTTTGTATTCTGGGCAGTTAGTAGCCCAATCAGAGTAATCGGTGGTTATTACATTAGCTCCACTTTCTGGGAAGTGAAAAGTTGTATATACAACACCTGCAGGAACCTCATCGGTGATTCGTGCCTTCATGATTGTTTCACCAACTCGGCTCGATAATTTGACCCACGAACCATCGCTGACTCCACGAAGTTGAGCATCGGATTCATGTAAATCTAAAATATCTTCACTATGCCAAATATTGTTAGCAGTTCTTCGAGTTTGTGCACCAACGTTGTACTGACTTAGGACTCGTCCTGTTGTAAGTAATAGCGGAAACCTACGCGTAGCTTTTTCATCTGTGGGTACATATGGAGTTTTCATGAATCGACCTTCACCGCGCACGAATTTATCAATGTGCATCGTTGGTGTTCCCTGCGGATTGGATTCATTACATGGCCACTGGATGCTCCCGAGCTCATCTAAGCGCTCAAAGGAGACTCCAGCAAACGTTGGCGTCGTAGCTGCAATTTCATCCATAATTTCTGCGCCATTTATGTATGACATTGGATAACCCATGGCGGTTGCTAAGTCACACGTAACTTCAAACTCGCTTTTACCAGTCTTAGATTTCATGACTGGTCGAACTCGGTTTATTCTGCGCTCGGCATTTGTAAAAGTTCCATCTTTTTCTAGAAAAGAAGTACCTGGCAAAAAGACATGTGCAAATTTCGATGTTTCATTAAGAAATAGATCTTGAACTATGACCATATCCATAGCTCGCAAAGCTGCATGCACATGTGAAGTATTGGGATCGGATTGTGCGATGTCTTCCCCCTGAACATAGAGTCCACGATATTGACCAGCCAGAGCCGCATCAAACATATTTGGAATTCGCATTCCTGGTGTGGATTGAAGTTCAACGCTCCAAGCATCGTTAAATATCTTGCGCGTATCGGGATTTGATATATGTCGGTATCCAGGTAATTCATGTGGAAATGAGCCCATATCGCATGAGCCTTGAACATTGTTCTGACCTCGGAGTGGATTTACTCCAACACCTTTGCGCCCAATATTTCCAGTTGCCATTGCAAGATTTGCAATACCCATGACCATTGTCGAACCTTGACTATGTTCGGTCACACCAAGGCCGTAATAAATAGATCCATTTGTCGCACTCGCAAATAAGTGCGCCGCGGCTCTTATTTGCGCGGCTGGTACGTGCGAGGAAAGCTCTAAAGCTTCAGGTGAATTTTCAGACAGAGAGATAAATTCTTCCCACTCTTTAAATGATTCGGCATCACAGCGCTCTTCCACAAATTGGCGTTTAATCAATCCGTCGGTGGCAATAACATGTGCCAAAGCATTTATTACCGCGACATTTGTACCTGGCATTAATTGCAAGTGATGTGAGGCGGTAACACCAGGAGTTCGAACAAGTGGAATAACTCGTGGATCTACGACGATTAACTTGGCACCCTTTCGAATAGCGCTCTTCATGCGTGAGGCAAAAACAGGGTGGGCCGACGTTGGGTTAGCGCCAATGAGCATAATGACATCGCTATGTTCTACCGACTCGAAATCCTGAGTTCCGGCCGAAGTTCCGAAAGTCTGTCCCAAACCATAACCAGTTGGCGAATGGCACACACGTGCACAGGTGTCTATATTGTTATTGCCAAATGCTGCGCGAACCATCTTTTGGACGACAAAAACCTCTTCATTTGTACAGCGGGAGGATGAAATTCCACCTATTGCATTTACTCCACTCTCATTTTGAATCCGCTTTAAGCCATCGGAGGCAAATGAAATCGCTTCACCCCAAGAAACCTCTTTCCAGGGTTCGGTAATCGCGCTTCGAATCATGGGTTTTGTAATTCGATCTGTATGCGTTGCATAACCATAAGCAAAACGGCCCTTTACGCATGAGTGTCCCTCATTAGCCCCGCCAGCTTTAAGTGGAACCATACGTACGACTTCATCTCCACGCATTTCGGCTTTAAAGCTACAACCAACACCACAGTAGGCACATGTTGTAATGACCGATGACGTTGGTGAACCAATCGTCAATAAAGTCTTTTCAGTTAAAGCTCCAGTTGGACAGGCTTGCACACACGCACCACATGAGACGCATTCACTGTCAATAAAGGATGTTCCAGAGGATGAAACTCGCGCTTCAAATCCACGATTTTCAATCGTTAATGCAAATGTTCCTTGCACCTCATCGCAAGCGCGGACACAGCGGTTGCAGACGATGCACTCTGTAGAATCAAAAGTAAAGTATGGATTACTCTCATCTTTTTCTAATCCTAAATGTGTATCAGTGCCGGCGTATCGACTTGTTGTAACACCGACTTTTCTAGCTACTCCGTGAACTTCACACTCATCACCAGTGGCACAATGTTCGGGATGATCTGAAAGGTACAACTCCATTACACCTTTTCGAATCCGATCAAGCCTTTCAGATTGAGTTGAAACTTTCATTCCCTCGGCAACTGGAGTTGTACACGATGAAGGTGTGCCGTTGCGACCATCAACTTCAATCACACACAGTCGACACGAACCAAATGCCTTTAAGCGGTCGGTGGAACAGAGTTTAGGAATATCGATCCCAGCCTCTAGCGCCGCACGCATAATCGATGTAGCGGCGGGCACTGTGATTAATCTGCCATCAATTTCAAGGTTGACTTGATCAGTGTGTTGACTAGCAGGTGTGCCAAAATCAGGCTCAAAAATCATTGTCATGTGCGCACTCCATTGAAGTCTGCCGGGAAGTTAATCATCGCACTTTTGACCGGTAATGGAGTCAAACCGCCCATGGCGCAGAGAGATCCATCGGTCATTACTTCACAGAGGTCAAGAAGTAGTTTCTTATTCTCATCTATCCTCACGCCTTTTATAATCAAGTCGATAGTTTCAGCCCCGCGAGTAGAGCCGATTCGGCAAGGTGTGCATTTGCCACATGATTCGATTGCACAAAACTCCATCGCGAACTTAGCTTGCACAGCTAAATCAACTGTGTCATCAAAGACCACAACGCCACCATGCCCCAGCATTCCTCCGGCGGCGATGAGTGATTCGTAGTCCATTGAAGTGTCGAACTGCGCCGTTGAAAAATATGCCCCTAGCGGACCGCCGATTTGAACTGCGCGAACTGGCCGACCAGTTAGTGTTCCGCCGCCGTAGGTATTGACTAACTCATCAACGCTAATACCAAATGCACACTCCACTATTCCACCTCGTGCAATATTTCCAGCTAATTGAAATACCTGAGTACCGAGAGAGCGTCCTATACCGCGAGCTTTATATGCTTCGGCCCCTTGCGCCATAATCATCGGTACAGTGGCAAGCGTTAAGACATTATTAATAACAGTTGGTTGGCCAAAGAGACCTTCTATCGCTGGCAGTGGGGGCTTTGAACGCACAACTCCGCGTTTGCCTTCAATGCTTTCCAGCATTGCAGTCTCTTCTCCACAGACATACGAACCCGCCCCAACCCGAATCTGTATATCAAATGAGTTAGTGGTCCCTAGAACTCGAGCTCCAAGCCAATCACTCTCACGTGCAATATCAATTGCTTTTTGTAGTATTGAAATCGCATATGGGTATTCAGATCGAATATAGACGATCCCTTTTGTCGCACCGACTGCAATCGCTGCAATAGTCATGCCTTCGATCAAAGTAAATGGATCGCCCTCAATTAACATGCGATCGGCGAAAGTTCCACTATCGCCCTCATCGGCGTTACAACAAATATATTTTTCTTCACTGATGGTTTGCGCCACCGCGCGCCATTTTATTCCGGCTGGAAAGCCTGCTCCGCCGCGACCTCGCAGCCCCGATTCTGCAACTTCATCGATGATCGAAATTTTTTCAAGCACGAGCGCTTTTCGCAAACCAATTAATCCGCCATGGGCACGATAGTCATCTAGAGAGAGCGGATCGATTATGCCGACTCGTGCAAAGGTGACACGATCCTGCGAGGCTAACCATGCAATCTCATCACTCTTACCAAGTAATAATGGATGTGCGCCACCATGTAGAAAATCCGCATCAATTAATGATTGGACATCTTTTAGATTAACTGGACCATAGGCAATGCGCCCCGTTGGAAGTTCTACTTCGACGAGAGTCTCAAGCCAAAGCGCACCACGTGAACCATTTCGAACAATCTGAATATCTGGCAGTAATTCTGCAAATGCCGAAGCAACCTCATCGGCTCCAACCGAAACTGCCGCGCTGTCACCGGGAATAAAAATCCTCATTGTCGGGCTGCTTCGATTTTTTCAAGCGTGGCACGACCAATAATCTTTCCATTCACCATTGCGGCAGGCCCAAGGGCACAGTTTCCAAAGCAGTAGGCCACTCGACTTTCTTCAGGAAATTTCGCTTTCACGTCGCGCTCTAATTCCCGTGCCCCCACAGATTGGCAGGCTTCAGCAACGCAAATTGAGATCTCATGCGGCGGAGGTGGCGTAGTTCGCAAATCATGGTAAAAAGTTAGTACTCCATGTACATCGGCCCTGGATTTATTAAAGGTTAGTGCGATGAGTTCTACACATGCCTTATCGACATAACCAAACTCTCTCTGCATTAACTGCAGGGCTATGAGCACAGCACCTCTTTCTTCACGCAGGGTCGCAAGAAGAGCTACTGCTCGCTCTTGTGACCACGGTGAATAATTCATTAGAACAAACCTACGACCTTTCCATCAACATAATCAATGCGCTCTGCAGCTGGAACTTTAGGCAGACCTGGCATCGTCATAATTTCACCACAGATCATCACGATGAATTCAGCGCCGGCAGATAGCTTTACTTCGCGGATATTGAGTGAATGACCACTCGGTGCCCCGCGAAGGGCGGCATCGGTACTAAATGAGTACTGAGTTTTTGCCACACATATAGGGAAATGCCCATAGCCGGAGGCTTCGAGCTCCTTTAACTTCAAACGTACCTTTGCATCGGCAGTTACCTCTTTAGCTCCGTAGATTTTTGTAGCAACTGCATTAATTTTCTCCCACAAACTCATCGAATCTTCATAGACGAAGGTCATTTGATTTGGTTGTTCACATAGTTCCACAACAGCATGCGCTAGCTCAGTTGCTCCTGCGCCTCCATCGGCCCAGTGGGTAGCCAGAACGATTTTTACTCCCAAAGCTTCTACGCGAGTACGGAGTAGTTCAATCTCTGCAGCGGTATCGCTCGTAAAGTTATTTATTGAAACAACTAACGGCAAGTTATAGACATTTTTGATATTGTGAATATGTCGCTCTAAATTAACTATTCCCGCCTCAAGTGCGCTTAGGTTTTCTTCAGTAATGGTCTTCAAATCTGCGCCACCGTGATACTTGATTGCACGAATGGTTGCTACGAGGACACATGCCGATGGACGCAAACCCGACTTTCGGCACTTAATATCAATAAATTTTTCAGCACCAAGATCCGCGCCAAAACCCGCCTCTGTCACGACATAGTCGGCTAATTTCATCGCTGAAGTCGTTGCAACGACCGAGTTGCAGCCATGTGCAATGTTGGCAAATGGTCCACCATGAATAAATGCAGGCGTGTTTTCTAAAGTTTGAACTAAGTTAGGTTGGAAAGCATCTTTCAATATGACGGTCATTGCGCCATGAGCATTGAGTTCGCTTGCAAGCACTGGAGTCTTATCGCGTTTATAGCCAACAACGATTTTCCCAATCTTTTCTTTTAAGTCTTCAATCGATGTTGCAAGACAGAAGATAGCCATAATTTCAGAGGCCACCACAATGTCAAAACCATCACTTCGAGGGTAACCATTACCTACTCCACCAATGGATTGAATAATCTCGCGTAGAGCGCGATCATTCATGTCAATAACTCGCTTCCAGGTAACTCTACGAATATCGATTGCTAACTCATTGCCGTGGTGAATATGGTTATCAATGAGCGCGGCCAGTAAGTTATTTGCCAGAGCAATTGCATTGAAATCACCCGTAAAGTGCAGATTTATGTCCTCCATTGGAACGACTTGGGCATATCCACCACCAGCAGCGCCGCCCTTCATTCCAAAGACTGGACCAAGAGATGGTTCGCGCAGTGCAATCATTGCATTTTTGCCGATTTGGCGAAGTGCATCGCCTAAACCAACCGTTGTTGTTGTCTTTCCTTCCCCTGCAGGAGTTGGACTGATTGCAGTAACTAAAATTAGTTTTGATCCGCTTCGCTCAGGGAGTGCCGTTAAATACTTTAAGTTTACTTTCGCTTTATATTTTCCATACGCCTCAAGATTTTCAACGTCGATACCAAGAGATGCTCCAATCTCATTGATTGGTTTCATGGTTGCAGCTTGTGCGATTTCGATATCTGACATTTTTTATCCCTTAGCCTGACGTATGGCGCTTGTGAGCGCAGGTATAATTTGATGCAAATCTCCGATGATTGCGTAATCGGCATAACGAAGTATCGGAGCCTCTGGATCGGTATTGATTACTACAATCGTCTTACTATTTTTCATTCCGGCAATGTGCTGCATCGCTCCTGAAATTCCTGCAGCGATATAAAGATCCGGTGCGACTTTTGTACCAGTCTGTCCGACTTGTTCGGCATGTGGGCGCCAACCAGAACTAGTCACAACACGAGAACAGCCCACGGTTCCACCAAGGAGAGTTGCTAACTCTTCTAAGTTACCGAAACCATCGGCGCCACCGACTCCCCTGCCCCCTGAAACAATTACCTTTGCATCATTGAGAGTGATGCCGCCCTTTGATTCTCCGGAATCACGGCTCAATATTCTTACAATTGAATCTTCTGGATGCAGCGAAGGCTCGAACGTGACAACGTTTGCTGGCGCACCACCCGTTGCTTGTGCCTCAATAGAAAAACTGAGAATGCTTGCAACTAGTAAATCGGAGTGAACGAGCGCTGATTCAATGAGATTGCCGGCCCATCGTGCTCGGAGCACTTGATGTGGCGAGCCCAAAGTTATTTCAGAGCACTCAGCGGCCATTGGAATATCTAAAAAGGCGGATAAGTGCGCAAGTTGTTCATTTCCTCGCGGAGTGCCTGCAGCTAATACCGCGGCGGGCTTTAGTTTTTCAACTAAATCCTTAAGCGCTCGACCCGATGCCATCGGGGTGTAATCGGTAATGGCGCTATGTGTTGCCACGTGCAATACCGTTGCGCCATATTCGCCCACAATCGCAGCAAGTGCGTTTCCTTCGCTACCAATCGCTACAGCTTCTACATTTTGGCCTAAGTTTCGCGCAGCAGTGAGGGCACGAAGCGATAGAGGATCGATCTCTCCACGATCATGATCAATAAGAACCAAAATCATTAGAAAGCTCCAATCTGCTTGAGAACTTCAACTAAGGCTGGAACTGCCTCGGTGCCTTTACCTAATATTTCTGCCCCTTTATCTTTTGAAGGCGCGAGGGCAAGTGTCACTTTTTCAAGTTTTGGAGTTCGTGGTTCGGCCTTCTTCATATCTACAATCTTTTTACGTGCCTGCATACGGCCCGGCACCGATGGATATCGTGGAATGTTTAGACCATCGCGAACGGTCACAATTGCAGGCAGCGGCGCCTCGTAATGTTCGCGCCCATTTGATACAACGCGTTCACAGGACACAACGCCATTTTCAATTTTCATGGACTTTACATTTGTAATAATCGGGCGGTTAAGTGCGTGTGCTACTCGAATATGAATTTGGTAGCCCGCACTGTCTGCCGACTCTGCACCAAAAATAATTAAATCGAACTTCGTCTCATCGGCATTTATGGCATCGACCAATGCCGCTGCCGTCCCCTGCGGATCCCACTCTTGTCCATCAGTTTCAATAAGAACGGCACGAGTTGCACCAATTGCCAACTGAGATCGAAGTTGTTCTTCGGCATCACTGACTCCGAGCGTTAAGAGAGTTAGCGTGCCGCCCATTTGCTCGACTAACTGCACACCTGCCTCGACGGCATTTTCCTCATGAGGGCTAATCCCAAAACCTAAATGCTTGGTTTCAATGTCGCGCGAATCAGGAGTTAGGATTAAAGTTCCGCCGGCCAATGGAACTCGTTTTAAGCAGACAAGTACATCCATTAGGCCATAATCCTTTCATTAGAAGGGTCAAAGACCGACGTTGCACCTACTTCTGCGATTGAACATGGATAGTGCTCACCTAAGTATTCAACGATGAACTTATTACCAGCAACTGCAAGCTCTGTTGGTAGGTAAGACATCAAAATATGCTTGCCGAGCGATGGTGCAGATCCTGCACTTGTCACATATGAGCGGCGACCATGGGAATCTACAATCGGTTGTTTATCAAGAGTCAGAATTGGTTCGTTACCCATCATGTATCTCTTTTCACCAGTTGATGATGTGTGATCATCGACAAATAGCGTGCAGAGCATGGTGATTGGTTTTTCACTTCGGTGCTTAACATGCGCCGCTTTTCCAATGAAATCCGCCTCTTTTAGCTTAGGTGACTGCATTCCAGCTTCTACAACTGTGTACTCGGTTTCAAGTTCAGGGCCGTATGCGCGGTAACATTTTTCTAAACGACCAGTAGTGCCATACACACCAATGCCTACTGGAATCATTTCGTGCTTCTTTCCGCTTTCCCACAACATTTCCCACAATTTGGCACCTTGTTCGATTGGAATGTAGAACTCCCACCCAAGGTCGCCGACATAGGAGATTCGAGATGCTAGAACACGAAGTGGGCCAACCTCAATGACTTTGCAGGTACTAAATTTAAATGCATCTTTACTCATGTCGCTCTTTGTAATTGCTTGAATAATTTCGCGGGCTTTAGGTCCCCAGATTCCGATAGTGGTATATGAAGAGGTTAAGTCAGAAATTTGTGCCGAACCATCGGCCGGTAACAAGTCGCTAAACCATTTCTTATCTGCCATTCCATGGGCACCGCCAGTGACAACGCGGAAATGATTGGTATCAAGACGCATAATTGTTAAATCTGATTTGAAGCCACCATTGGGTCCAAGAACTGGTGTGTACACAACTCGGCCAATGGCAACATCCATCTGTCGCAATGCAGCCTTCTGAACCACTGCTAACGCGCTTGGTCCAGTTACATCAAAAATGGCAAACGCTGAAAGGTCAACGATTCCTGCAGTTTCGCGCATTTGTAAGTGTTCAGCATTAATAATTGGCGACCACCATCGCGACTCCCACTCAGAAGCACGTGGCATTACCTTTTCTCCAAATTTTTCAACGAGATGCTTATTAGATTCATACCAGAATGGACGCTCCCAGCCAGCAGTTTCATAAAAAACTGCGTCTAGCTCTTTCTCCGCCGCATAAAACGGTGAGAGGCGAACATTTCGATTTGATGCATACTGTTCAAGTGGATGAACAATTCCATAGGTTTTATTAAAGCTTTCATCAACGCGAGCTTTGATATGAAACTCAGCTTTTTGATGGTCATGAAAACGTGCGATATTTGACGAGTGCAGATCAATCTCTGAATCACCAAGAATCATCCACTCGGCGACTGATTTTGAAGTTCCAGGTCCTTCTTTAATCCAAACTGCCGCAACAGACCAAAGACCTTTTACTTCTGGAGTTTCACCAAGAATTGGCATTCCATCAGGTGTGTAAGAAAGGATTCCATTAATTGCATACTTTTCGCGCACATTCTCATCGCCAACGATTGATGGCATTAACTCATAGGCGTGCTCATCTTGAATATCAAAGTCGGCTTGAGTGAAGGCAAACTCAGTCGGTGAAAGTGCTGCCGTTGCATTTGATGGCAGATCCTCTGGGGTGTAAAGAATTGGTCGGTGAGCATAGGAGCCAATCTCTAACCCTGTTCCATGTTGGCGCTCGTACATAAAAACATCCATGTCTCGCACGATTGGCCATTCGATATCGCCTTTAGCATCCTTGAAAAATGGGACTGGCCCAATGTCCTTCATTTGGTGTACTGCCGGAGTTAGTGGAATATGTGCACCCGCCATCGCTGCGAGTTTAGGCGACCAGCAACCAGTTGCAATAACAACATACTCTGCCGCGATTGTGCCTTGATCAGTAACAACGCCCGTGACATGCCCCTTCTCAACCGTAATATCTAGAACCTCAATATTGGCAAAAGATTGTGCAGCACCGCTTTCGATTGCATGTTCGCGCATCAATGTTCCGGTGCGAAGTGAATCAACTACACCTACGGTTGGCTGATAGTAGCCGCCCAAAATAATGTTCTCATCTATGTATGGCACAAGGGTTTTGACCTGTTCAGGTGTGAGGATTTGACCACCATCAATTCCCCACGATTTTGCTGAGGTTATACGACGTGCAAGCTCTTGCATTCGCTCTGGAGTGCGAGCAACTTCAATTCCGCCGGTTTCAGTAAATGTGCCCCACTCTTTATATTGGCGCATACTCTCGGCAGTTATCGCCGTCATCTCTTTTGAGTGATCGACAGGAAAAATAAAGTTTGAGGCATGCCCTGTTGAGCCACCAGGGTTTGGCAATGGACCCTTTTCAATCTGAACAATGTTTTTCCAC
>JACSDF010000060.1 GCA_015660815.1 Actinomycetota bacterium
GTGCGAGCTCAATATTAAATTCGATAGCGTTTCTAAAGGCATCGGCGCCATGGGTCTTGAAGGCAAGCCATAACTTCAAAGCCCTCAGAGGTCTCGAATATTCAAGAGTAAAATCAACAGGATTAGGTTTCTTCTCATCATGGGGCATATAAGCCTCTTCATGTGAAAAAGTATCAGAAAGTAAAGTTAGATCTCGAACGAGCAGTAATGAGCATGACTTCGGAACGAAAAGCCATTTGTGTGCATCGATAGTAATCGAGTCGGCATAATGCATTCCAGTAAATAGCGGTGCCATTTTCGTTCCCACCGCTGGGATTCCATAGGCACCATCTATATGAAGCCAAATGCCAAAACGCTTAGCAATGTTGGCTATCTCTTCTATAGGGTCAATTGCGCCGGTGAGAGTTGTACCTGCAGTGGCAATAATTGCTACTGGAGTAATTCCTCTTGCAAGATCACGTTCAATTGCGATCTCAAGTTCACTGCTTCTCATCCTGTGATGGTCATCAACATCAATGAGCCGCAAAGCATCTGAACCAAAGCCGAGAATTTCAGCTGCTCTCATAATTGAATAGTGCGACTCTTTCGAAGAGTAGATAGCCGTCTGCGTCTGCAATCCCATTTTTCTAGAGTTAGGTAGCGCTGATCTGCGGGCGGCAGCAAGGGCCGTTAAGTTGCTCACCATCCCACCCGAAGTGAAAAACCCAACTGGATATGGGTAACCAATGAATTGGGCCACCCATTTTATACATTGCTCCTCTAGTAAAGTCGAAGCTCTGTTGTCCACTGCTTGATTTATGTCATATGAAGATGCAAGAAAGTCGGCAATCGCTCCTACCTCTAAGCCGCTAGAGCCAATATAGGCAAGAAATCTTGGTCTCGATTGTGCGAGGGACTTATCTAAAATATCTATGCTCTGGCTAATTGAATCGGTCGCTTCAGATCCAAATCGAGGTAACTCTTCAGATAATAGTTTTTTTATCTCTGGAGTAATTTCAGGTTCACTCTCTCTAGCTTGATCGAATCCCTCCCAAACTGCAACTACTTTTTGCGAAAGAAACTCAAGAACCTCTCTACGGTTTGATCCGATTCGTAACTCATCCATTAGGTTCTCAGCAGATGCATGGCTATAGAGAGATGAGCTCGGTGCAAACGTGTAACTAACTCCGATTGGCGTATTCCCAATTTTTGAGAAACATCTGAAAAAGTACGCCTCTCATACAATATTCCCATTGCTACATCTTTTAGGGGTGTAGGGAGATCCTCTATCGCCGCAAGAAGCTTTTTGGCTATCGAACGGTGCTTTTTACCGCCGTGGCAACCGCGCGCCACTTCATACCCTTCTCATCATTTAATAATATCTTTTCGCATCTCGTTGATTTTGCTTTTCATACCTATTCCGGCAACCCCGACTAATGAGCCCTCTCGCAGATAAGCGAAAATGAACTCTTCACCAAGGTTACCCTCCAGAAGCCTAATTTCATCAGCCAGGCGTGGTTCCCCATACGACAATATGCTGAATTCAAATTGATCGCTCCAAAATGTTGGTAGAGGATTAAATCCACCCTCGCTTTCAAATCCTTCAATCGAGCCTGGAACAACTTGTCTAACTATCTCTCGAGCGGCTCGCCTACTACTTTCCAAAGGTATGTTCCAGTGTTCAATGCGACGCGGCGGTAACTCAAACCGTATATTGGGAAACCGTGCAATATCACCAACTCCGAATAAGTTTGAAACTGATGTTCCATTACTTTTTACCGCGTGGAGCGACGAGTCCGTCAATAACCCGTCAGAAAGATTCAATTCATTTCCTTCCAGCCATTCAACATTCGCAGCGGAACCGATGGCTTCAATAAATATGTCGCAGGGTAATGATTGACCATCAACGAGTTTCACGTGAGTAATTGCGGTATTACCGACCAAATCTGTAACTCTATTATTGAGATAAAACTCAATACCTTTAGTTTCATGTCTTCGACGAATTTCCTCGCCGAAGGGTTCGCCTAAGATAAGCCCTAATGGAATATCCTCCATGGCAACTATTTTTACCCGACACCCTAATCCCTTAAGGGTTGCAGCGACCTCGAGCCCAATAAATCCAGATCCGAGAATAACGACATCCTTGCCTGATCCAACCGCTTGGCGAATCGCCTTGGCATCATCAAAAGTACGGAGTGCAAATCTTCCGCTCTGCAAATTATTCGGAAAAACAAGTTTTTTTGAACGCAGTCCAGTTGCTGCTACAAGAAAGTCAAACTCAATTTTTTTACCAGATTGCAGAGTTACGCTTTGTTGCTCCATCGACAACTGCCGAACACCATCTCCTAATGTAAATTCAGTATTTAGATCATCGCTTTTAATTGGAAAGCTCACTTGGGCAAGCTCTTGATCCTGAGCCAATAAACTCTTTGAAAGTGGCGGCCGGTTGTATGGCATATGCCACTCATCTCCGAGAATATGGATGTGGCCCGGATATCTATACCTTCGAAGCGACTCTGCAGTTCGCAAACCTCCCATTCCCGCTCCAACGATTAGCGTCTTAAGAGTTGAGCCGATTATAAGATTCACTAGTCAAATACTTGAATCGCTTGCATTGGACAAGTATCGGAAGCAGACTTCACATTGTCGCGTTCGGATTCATCTGCTGAAGCAAGATATTCAAGCTTGTTGTTCTCATTTAATTTGAAAATATCAGGAGCTTCATAGACACATTGGCCGTAATGCTGACACTTGTCCATGTCTACCTTAATTGTGATCATTTTTTTCCTTTACCGTTGAGGGGTATAGATCTTTAGAAGGAGTTCTGATTCCACGAAACTCCCAATCTCCGCCTAATGCCGTCGAAATGACCTCTTCGCTTTCGGTAGGTTGCGCCCCAACTTCTTCTCGAATCGAATGACCCTCGACTATCCGGTTAGTCGCTGGGTATTGCAGGCCGACATCTCCGATATTGACGGGCCGCGAATTAGCTGGTGTTCCAGAAAAAATAATATCTCCTGGCGATAAAGTAATTGTTCTCGCAATATCTGCCACTAGGTAATGCATGTCCCACTCCATGTTTTTAGTATTGTCTTCTTGTTTAAGAACACCATTAACATAAGTTCGTATAAATTTATTATGGAAATCCCAATCAGTAACTAATCCCGGACCAACGGGTGCAAGAGAATCAGCGCCCTTAACCCGAAGCATGGAGCCGGCATCAGTATCGCGGAAATCATGTAAGCCAAAATCATTTCCAATACTGTAGCCAGCAATGTACTTATGAGCATCAGAAATAGATACGTCCTTACACGTTTTGCCAATTACGATCACAATCTCACCTTCATAATTGAGCCATTTGCATCGTTTAGGGCGAACTACATCGCCATTGTGAGAATTAAGGGCTGTTATTGGTTTATGAAAATATGTCGGGGCTGATGGGAGCTTTGTTAGAAATTCTTGTGTTCGACTGTCGTAATTGAGGTGAACAGCAATAATTTTTGTGGGCTCACAAGGAGGAAGATGTACTGCTTTCTCAATCAAGACTTTTCGCCCATCTTCAGTTTTCAATAAATCTCCGAAACGCCCAACCACTTCTACTTTATCATCTAGAAGAATTCTTCTAATTTCAGTCACGACTTAGCTCCAAGTCTTTAGGTTGAGGAAAACCATTTTCTGGTTCTGGAAAATAAACATGTACTTGACCAGTCCCAATAGAATTCTCGTACTCACTGTATAAAATGCCTTTGGCGGTGTTAGCGCCTTCACCCAAAGCCCCAGCCATGGCAAGATAATGAAAGAATCCGGCTTCTGGTCGGTATTTTCTGAATGTTTCGAAATCATCAAGAATCGCTTCATGATTACCATCGCTCATCCACTCCAAAACTTGGAGATCGTATGCATACGCCTCTTTACTAAAAATATGGCTGGGGTCGCTTGCTTCATGCTTTCTTAAATCACGCAGTTTATGGAAAGTGTGAGATAAGGCCCCTGATGCAACTATTAAAACTTTACGATCGATATATCGAATCGCCTCGCCTATCGCCCTGCCAGCGCGAATAAAATCCTCTGGAGTGCCTGTTTGGCAAACTGACATGCTGATCCAACGTTTTTCATCCAGCCCTCTTCCAAGGTAATGCCAGAGATTGAGCGTTGCATAAAAAATAGGTAGGTGCGGATCCGAAATCGGAGTTATCCACGTTCCATTTTTTTCGTCGTATTGCGCAATTGCATGGGCTAATTCAGGATCGCCTTTTATCGCATATGGGATCTGCGACATTCCTCGTGGCAACTCTTCGGAGGTATATAGCCCAGAACGCTCAGCAGCGGCAGTCACAACAAATTCGACGGTCGTAGCCCAGTGACTGTCTAAGACGACCACTGTGTCGTAATCTAAAGTTTCAAAGATTTCTCTGCGAAGGCGTTTTAATCCTGGGACGAGGCTGATTTCTTTTCCGTCATTTAAATCTTTTCGAACCGACTCTGGCAACATGATGGTTGGAACATGTGCAAGAAGTGCTGCCCCGACGATACGACCCATTTTTCAGTCCTTCCATCCATTAGGCGCAATGACAGTATTCTTAACATCTGCGTAAAAATCAAATGACCACGTTCCACCATCGCGACCGATTCCCGATTTTTTCGAGCNNNNCTTTAAATCCCGAACAAAGAAACAATTTACCCAGATAGTGCCTGCGACCAAGTTCTTAGTGATCTTTTCTGCATGCTCGCGATTGCCTGACACTACGATCGCTGCAAGTCCGAATTCACTCCCATTAGCCATCGTGAGTGCCTCTTCATCATTGGAAAATGTTTGCATACACAGTACCGGCCCGAAAATTTCCTGGGTAAGAATTTCGCTACCGTTTTTTGGCTGCATAACAAGCGTTGGTCTAAAATATAATCCACCCAACTCCGAATGTGGAGTTCCTCCAAAGACAATATCTGCACCCTCATCTTTAGCGCGGGCTACAAACCCTGCAATTCTATTAAAATGATCTTGATGAATTTGCGGCCCAATATTTGTCGCTTCATTGCGAGGATCGCCTTGTATGAGTTTTTTCGTTTTTTCGTTAAAAATGCGGCTGAATTCATTGGAAATACTCTCATGTACCAGTATGCGTGTTCCCGACAAACATACTTGCCCCGCATTGTCATACTGCTCTACAGCTAAATCAGTTGCTAACTCTAAGTCAGCATCTGCTAAGACAATGAATGGGCTCTTTCCACCGAGTTCAAAATTTACTGGAGTTAAGTTTTCTGCAGCAGCTCTAGCAATTTTTTTTGCAGTCGGTACTGAACCAGTAAATGAGATACGTGATAATCCTGGATGTTGTGTTAATGCAGCCCCAGCCTCGGCTCCTATTCCGAACACGACATTAAATACGCCGGCAGGAATCCCTGCTTTCATAGTTAGGTCTGCAAAGAAACTTGCAGTTAGCGGTGTCCATTCCGCTGGCTTCAAAACGACGGTATCTCCAGCGGCTAAAGCAGGTCCAATTTTCCAAGTAGCGAGCATAAGTGGTGCATTCCATGGAGTTATCAGTGCGGCTACTCCTGATGGATCCCAAGAAATATGATTTACATGTCCCCTTGTTTCAAAAGCATCGTGCTTTAAATCATTTATAGCCCAGTCGGCAAAGAATCTAATATTTGCTGCCGCACGAGGCATTACGCCCCGTCGGTTGGATCGAAGTAGAGATCCATTATCTAGAGTCTCTATCTGAGAAAGTACTTCAATATTTTCCTCAATCAAAGTTGCAAGTTTTTCTAGCTTGTCACCGCGACCCCTTGGTCCAAGCTCGCTCCATTCTGGAAAAGCAGTTTTGGCGGCAACGACTGCAGCATCAACTTCCGATGCTCCTGCGCGTGAAAAATTGCCTAAAAAACTTCCATCAATAGGTGAAGTATTTTCGAAAGTTTCAACTGATGCAACACGTTGTCCGTCAATGTAGTGGCGAGTATCAATGAATACTCCTGCAATCTCAACAGTGTCCACAATTCTCCCCACAGGACTAAACAACTTAAGAAATAAACTCAGATAGATTCTAACAACTTTACCCTTTCACTGGCTATACTAAATTTCATTCGCTACTTAACGATTGGGTGCACTATGAAAAGTCAATCTGTCAATTTGTCAGATTTAGATTTATTTGATTCAGGTGCTCCTTGGCAAATTTTCGAGGACCTGCGCACAAATGAGCCAATTCACTGGAGTGAAGAAGCGGCTCCCAACCGCGGATTTTGGTCATTAACTAAGTATCACGACATCGTTTCAGTTCTTCGCGATCCAAGTACTTTTACAAGTGAACGTTTTACCAACTTAGAGGAAGTAGATAGTGAGCAAGAAGAAGCGCGGCGTTCTCTTTTAGAGACCGATGGAACACGACATCGAGCTTTGCGGAAGTTATTACAAGGCCAATTTACTCCTGGCGCAGTTGCACATTATGAAACTTTCTTGCGCGGATTGACAGCCACAACTTTAGACAAAGCCTTTGCTCTCGGTGAATTTGATTTCGTTAAAGAAATTGCGGCCGATTTTCCAATTAATGTTCTAGCTCGCTTACTTGACGTTCCAGAGAAAGACACTCAACAACTTATCGAATGGGGGAATCGAATGATTGGCTTTGACGACCCTGAGCATGCAGATATATTGATTAGTGATCCCGAAAGTGAAAAATATCGTCTCGTTCCGTTTCGCTCACCAGCTGCACTTGAAGTTTTTGCTTACGGGGATGCACTTGCTAAAGATCGCCAAGGCAAGGATGGGACTGATTTAGTCTCTGTACTAATCAATGGAGAGATGCAAGATGGAATTCCTCTCTCCGAAAGAGATTTTCATACTAACTTTCTATTATTAGTAGTGGCGGGAAATGAGACAACACGCCACACTATTTCACATACCATGATGAATTTGATCAGGTACCCAGCACAATTACAAAGGTTGCAGGAAAATCCTGAATTAATACCTTGGGCAGTTGAAGAGTTCCTCCGATTTGCCAGCCCTGTCTATCATTTCCGTCGAACGGCCACCAAAGATGTTCAGATGCACGACAAGGTTATTCGGGCTGGCGATAAAGTAGTTACCTGGTTTGCTTCTGGAAATCGTGATCCAGAAATTTTCGAGAATGCAAATAATTTTGATGTGGCAAGGAACCCTAATGAGCATATGACATTTGGTCGCGGGGGCCCTCATATGTGTCTCGGCAACGCCTTAGCTCGAATAGAACTACGCATTATGTTTGAAGACTTAGTGTCTCGAATTGATAGTATGGAGATTACTGGACCGGTTGATTTTTTACGATCGAACTTTGTGCATGGAGTCAAGCGGATGCCCGTAAAAGTGCATTTGCACTAGCCAAATAAATGCCTAAGGAATTAACATTACTACTGCTTCCTAAGCACAGTCTTAGGATACCGTTAAGAACTAAATGAATTGAAGCTAATTTTAACAGGGAGTATCAATGTCAAATGCAATACATGAGATTCGAGAGAGACTTGAAAAAGAAGGTTTAGATATCCTGCGAATTATGTTCGCAGATGTTCTGGGTACAACTCGATCAAAATATGTATTGACATCGGAATTGGAAAGAGGCGTTAAGCATGGTCCTGCCTTTTGCCAAGGCGTCTGGGTTACTACAAATAGAGGGGACGTACTGGATGCGGAAAACATTGTCTCTGATGGTTTACAAGATTTCATAACTAAGTTAAATCCGAAAACAATCAAAAATCTTTCATACGAGTCAGGCATGGCTTGTGTAATTGTCGATGCATATAATCCCGATTTGTCGGAAAATCTTTTTGCTCCTAGAACTATCTTGAAAAGAATTATTGCACAATACGCAAAGATTGGACTCATCCCAGTTGTTGGACCTGAACTCGAATTTTATATTGCAAAATGCGTTAACGGAG
>JACSDF010000025.1 GCA_015660815.1 Actinomycetota bacterium
CCATAGAGAAATGTAATTACTTCCAATAAATATTCTTTGCCAGAAGCCAAACGGAAGATACTCCTCAACTCCTTCGATTCGATTTCCATTTCTTCTCACAGCTTTTTGAATGGATTTTTTGAGTAGCTTAGTTTGAGGAAGAATCGAAAACCACGTAGCGCAACCTTTTCTATGTGCCAGGCTACTCAGTGTAATAACGACTCGTTTTCGCAACTCTTTTTCAATCAAACCTAACATAAAATATAAAATCGCATACTTACGAAGTTGCGTTTCAATTAAATGAGTATCTAAGGACACGGACGCATTATTTTGCCTGCGACCGACATAAATGCAGAGTTTTCCACACTTGCAACATTGCAAGAATGGAGTGTAATCTTTTCCATAAGGCACATGAACGATCAATAGCGAAAGCTATATCGCTTGTGCAACGGCAATATAGCGAATATTGGCGAAAGCTAAACCGCTTGAGCCACGGCCCAAGAGAGATCACTGACGAAAGTCATATCGCTTGGGCCGTTTGTTTGTTTGGCAGGCTATCAGTGCACTAGTTCGGCGCACATTGTGCGAAAGGCTTTGGTGTGAGCATCGACATCGGCCACGGTTGTATCGGGACACATCAGGGCCATATTATGGAAAGGCGTTATCAAAAAGCCATCATTGAGCATTCGCAAGTGAATGTATTGTTCCAACTCAAAATCTCCTGCGGCGTTCGCTTCGGCTCCTGTTGTAGGTGCTTTGGTAGCAAACATGTATTCCCCACGCGCACCAAGGCGATTCACGGTCCAAGGCAGGTCAAACTCTTTTATTGAAGCATCAACGCCGTCGGACCAACGTGTACCTAAATCAATCATTCGATCAAAATTTACTTGGGTTAATACTTGGGTCAACGTTGCTCTCATTGATGCAAGAGATAAAGCATTGCCGGCTAACGTGCCGCCGATTCCCCCAGTATCAATAATCTCTAGCTCGACCATCTTCTTTATCGAATCTGCAATAGCTAAAGTCATTCCAAACGTGCCGGTGGGGATTCCGCCAGCAATAGCCTTTCCGATAGTTAAAAAGTCAGGTTTTAACCCACGCTCTGCTGTCATTCCGCCAGGACCCACCGATATTGTGTGGGTTTCATCGATAATCAGAATTGCTCCGTACTTTTTGGCTAACTCTTGTACTGCCTCTAAATAACCAACGTGTGGCAAAACGATTCCAACGTTTGTCATCGCAGGCTCCATCAAAATAGCCGCTACATCGCCGTGTGCTAACGCGTCTTCCATGCCCGCAATATCATTGAATTCAACAACACGGGTTGTGAGATCAAGTGCAACCGGGGCACCAATATTTCCTTCACGGGAAACGGTTTTTCCAGCTTCATCCAGCGTTGCAAAAGTTTCATCAACACTTCCGTGATAGCAGCGATCAATTACAACTATCTTCGATCGCCCGGTAATCATGCGACTGTAACGAATCACATGTCGATTGGCATCGGTGGCTGAGACAGTGAACTGCCATAGAGGCAGACCAAATCGCCTAGATAGTTCGGCAGAAACAATGCCAGCATCGGCCGTTGGCAACATCGCGGTAATACCTTTACCGACTTGCTCGCGAATTGCTTCGACGGTCGCATCTGGTGAATGGCCAGTCATTGAGCCTGTATCACCTAAACAAAAATCAATATATGTATTTCCATCGACATCAGTGAAACGTGCACCTTTAGCGCTCTCAACAAATATTGGATATGCGCCAGGCCACTTCGCCATCCATGACATTGGGACACCACCTGGCATATTGGTTTTACCCGCTTCGAATAAATCTCCACTCTTTGGATGCAAAGCTAAAAAGCGTGCATCTTCTTTTTTGCGAAGCTCAACTAAACGCGTGCGATTAATCATCGTGCCAGTCTATCTGTGAACTAACTGCTCCTAATCAAGTCGCTCAAAAACAAAAAGTGCTTCAAGGTAATCTTCGCCTGTAATCCCTAAATTTTGAGCATCTGGCGGCGCGGTTTGCGGTTCGATGCAAACACCTTCGCTATCTTCGGTATAAACAACCCACCACGGTGCATCACATTCAATCGAAATGCGAGCGACATCCTCCCAAACAACAGCCGGGGTACCTTTAATTCCGGTGAAAGCATCATCCCAAGGTTGGGCAGTTGGCGCACATCGCTCTCCCGTTGGAATACCTTCGAAATTTCGAATGAGCATCTCACTTGCTTCGAATTCAATTTCTGCACTGCCGCCGTGATCTAAATCGCGTGCAAACCAAGGATGCATTCCCATCCAGACCGGTAAATCACAACCATTAGCATCGTATTCAAGTGACCAACGCACCGCATCATCTAAAACTTCAATTCGTTGTTCCACTGTTGCTCCGTTATATGGTGCTGGCAAGTGCAATAAAGAGCGTCCTGGACCGATTTCCTGCCATGAAGAGATAAGACCAAAGCCATGCAATGCATGCGGTGGATCAATCGTTGCTGGAAGTTGAAAGCTTTCACCTTTCGTATTTGTAATAAGCCCCTCATTGATGCGCCCAGCCCAAGGTGCCATCGCATACCAGCCCGATGTATGAACTTGGCCGCGAAAGGGCACAGCGAATTCATTGTCTCGCCATTTGAGTGAAACTATGCGCCCGCCATTGTCATCATCGATTGCAATTTGAAACTCGGCATCATCAATAAACTGCATTATTTTCCATCGCCTCTGTTAGTTCGTGCTTGTATGGAGGTTGTGCTCCTGCGCGAGAACACGTAATTCCTGCTGCGATTGCAGCTTTGTGTAGAACTGAATTGAGAACATGGCCTTGCAAACTTGCCACCGAGTACTCAATTACTCCTTCAACAACAATTGCTCCGACAGTATCGCCAGCACCTACAGTGTCAATAACGGTAACTTTTGCGCCATCGACCTCTTCCATTCCATGTTCGGTAAAGCCAATCAATCCGTGTGCACCGCGTGTGATGACTACACAGCTAACGCCTTGTGCAATCCAACGGTGGGCGACTTCATCCATCGTCTCATCTGGATATAGCCATTTAATATCCTCGTCGCTAACTTTTACAATAGATGAGATGGAGATCCATTTTTCAACTGATGATGAGTAAATCTCTCGATCTCCCAATACCGATGGACGGATATTTGGATCAAAGATAATCGGTGCGAATTCGCCAACGCGAAGCGCCCAATCAAATAGCTCGCTGGCTCCGGGTTCAATTATCGTGGCCAAGGTGCCGATATGCATTACCGATGGCTTATACATTGAAGGATCTGGAAGCCACGACGAATTGAAATCAAAGGTCGCCGTTTTATCGATGAGAAACTCATAACTAGCTGCACCGTGTGAATCCAAGGTTACAGTTGCAGTACATGTTGGTTTCTCACTACTCAAAGAGTGCGCTAAATCAACACCGTCACGCCCTAACGCTTTGCGGGCGATAAGCCCATACCTATCACTGGAAATCCCATCAATAAAATCGACTCCATGGCCCAATCTCGCTAAGGCTCTTGCAGTATTTGCTGGGCCACCACCAACGACATCTCCCGTTGGCAAAATATCGATGAGCACCTCGCCGGCCACCCAAATACTCAACTGAGTTCACCTTTGCGGGCTAGAAACTCGGCAATAATTTCGACACCTAACAAATGATCTTGTACTTGGGGTAATCCACTAATGAGCAATATTCCGGTAAAACCTAAGCCCGTCACATTAAGCGCGAGTGATCCGCCATGAATCGCATGCGTCTCTTCGGGCATTCCATTTTTTTCATACCAATTAATACCTTGTTCTTCAGCTAAAACTCTTTCATACATCGTTGAATGACCAGTCGCCATAGTTACCCGCGCTTTTCGCGCAATCCATGCATCGTTTACCGGAGTAGAGCCAGGTAAGGAGACGTGGAAAACAATCCACTCCTTGAGCCGAACTTCAATTGCAATTGGATGTGATCGTTCCAGTCCAATGCCTTTCGCAATCTCGCCGATTTCAATCGCTTCTGCCTGTGTTAGTGATGGCAGTATTAAAGTGCTTGCTTCAAGGGCTAAACCCTCACTTGTAAAACCACCAGTTGTTTCGACCACAGTGCAATTGTGCCTTATTGTGCGTACATGATCACTATTCCAGAAACCGACCTCGTCGTTCATCCCTTATGCCTTGGCACTAACATCTTTGGTGCAAACGCTGATACGGCACAATCTCACGATGTTCTTGATGCCTATTACTCTCATGCCGGCAATTTCATCGATACCGCCGATGTTTACAGTCAGTGGGTAGAAGGCCATGTCGGGGGTGAATCAGAAACCATCATTGGTTCATGGATGAAGGCACGGGGGAATCGATCCTCAATGGTTATTGCAACAAAGGTTTCCAAATTGGCCCAACGCCCCGGCCTATCAGCTGCAAATATTTTTGCTGCGTGCGAAGAATCGCTCAATCGACTTCAGACCGATTACATCGATCTTTACTACAGCCACGGTGACGATCTTGAAGTGCCAATGGAGGAAACGCTCGCCGCTTACGGGCAGCTGATCGCAGAGGGCAAAGTTCGCTATATAGCAGCCTCTAATTTTTCACCGGAACGTCTGCGCCTTGCGATGAAAGTGAGCGAAGAGAATTACTTACCGTCCTACATTGCGGTGCAGGATTTATACAACCTAGTAGATCGCACAACATATGAAAACGGCATGGCATCAACTGTCGCCGAATTTGGAATTTCTAATCTTCCTTTTTACGGATTAGCTCGAGGATTTTTATCTGGAAAATATCGACCTGGTGTAACTGAAGTGGATTCAAAGCGCGAAGTTGGCGCCCGTGAGTATGCCACCGACAAAGGATATGAAGTTGTCGCAGCTATGGATGAGATATCAAAGGCACACAATGGAGCTCCACTTGCTGCTATCGCTTTAGCGTGGCTAAGAGCACAACCAACTGTGAGTGTTCCGATTGCATCTGCGCGCACTGTTGCACAACTCAACGAAATTATTCAGATTATTGAACTAACGGATGGTGAAATTACCTTGCTAAATACCGTCTCTGCTTAGTTTTTTACAGGGCTCCGCTTAAGGGCTTAAGTTTGGTGAGGTCAAGGTATATACAGAGCTTGAACCTGTATTTGTCGTTAACGTTTCACGTACGCGGATTCGATAACCAACATCGCCCGCGACGGTCAAATATGAAAGTCCAGTTGCACCGGCAATGTTCGTCCATGAGGCCCCGCCATCTGCAGATCGCTCCCATTGGTACGTCTGGAATGGACCAGGGGATGAATTTGGTGTGCTTGGCCAAATTCCTCGGTCGACTGTAAATGTAGAACCAACCGTAGTTGTGTCGTTTAGGAATGGGAGTGTGGTTGGCGCTGATGGTGGCAAGAAGCCTTGAACTGCAGCAGAAGTTACAGTTGCGGTGTCTCCGCCTCCGATAGCGGCAACAAGGACGCGAATCTGGGCGTTGCAAATATCAAATGTTGGTAAGTAAGAAGATGTCGACCAACTGCCAATATTGATCCACGAAATTCCATTCGTCGAGCTCTGCCACTGATAAGCAAATGAGGTTGGCGAATTGCCCCATGTGCCTGTTGTAACGCTTTGTGCCGAACCAATTCTCAATGTTCCAGAGATGACAGGAAGTGCCGTGTTGTACGGCGCGCCAATTTTTGCTGTGGCTGCAGAGATGGCAGTTCCGGTAATTGTTCCCGATGAAATTGAGTTAGTTACTTGGACTCTAACAATTCCCGTTTCGCTTCCCGTCAAAACAAATGAACTTGACCCTGCACCCACAATATTTGTCCACGTTGAACCACTATTTAGACTGCTTTGCCACTGGTAAGTAAACGTTCCGGTTGTTGACCAGGTGCCGTTAGTTGTGGTTAATGTCTGTCCTGAAAGCAAATTCCCAGTTATCACAGGCAAAACTGAGTTAGTCACATTAGAGGCTGGAACTATTACCGTGGCTGCAGTATTAGCTGTAGTTTGGTAAACAGTCGAACCAATCGTTCTCCTGCCATAGACCTGAGCACGAATATAGAGTCCGGACTCCGCACTGGTCAGAACATATGTTGTTGCCGTTGCGCCGCTGATCGAATTCCAGAGCGAGTTATCACTACTTGATTGCCATTGGTACGTAAGCGTTGGAGAACCAAGCCACGTACCTGGCGCAACTGTAAGAGTGCTTCCCACTCGCACAGTGCCAGATAGTGTCGGTAACACAGAATTATTGACAGCAAGGACCGTACCTCGCGCAGGGCTTGTAACAGCGAGTGAACCTTGTTGGGTTGCGGCTGTAACTGTGACTGTAATTGTCTTATCAACATCGGCATCGACGAGAATGTATGTAGATGAAATTCCAGTTGTTGCAATAGCAACTCCGTCACGGCGCCACTGATAGTTGAAAACAATCGTATACGGCGAGAACCACGTTCCATCACTAGCATCTACAGTTTGACCAACTACAAATGTGCCACGAACTGTTGGGGCTGTAATGTTGTATCCGACCACCCCAACAAGTGTTGCTGCAGAAAATACTGTTCCTGTTCCGTTGGTATTGGTCGCAGTTACTTTAATTCTAAGTCTGAAACCCACATCAAGTGAGGTGACAACATAGGTAACACCGGTCGCGCCAGCAATGTCGGTGTAATTTGCATCAGTGCTATCTGCCGATCGTTGCCATTGATACACATAGAGTGAGACAGCGGGCACGGATGTCCAAATACCAGTTGTGCTTGTTAACGTGGCACCAACTACTGGATTAGCCGCAAACGGCAGCGTTATCACTGGGTTTGTATTAATCGCTGGCTTATACGAAGTATCGATTAGAGTTGCAATTGAGACTTCTTTAAGCTCAGTTGTGGTGGTTACGTTTGCGCCGTTGAGATATGTTGCACGTACACCGAGTTTGTAGGTAACACCTGGGGCAAGGGAAGAAAAAGCATAAGAAAGCGTTGTTGGGGCAAGCGAAGATGCTATGACCAAACCATCTTTGAGCACCTCATATGAAGTTGCCGCTGAAATCGCGCTCCAACCCAGCGTTATTGAAGTTGTCGTAATGTTTGAAGTTACTAAGGTAGAAATACCTGTGGTTAACGTTGTAAATACGGCTACAGGCGAGGCTTTTGAGGAGTTATTTCCATTAACCACTACAAATCCAACGGAGTAACCGGTCAGGGGTGCCAAGTCAGTAAATTGCGTCGATGTAATACTCGCATTTACAGTCTTAGTTGCAATAACGCTTATACCCAGTGAGTCGTATAACGTAACAGTATACGAAGTGGCTTTCGGTGCCAGAGCCCAACTTACAGTTGCCGCCACCGACGTTACAGCTGAAACTGTCGGAACTGTTGGATCTGCCAAAACTTCTTGCTCAGTCCTAACATTTAATTTCTCAGATGCCTCTGTAACTACATCGTTAAAAACCGCTTCAACCCAATAATCTGCCGCCTCGTCTGGCAACAGCGATTTAACCGCGTAAGAAGTTGATTTGGAACTTGCCAAGAAGACATCGTTTTTGTAAACGTTATAACCGGTAGCACCTTCAACACCTATCCATTCAAGTAGAAATGAGTCAGTTGTAATTTGCGAAGATTTTAATGACGTCGGCCCTGATGTCAGCGTAGAAAATTCAAAAGATGGAGTAACTTCGCCTTTGTATATACCTGAAATAGGGCGAATTGAAAATTGACCTACTATGCCCGGTTTCAAACCAGTAAAAGTAAAGTTCGGAGTTTTGGTGCGCTGAGGAGTACCGGCATTAAAAATCACTTCATAGCCTGTTGCCCTGGTGTCTTCTTCCCATGCAACTTCGACGGACGTATGCGTGGTATTAACAATGTTCACATTGTTAACTGGATCCTCACTAGAGATAAACTCAAATGAATTCGACCAAGCACCTTTAGCAATCGCTTTAGACTTAACTCGAACTTTATATTTTGTGTAGGGTCTCAAGGAATTTGTGACGGTGTTATTAGCTGAGCGAACAATTCGAGTGAAGGCTGCGGGAAATATAGATGAGTATTCGATTACAAAAAAGGCACCCTTTGGTAATTTGGGCGCGCTCCACGTCACGGTGGCCAATTTTCCAACCACGCTTACACTGAGTACTTTAGCCTTAACAGCTGGGGTTGCTGCCTGGGCCGCGGGGAAAAAATTAAAGAGCATAGAAACAAGGGTCGCCAAAATAACCTTGTCTTTGTACTTCATAGTAGGATTGTACTTTACAAAAAACGATTCCTCACGACAGGGATAGGAATTTGCTAACTTAAATCTCTCAGTACTATAACTTTTGGTTCACGATGTGGAGGTATCAGCGTAAACTTTACTGAATCTCTGTAATTTTTTGTAAAGTTAGGCACAAAATTGATTCACCTTTGATACACAGATAACTGACAGACTTCTCACAAGAAGCATACTTTTGAATCTCTGCTCCTGATTTGGGGAGCCGCCTTCGGGAATCGAACCCGAGACCTTCGCTTTACGAGAGCGACGCTCTGCCAACTGAGCTAAGGCGGCCGTTTCGTCAAAGCCTAATTACTTTTGTGAATAAACGAAACTAACTATCCAGATTTTCCACTCAAGCGCGTGGCCATCGTTACCGCCACATTGAGCCAGGTTTCGACCTGGGCTTCGGTGAAGGGAGTTTCACCGGCGGTCATGACATAGAGCCCAGTAAACATTGCCCCATTAAATTGATAGAAGCCAAGCAGTTGCCGAGCGCGCACCCCTGAATCAATCTGCGCCCGTACCAGAACGCGCGAACTATCAGCGACTAATCCAGCTGGCAAAGATTTGATCTGGGTGAATGTGTACGGCACAACTGCGGCACTGCTATCTGTGTAGCCCTTTTCGATCATGCACTGGTTCATTACTTTTAATAACTCTCGCTGTGCGCCTTGGGCTGCCGCCGATGATGAGTATCGAACTGTCTCGGTGGAAAGAAAAGTAAAGGCAGAGTCGGGTTTTGTGGCTATTACTTGGCGGCGCTCCACGCGCTCTTTTTCAGAGGGAAAGGTACCGTTACATAAATCTAAGGATGGATCAACTAACGTGGTTCCGCCACTCATGGGTAGAACACTCCACTCTTGACTGAAGTCATCGGCGTTGAAACCAAATTTTGCCAAGGCCACCTGCTTGGTATCAGTAAGTGAAGGATCAGAAACTGATGGCAGGCGATCAACATCTGTTACATCTGTAAATGTGGCGAGCACCGAAGTTAGAGCAATAAGAACAAAGTTATTTCCACTAATGCGTACAACTTTCTTGCCAGAACCGATATCAACGGTTGCGCCGATTCGAAGTTTGGCAGCTTTAGAGTCTGGAATATTCGCAAGCGTTTTTGTTCCAATGCTTACTGAAGCTGCGCCCGTACCAACTAAGACATCGAAGCGGCCGCTAGCGCTCAAGCTTGCAGTGCATTTACCCGTGCATTTGAGAGCACCAGATCCATATGGTGCACCGGCACTAGACCACTTACCGGTTCGCGATGATTTATCTGCCGGAACAACAGTGTTAGTTATCGAAAGATCTCCAGTAACTCCATTGCCGATGCAGTCAAAAATCTGGGCAGTGGCCTTGAGAACCGTTCCGCTTTTTACTTTCACAGTTGGCGCTGCTTTTGCCGTGCTGCTCTGAACAATGAGACCGTCCTTATCTACTAAATTCGTTTTACACAGACCACTTCCGTCATCTTTTGCGCCAGTCCACGCGAGTGAAAGCTGATCGCCATTGATGGCTGTGAGGTTGAAATCACTCGTCACAACTGGTCTGCCGCGATCAATATTGACCTTAATGGCTTGCGACCACTCACTCTTATTTCCGGCGATATCGATTGAGCGGATTGCAAATGAGTACGCACCTTCAGGAAGATTGCGTGCATAAACAGTCAGCGGCGCAGTAAATGGATTTAAATAGCCCGGGGACCAGTTCTCACGCTCTTGTCCCGGAAGTTCACTTACCACTCCATCTAATGAAACTTCAAAAGATGCAATCGTTGTATCAGCATCGGCATAACCAGGCTTCAAAATTTCAACTCCTGGATATCGCCACTCACTTAGCGGAATTAGAACAGGTACTGGTGGTGGCGTAACATCTGCTTTTTTTGTGACTGTCACAGTGGCGCTAGTTTCACTTGCCGCTGCAGTGAAAGTTACATTTCCTGAATATGTTGTTGCCGAAAGCGCCGTCATTGAACCGCCACTAATATTTGCGTTTAAGTATCGGTAAGAATCGAGATTGAGCATCCACAGATCAGTGCCAATAGTATCTTTGAATTCATTGGCGTTCGCGTCTTCAGGATTGGCCGATACGACCGATGAAATTGGTGGAGGATCAATTCGAAAAATTACTAAACCGGGCTTATAGCCGACACCGTTAAGAGTTCGGCGATATTCAACCCAGTAAGCCGCTGAACCATCGCGAACATAAATTGCACGTAGGCCATTTGCAAAATCCGAGGGAGCAAGCGTCAATGTTTGTGTTTGCCACACTTGTTTTACCTGTGAAGTATCGAGTAAACCCATTCGCCATTGATGATACGTATTGAGCGGAGAATTCGTACTGACATTACCCATGACATCGATTACTCCGCCGTACTCGACTGCTTTACAAGTATCACTCCAAACACCATCTTTTTTGCCATCGCTGCAACGCAAAAAATTAGTGTGACCTAAGCCAAAAGTGTGACCCAATTCGTGAGCAATCACGAACGATTCATGGGTATCGTGTAGAACTAAAGACCCGCTCGTTGATTTTGCATTCCCAAGTGGGGCACGCCCTGACCAAACGCATCCCGCTTTTGGCGCAGTAATTATCAAGTAACGGTTGCTATCGTCGGCTATACCTAATCGCTTATACGCCTCGTTGCGGATCGAGTTTATGAAAATCGAAGAAGCTGGGCCAACACACGCCATTTTCGAGTTCAACATAATCGGCTCGGTCAAAACTTTTCCTGCGACAAAGGAGATAGCGCGATCTCGGGTATCTCCGTTGAGCGTTGTAAATGACTTCCAGCTCGCGTTGACTTCGGTGTTAACTAAAATCTCTAAATCTTTAACTCCTGAAGGCAATGCGGCCGCGCCGTCCCAACTTACTGAAACGATATCTATAACCCGCTCATCGACTGCATATGCAGGAGTCAATCCAAGAGTTGCAAAGCAAAAAAGCGCTGCGGTTACGAATGCAACCCTTTTCATGCAGTGCATTCCTTGGCGGCAGCGTTAATTATCACGAGCCGTACTTTATACGCCAGTGCCATTAGATGCTCCACGAAGTATTTTCATGGCGATCAATAACCCAGACTTGATAACCAGATAATTCGATTTGAGTAAACCACCGCGCAGCATCTGTTCCAGCGACCATAACGGCAGTTGCCAGCGCATCGCATAGCCACCCAGCAGCACCGACAATCGTTGCCGACTTAGCGCCGATGGCGATCATCCCGGTATATGGATCGGTGATATGTGCTCCGCGCTCATAGCTTCCAGATGTAGCAATTGCACCATCAGTGATTTCAAATATTTTTAAAACCTCCTGGCGTTTATCGGGATTCACAACGCCGATTTTCCAAGGCTTAACGGTTGCATCGGTCGAATCAAACCAACCACCGCGCAGAGATAAATCCCCCGCAGCATTTACTTGCACGTGCTGCGCCCCTGCCGCCACCAACATATCGGCGCAGATGTCGGCCGCCCATCCCTTCACTAAACCCGATGGATCAAAACCCCCAACCACTGCCCATGGGTCAAATGCTCCATCACTTAAATACTTTGCCTGTTCGCATAATTCCCACACTTCCCGCACATCGGCAGGGCAGTCCGCAATCACGGTTTTACCACGGCGCAAACGCGAGACCCACGAACCATCAATGTAGGTAGAAAAATCTTCATCAACGAATTTACAAAACTCAACTACTTTTTGCATACCGTTACTTAAATCGTCTCCACTGACAATCGCTGATGAACAATCCACATCCACAACCGTGCCCCATACGGGAAACTGCGAGCGCACATGATTCATAGTTCGAGCCTACCTATCGCTTTACAAACCAGCGTTAGCGAGCGCTCCTTGCAGAGATTTAAACCACCCGTACGAAGTATAAGAAGCCCCTGATGCGCCTTGGATGTTGGCGCTCTGCGCTGCCAAAGTCTGCTTCTTTAACACGGGCACAGCCATATTTGTATAGCGATCATTCTTTCCTGTCGGTGCCACGATTGCCTGCGCATCGGTGATTCGACCATTTACTACGGTTATTTGAACTTGCACGTTTCCGTATTGCACAAAAATACTTGGACCAACAAATGTTCCACTCACACCGGCTGGTGCAGGCGCTGGTGCGGCTGTTGTTGCTGCGGCGACAGGAGTTGGATCAACGGTCGTGTTTCCTGCGTTCGCATTGCTATTTGAATTGGAGTTTGCTGAAGCTTTAGTTGCCGCAGTCTTCGTTGCACTCTGTGTTGCCTTAGCAGCAGTTGTTGCCGCGGCTTTAGTCGCACTCTGTGTTGGAGTTGTAGTTGCTCCACTTGAGGCGGCAGGTACCGTGGACGGGGCTGCCGAGGTTGATGGAGCCGCTGCAACTGCGCCGCTACTAATCGATCCGATGCCTGCCATAGATAGAGAGTCGGTTGCCGAAAAATTCGGTGGAGTTATGGACATGACTGCGCCGAGGCCACCTAGTGTTCCTCCTGCGATAAGCAGTCCACGTTTCATCTGATGCCTCGATTCGAATTTCACGATGGATTTACATGTCTTATATAAGCCCACTTACCTGAGGAGTTTCTGAGAACAGCTGCATAGCCTCCAATGAATAACTGCTCTTTGCCTCTTTAGGCCGACCTTAGATATTTCTCTAGGGCTTCACGAATAATCGCCGAATTCGTTTCCCCTCTGCGCTTTGCCTCTCTATCAAGCGCCTTCTTGAGCTTCACAGGGATTCTGGCTTTAATTTGAGGAGATTCGACTGATTTCGCCGAGAGCGATGGCCGACCTACGGCCTGTTTAACTGCTTCGCCAGCCATTTTCGCAGCAAGGGCATTGGTTAGCCGCTTGCCATTCTTCAAGCGAATTACTTCGCGGTTTAGATCAACATCAGGGCCAACGATGTACTTGGTTTTTACTTTTGCGGCCATCTTTTCTTCCCCCTTCTAAAAACTGTCGGCATCACATGTGTTACCAGCAAATAATCTTCAAGAACTACTGCGACTATTTCTAGCTCAATTCCTCGATCATCTATTGCAACCCGTACTTGTTGAATTTTCCCATCTTCTTCGTCATTGATTAATATGAAAGGAAAATTTTCAATCACATACATCGCTCGCGCTTTACCAATTCGGTGCTTTCGGGCCGATTGGGTGAATTTGATGTTCATTTCAGCAATTTAAAGTCTACTACCGACAGCGATAATTGTGTACCCCATAATTATGGGGAAATTGTGGATAACAATGAAAAGGAGCCTCAATCAACTAAAGGAGAAGGATTCATCGTGGAAACGGTTCTTTGGAACCCCAGAATCCTCTGCAGCCTTTCGAACCGCACTCACTAAAGCCTCTGGTCCGCAGATGTATATATCTGAATCGGCGAACCGGGGCACTAGAGCGGTCAGAGAGTCAGCATCCATCGGATGCTCTGTGCGAGAGCCGACTAAGTAGTGAACACGCATAGATCCGCCGCTATTAAAGGCTAAGTAATCCAGCTCCTCGCGAAGAACTAAATCTTCCGCTCTTGATGCACGATAAATCAGATCTATCTGGACTCCACCATTAAATTCATCGATCAAAGCACGCACCGGGGTGATACCAACACCGCCGCCAACCAACACAACATGTGGCATCGTGCTTCGCCCCGTTGTAAATGCACCGTATGGACCTTCCACAAATACTCGTGTGCCCGGTTTTAGAAAAGCTAAGGAACGCGAATGATCACCAAGATCCTTTACGGTGATTCGCAATAAATGCTGGGTAGGTGCGGCCGAGAGTGAATATGGATGAGACATTAAAAAGTGCCCACGAGCTAAGAAGCGCCAACCAAAGAACTGGCCACCTTGGGCACCTAACTTATGTAAGTTGCGTCCCCTCATAATGACCGAGATAACTCCGGGACCTTCAATAACAACTTTTTCAATTTTTAAGTTAACTTTCATCGAGCGAATTAGAGGCACGCCAAAACGCCAGTAGATAATAGAGAATGCCACAAACACATATAGTGAAGTCCAATATGCACGGTTAAGTGGATGGCCAACAAACATTTGGCCGTTCAAAACTTGGTGCATAAATGATGCAGCCATTGCAAAGTAGGTATAAATGTGAACAAGCCACCACGTCTCATAACTCAACTTTGCGCGGGCTTTTTTATAAGACGTCACGCCTGCAAATATCATTAAAACAAATCCGGCGAGTGCAAACCACATCCAGTCGAATGTCTGAAGCATTGCCCACAACTCTTTATACAACGGAATCGAATCCTGACCTGCAAAAGAAATTATGACCAGCAAGACATGCCCACCGATTGCATACAATGACCACGGTCCCAATTTGCGGTGCCACGTCACCAATCGATCATGACCAACACCGCGTTCTACCCATGGAATTCGAGCGACTAACAAAATTCCAATCAATGCAAAATATGTACCGACAAGGGCAAGAAGCCTTGAGAGCGAAGCGATGTTTGCATATACCGTCGTAAAATCACTCCTGCGCACCGTAGTTAACTGCAGTGCGAGCGTTAAACCAAGCCCACCACCCAGCAGTAGCGCCGCCCAATCAGTTCCCGCACTTGAATGCTTATAAATTCGGGTTGCCTGTGTCATAAGTCAATTAGACACCCATTTACTGAGAATGCGCTGGGTGTTGTCGGGAAGGTTTTTGAATTTAAGGTTTTGTACCCGCAACCCACATGTTCCCAAGTGGGACTACCACTTTAATTTTTCCAAGAAGTGTTCCAACAGAGCTTTCTAAAACGCGCTTACGAAAAGTTCGGGATATCGGAATTAAATGCAAAATATAAG
>JACSDF010000061.1 GCA_015660815.1 Actinomycetota bacterium
CCGATTAATTTCTTTGCAGGAGCCGGAACTGGATCTTGCCAGATTAACTGCTCTTCAGGTACTAGATCACCTAGATAGCGAGCGATCGGACCCATATCGCGGTGCGTTAATTTGAACCATGCTCGCGCAAATGCATCGGTAAATGCATCAAAGTCTGTAGCAAAGCGGCGCGAAATCTTTTCATAAGCTGGATCTGTGCGAAGCGCAAGATCGGTTGTGAACATAACTGGAGCATGAGTTTTTCCAGCGATGTGTGCATCGGGCACCGCTTTTGCTGCCGATTCATCAGTTGGAATCCACTGCGTTGCACCAGCTGGACTCTTGGTCTGCTTCCACTCATATTTAAATAAAGTAGTGAAATACGATTTATCCCACGTCGTTGGTGTTGGAGTCCATGCACCTTCTAGGCCACTTGAAATAGTATCTGCGCCATTTCCTTTGCCATAAGTATTTGCCCAGCCGAGACCCATCTGATTAATCGCTGCCGCCTCTGGCTCTGGACCAACATACTTGCTTGGATCGGCGGCGCCATGTGCTTTGCCAAAGGTATGGCCTCCGGCGATTAACGCGACAGTCTCCTCATCATTCATGGCCATGCGCGCAAAGGTTTCACGAATATCTTTTGCCGATGCCAAAATATCGGGTACACCATTTGGTCCTTCAGGATTTACATAGATCAACCCCATCTGTACTGCAGCTAATGGGTTTTCTAAATCGCGTTCGCCGCTGTAGCGCTCATCGCCTAGCCAGGTCTGCTCTTTGCCCCAATAACTCTGATCGGCTTCCCAGACATCTTCGCGTCCTCCACCGAAACCAAATGTTTTTAGACCCATTGATTCGATTGCGCAGTTGCCCGCGAGAATCATGAGATCTGCCCACGATAATTTCTTTCCATACTTTGCTTTGATGGGCCATAAAAGACGGCGAGCTTTATCTAAGTTGACGTTATCGGGCCAACTATTTAAGGGTGCGAACCGTTGCATTCCAGCACCAGCCCCGCCGCGTCCATCGTATGTGCGATATGTACCGGCGCTGTGCCAGGCCATACGAATAAAGAACGGACCGTAATGTCCGTAATCTGCGGGCCACCAATCCTGCGATGTTGTCATGAGCACTTCAATATCTTTTTTAACCGATTTAATATTTAGCTTCGAAAACTCTTTCGCATAATCGAAATCTTCTCCCATTGGATCTGAGGCAGGGGAGTGCTGGCGAAGTACCGAGAGATCTAAATTATCGGGCCACCAATCGCGGGTGTAAGTCCCTTGCGTATTGAGGTGACTGCCGGTGTATGGACACTGTGCCTCTTGCTCCATGGCTCCTCCAGATTTTTCGACTACATCTATGAGATAAGGCTAATGGAATCTATGGAATTGGCTAACTGGAGCTGCGATTTGCACATTAATTTGAACTCTGAATGAATTGAGCCATGAGTTCTTTGATTGATACGTATGGCCGCGTCCATCGCGATCTGCGTGTCTCACTGACTGATCGATGCTCACTTCGCTGTACATACTGCATGCCCCATGATTTTGCCGCGTGGTTACCTAGCGCTGACCTGCTCACAACTGATGAGCTCATTGATGTGATTGAATCCGCAGTTGCGCAGGGAATCGATGAAATTCGCTTAACTGGCGGGGAACCCCTATTGCGGCCAGATATTGTTGAAATCGTTGCGCGAATAAATGCGATTGCCAATCCACCAAAACTTTCGATGACCACAAATGGTTTGGCATTGGCCCAACTTGCAGCACCTTTAGTTGATGCGGGATTGAGCCGAATAAATATCTCTTTAGATACGTTAGATCGAGAGCGCTTTAAGAAGTTAACTTTTAGAGATCGCATACACGATGTCTTTGCAGGAATCGATGCTGCGCGCAACGCAGGTTTAAAGCCAGTAAAGATTAACTCGGTATTAATGCGTGGAGTAAATGATGATGAAGCGATTCCACTTTTACAGTGGGCGCTTGCCGAGGGACTCTCACTTCGTTTTATCGAGCAGATGCCGTTAGATGCAGGCGGTGCTTGGTCGCGAGATGCGATGGTCACGGCCGATGAAATCTTTGCACAGCTAAGTACAGTCTTCACGTTGACGCCAGTTGAAGTCCGTGGTTCATCACCTGCCGAAGAGTTCTATATCAACGGCGGGCTTGCAAGCGTTGGAATCATTGGTTCGGTGACTCGTCCATTTTGTGCAGCATGTGATCGAGTTCGCTTAACATCAGATGGACAAATAAGGGCCTGTTTATTTTCGATGGTTGAAACCGATATGCGTGCAATAGTGCGCAACGCTGAGTTAACCTCTGAGCAAAAGCGCGAGGCGATGGCAAAGGCATTTCAGGCAACGGTTAAGGCCAAACTTCCGGGCCATGGAATCAATGATCCAACCTTTATTCAGCCAACCCGACCTATGTCAGCAATTGGTGGTTAGCGCCGGATATTTACTATTTAACGCGCTGCGAATTGTAAAACTCATGTAGAGCAAGTGCAGTTATCTTTATTTGATCGGCGGCAAAGTGGCCGGGATCCCACGCACAATACAGAGTGACTGACAATGGATTCTTTCTACCTGGCAGTTTTATCAGTAGTGGGTGCAGATTAAATCGCGGATCATCTGAACTAATACAGACTGCGCGGTTGGCGGCGGCTAATGCCTGCGATGCTTGGGTGGATTGGGTTTCAAAAGCGATATCGACAGAGAGCCCAGCTTCAGATATCGCTTGATCAAATAACCGGCGCACGTTGTGATTGTCATCGACGATAGCAATGGGATAGGCGGAGAGCTCTTCAAGTGAGATATCTTTTTTTTCGGCGTTCTTTGTATCTTCAGGTAATTGCGCCCAGATAGGTGAGTAGCCAACGATTATGTACTCAAGATGTGCCGGCGGCGGCGAGCTTCCGATAACAAAATCGGCGCGGTATTCAGCTAATTCGCGATAAACGGCCGTTGGAAGAACTTCGAGAATATTTGCGAGCTGTCCGGCGGCACCTGCCGATGCAATAAAGGGGGCGATTACATCGGCGACAGTGGTTGGAGGACCGGCAATTGTTAAGCGAATTTTTTCGCGATGCTCCATGGATTTTAAAGTCGCTTCCGCTTGGGCAGCACGTGAGATTAAATCGCGCGCGATTGGGACAAAGGCGATTGCTGAAGCCGTCGCGCTCGCCTTTGCCCCTTGGGTAAAGAGGGTTACGCCTAAATCCCGTTCAAGTTTTCGA
>JACSDF010000026.1 GCA_015660815.1 Actinomycetota bacterium
GGCCGTGCAGCAATTCCTGGACTACCTGAACACGTTCTCTCGAGAACACCAGCGGGGCGTTGGGGTTCGCCATCGGATTTTGCTGGCATTGCTAACTTTTTTGCCTCGTCGGCCTCTGATTTTGTTACAGGCACCGACATTCAAATCGATGGTGGTTTCACAAGCACATTAGCGATCTTTGATCTACCTCACGATTGATTTCTTATTTATAGTCAATAGTTCTTGAGGTAATTTCACCGATTCCTTCAATACCAGTGCGAACAACTTGACCACCATGAAGATATACGGGCGGTTTAAAACCAAGGCCAACACCGAATGGTGTGCCAGTGTTAATAATGTCGCCTGGAAAGAGCTCCATGAATTGGCTGATGTACCAAACAATATGATTGATACCAAAGAGAAGATCATCTGTATTTGAATCCTGCTTCATAACTCCATCAACTTCACACCAAAGGCGCAGATTGTTTGGATTTATTGAATCTCCAGTAACTATAGATGGTCCAATTGGATTGAAAGTAGGGAACGACTTTCCCTTTACCCATTGGCCAGATCTTTCAATCTGCCAATGACGCTCACTTACATCTTGGCTGATTGTGTATCCAAGAATGTAATCAGGTGATTGTTCTGGATTCTCCAGATATAGCGCGCGCTTTCCAATCACAATGGCAAGCTCAACTTCATAATCTGTTGTTGTGCTCCCAGGTGGAATTACAATGTCATCACTGCCTCCAACAATTGTGTCTGGAGCCTTCATAAAGATAACCGGTTCTTTTGGAGTTTCCGCTCCAGTTTCGGCGATATGTCCTAGATAATTTAGTCCAACACAAATTACTTTCGTCGGGCGATTTATTGGCGAGCCATAGCGGTGCCCGCGAACTGAGGTTCGGGGGAGAGTCGAAAGATTGGCGGCTTTTACACGCTCCAGAGCCCCGGATTCAAGGCTTTGGCGCGACCAATCACTAATGAGAGTGTCAACATAAATCGCCTCGTCGCCCTCAATGACGACAGGTCTTTCCTCACCAAGGCTACCTATACGCGCGATTCTCATCTATTTTCCTCCAGGTAGTGATCCGAGACCAGCAAGGGTTGGCAGGATGCGGACATGCTTTGGTTCAAGTTCTTCTAGTGAATTAACGCCTAACAACTTCATATTTCTAAGCATTTGGACTTGCAAAATACTCAATGCGCGCTCCACACCTTCTTGGCCACCTGCCATCAAACCATAAAGGTAGGCACGCCCGATGTAAGTGAAATCGGCACCAAGTGCAATAGCGGCCAGAATATCCGCGCCATGCATTATGCCTGTGTCAATATGGACTTCTAAATCTCTCTTTAATTCTTTCTTCACATCAACAAGTAGGTGAAGTGGCACTGGAGCACGGTCTAATTGCCGACCTCCGTGGTTAGATAAGATAATTGCATCAGCGCCAAACTCTGCAGCTTTTATTGCATCTTCTACAGTTTGAACTCCTTTAATAGTTAGCTGTCCATCCCATTGCGCGCGTACCCATGAAAGATCTTCAAATGTCATCGTTGGATCAAACATGAAATCCAAGAGTTCAGCGACGGTGCCATTCCAGTTTTTCATAGATGCAAAGTTAATTGCTGGGGTAGTGAGAAAATTAATCCACCATTCAGGCCTTGGTAGCGCATTTAGAATTGTTTTAGCTGTTAATGATGGCGGAACCGTAAGCCCATTTCGGGTATCTCTTAATCGTGCTCCGGCAACAGGCACATCAACGGTGAGAATTAAGTTTTTAACGCCGGCCGCTTGAGCTTTGCGAACGAGCTCCATACTGGCGTCGCGGTCTTTCCACATATACAGTTGAAACCAGTTCACTCCTTCCGGTGCAGCGGCAACAACATTTTCAATAGTTGTTGTGCCGAGAGTGGAGAGCGTGAAAGGGATTCCGAATTTTTGTGCTGCTCGCGCTCCGCCGACTTCTCCTTCAGAGTGCATCATGCGTGTGAAGCCCGTAGGGGCGATTCCAACGGGCATGGCAAATCTCTCTCCAAGAACTTCACATTCGAGTGAAGCATCTTTTACATCATGCAAAATATTAGGGCGAAACTCAAGGTCTAAGAAGGCTCGTCGGGCTCGTTCAAGAGTAACCTCAGATTCGGCTGAACCATCTGTGTAGTCAAAGGGACCTGTAGGTGTGCGCCGCTTAGCGATGAGGCGTAAATCCCAGATCGTTAGCGCTTTGGCCAAACGCTTATTACGGCTTGGGAGGGAGGGAAGTTTAAAAGTGAGTAGCGGAGCTAACTCTTTAACTTTCGGAAACTGCCGCTTGAAGTTCTTGGCCACGTCTATTAATCCTCGCCCTCGCTGTCTGCCAAATCCTATACGATTTCAACAAGTTTTCCCATACTATGGTGAAACTAGCATTGAGAAAAGTAGCGCGTTGACCCTCGGAACCAACTAAGGAGAACGATGTCTGAACAATTGATTTTTCCCTTTACTTTCGGGGACATGTCACAAAAGGATCTCTTAGGCGGTAAAGGTGCCAACCTCGCAGAAATGGTGCGGATAGGTTTACCAGTTCCACCCGGCTTTACTATTACAACGCATGCATGTCGGCTTTACCTTCAATCCGGAGAGATGCCAGCTTCTTTACATGGCGAAATCGAATCCGCACTGAAGGATCTTGAGAGTCAAACTGGAAAGAAGTTTGGTGGATTTGAAAATCCGCTTCTAGTTTCAGTGCGCTCGGGTGCAAAGTTTTCAATGCCCGGAATGATGGAAACAGTTCTTAACGTTGGAATGACCCCTGAAACAACCCAGTCACTTGCCGATTCATCTGGAAATCCCCGATTTGCGTGGGATTCTTATCGTCGATTTATTGAAATGTTCGGAAAGATCGTCTGTGATATTGCACCCGAAGAGTTTCATAAAGTACAAGAGCGAATTTCATCCTCAGCAGGAGTGGAGAATATTCAGGCCTTTGATGTTGAAAATTTGAAACAATTGTGTGATGGTTTCATGAAGGTTATTCAATTGGCTACGGGTGAGGATTTTCCAACAGATCCTCGCGAACATTTAATAAGATCTGTTGAGGCAGTTTTTAGATCTTGGAACTCCGAGCGCGCGCAAATGTATCGTCGCCGCGAGAGAATCCCTTCTGATTTGGGCACGGCAGTGAATATTCAATCGATGGTCTTTGGGAATCTCAGTGATGATTCAGGTACTGGGGTTGCATTTACACGCAATCCATCTTCTGGCGAAGTCGGTCGTTATGGTGACTATCTTCAAAAAGCACAGGGAGAAGATGTAGTTGCAGGAATCCGCACACCAATGTCACTTGACGAATTTGGCCAATTGAGTCCAGGCGTTGCAGCTGAATTAGATGCTGTGATGGAGTTATTAGAGACTCACTACGAAGATTTGTGCGATATTGAATTCACCATTGAACGTGGAAAACTATGGATTCTGCAGACCCGCGTGGGTAAGCGCACTGCAGAAGCGGCATTTCGAATTGCTTTGCAATTTGTCGATGAAAATAAGATTTCAATGGATGAGGCGTTGCGCCGTACGACCGGTGATCAATTAGCAAATTTAATGTTTCCGCAGTTCGACACATCAGGTGCGCTCAATGAAATTGCTCGCGGAATTCCAGCATCTCCAGGGGCTGCCGTTGGCGAAGTTGTCTTTGATTCAAAGCGAGCATTCGACCTCTCTAAATCTGGAAAGAAAGTTATTTTAGTCCGCAGAGAAACAAGCCCAGATGATTTAGTTGGAATGGTTGCATCGCAGGGGATACTAACTAGCCGTGGAGGCAAAACCTCTCACGCCGCCGTTGTTGCTCGAGGAATGGGTAAAACGGCGGTCTGTGGTACCGATTCAATTTCAGTTGATGAACGCGCCAATTTATTTACTGCAGGTGCCACAACTGTTTACGAAGGTGATGTTATTTCTATTGATGGCACAACAGGTGCGGTGTACTTGGGGGATGTACCAGTTGTTGCATCATCAGTAACCTCATATTTAGAAGGGCGTCTATCGGCAGCATCTGATGAGGCAACCCCAGTTGTAAAAGCCGTTGATCGCATCTTGATGCATGCCGATGCTAAGCGTCGCTTAAAAGTTCACACCAATGCCGATACTCCAGAGGATGCGATTCGCGCGCGGATATTAGGTGCCGAAGGCGTTGGTCTTTGCCGCACTGAGCACATGTTTTTAGGTCCACGTCGTTCATATGTAGAACGTTTAGTTTTGGCAGAAAACGATGATGTTCAACGTTCAGTCATTGCCGAAATGGAACCATTACAAAGAGCGGATTTTGTCGGGATCATGATGGCTATGTCGGGTCTACCAGTGACAATTCGATTGTTAGATCCACCTCTGCACGAGTTTTTACCATCATTAGTTGTTCTCAGTGCTGCAATGGCTCGAGCCGAAGCTCTGAACGAAGAAGTATCTACGCGAGATAAAGCGCTTTTCGCAGCAGTTAGTCGCTTACATGAGGCGAATCCAATGTTGGGTCTGCGCGGAGTACGACTGGGAATTTTGATACCTGAGCTTTATAAGATGCAGGTGCGCGCACTTGTTCATGCATTTCTTGAAGTTCGAAAGTTAGGTCACGACCCGCGTCCTGAAGTGATGATTCCCTTGGTCGCGACTCAACGCGAGCTGCTGTATCTTCGAGAAACTCTTGAGGAAGAGATATCTAAAACTTTCAAAGGTTCAGGTCTTTCCGTAGAAATTCCAATCGGCACAATGATTGAAACACCGCGTGCGGCGATCACCGCAGATAGATTGGGAGTTCACGCTGACTTCTTCTCCTTTGGTACTAATGATCTAACTCAATTAACGTGGGCCTTTAGTCGAGATGATGTTGAATCTACTTTCTTGCCTCGGTATTTGGATCTCGAACTCTTACCTTTCAATCCATTTGAATCTTTAGATGAAGCTGGCGTAGGAATTCTTCTTCGTACGGCAGTTGATCTTGCACGGGGATTGCGCAGTGATTTTAAATTAGGAGTTTGTGGTGAGCACGGAGGAGATCCGAGGAGTATCCACTTCTTTAATTCACTGGGTATTGATTATGTTTCTTGCTCGCCATTTCGAGTCCCAATAGCTCGTTTGGAGTCTGGTCGCGCTGCCGCGATTGATGCAAAAAGCAACTCCTCACCCAAGCTTTGAGACGCTATACTCTGCTTGTTGTTTCCGGGGTCGATGTAATTTCGAACCGGCGGTTATAGTCCGCGACCCGATACCAGCCAGGTATCGGTTGACTCAGTGAAATTCTGAGACCGACGGTTAAAGTCCGGATGAGAGGAAACCAACAAGAGGTGGGTTCTTGCCTACCTTCTAAGTGCATTTCAACTTTATTGGTTGAGAGCACTCACCCCGGCAACTCGATTCATGAGTGGGGGTAGATATGGATTACGTGCCGCTAATGCGCCGTGCCATTGCCCTTTCCGAAAAAGCTTTGGGAAAGACTGCTCCTAATCCAATAGTTGGTGCGATAGTTATTGATGCATCGGGTGCGCTTATCGCAGAAGGTTTTCATGATCGAATGCAGGCACCTGATCATGCAGAAGTTGTTGCACTTAAAGCTGCGGGGGAGCGGGCTAAAGGCGCAACCCTTGTTGTGACGCTGGAGCCATGTAATCACACAGGCAGTACTGGTCCGTGCACGCAAGCCATTATCGATGCAGGCATTGCGACCGTTGTTTTTGCCGTGAGTGATCCACACGCAATTGCTGCTGGTGGAGCAGATGCATTGCGAGCAGCAGGAGTTACAGTTGTTGACAATGTTTTGTGTCTGGAAGCCTCATGGTCAAACCGCGCATGGCTGGTGAAGATTAAAAAGAATCGACCATTTTTTACTTGGAAAGTCGCCACAACACTCGATGCCAAGGTTGCAGCAACTGATGGAACATCTAAGTGGATTACCAATGAAAAATCATTCCTCAAGTAGATAGTGCAGGATTTACCCACAATCCAATCCGAGTTATCTGTGGCGAGCAACTATTGCCAAAAACTTCCAGAATCTTTGATGATGCCGCTCCGACGATGCTTGTTCAATCCAAGGATTTGGAGCACCTGGTTGGACATCTCAATGCAAAGGAGCTCAATCATGTCTTGGTGGAAGCTGGCCCAACGCTTGGCAGCGCGATGCTTGTTGCTGGCTTGATAGATGAGTTAATTATCTACCAAGCCCCATCTTTGCTGGGCTCAGGAAAGCAGTTCTTTAGCTTTGATAATCCTTCGACGATTACCAATCAGATGCGCCTTGATCACATCAGTACTGATGTATTAGATGGCGATGTCCCCCGAAATAATCTCTGAGATCGCACTCGGCGATTCAGTGGCCGTGAACGGTGTGTGCCTGACGGCGACATCGGTATCTGATAATACTTTTACTGCCGATGTTATGGTCCAAACTCTCTCACTGACCTCTTTATCTGCACTTACTGTAGGTAGCCCCGTAAATCTGGAATTAGCCGCACAACTCAATGCGCGAATGGGCGGACATATTGTCCAGGGCCATGTCGATGGAGTTGGCAGTGTTAGCTCAATTAAACCTGGAGAGAAATGGACAGAGTTTTCTCTCACAGTTCCAGAGCATCTACTTCGCTATGTTGTAGCCCAGGGCTCTATTGCACTCGATGGCGTCTCATTAACTGTGGGCTCTGTCGATGATGCCAGCTGCACAGTAACGGTTTGGTTGATCCCTGAGACGCTAGCAAAGACAAATCTCGCTTCGAGGCAGCTAGGTGATTTAATAAATATTGAGGTTGATATTTTGGCAAAATATGTAGAGCGAATGGTTGCAAAGGGGGTCACCCGTGGAGAGTAATTTTCTCAATGCACTGAATGGATTTAAAAATGGTGCAATGCTCATCGTTGTCGATGATCACAATCGCGAAAATGAGGGCGACTTAATTATGTTGGCCGAACATGCAACACCAGAAAAGACTGCATTTATGGTCCGTCACACAACTGGAATTTTATGTGTTGCAATTACGGAGGAACAGGCATACCGGTTGCGCCTTCCCTATATGGTCGAGCAGAACCAAGATCTGCGGAAAACGGCATTTACCGTCTCGGTAGATTCTGCCTTTGGCATTTCTACCGGTGTTAGCGCCGCCGATCGCAGTGCAACTATTCGGGCCCTTGGTACTGGAACAACTCGCCACACAGATCTCATCCGGCCAGGCCATATCTACCCACTTATTGCCCACAGACAAGGCTTGGACATGCGCCAAGGACATACAGAGGCAGGTATTGCACTGGCAGAATTAGTGGGCGCATACCCTGCCGCCTTACTCGCAGAGATTGTCGCACCAGATGGCTCAATGGCTCGAGGTGAAACCCTGGCCAGCTTTGCCGCCGAACATGAGATTGCAATAATCTCTATCGCAGAAATTGTGGAGTATCAGAGCTCCCTATCACTTCCTAAGAAAAACCCTGCATATCCACATTATGAGTTTGAGTGGGTCAATGTCCAACTTGAATCTGGAGAATGGAGCCTTGCAACGTATCCATCTCTTAAACACCGCGAGCAGGTTGTCATGCGTTTTGGCTCAGAAGGCACAACTCCTCTCGTGAGGGTGCACTCAGAGTGCTTTACCGGAGATGTGATGAGTTCAAAGCGATGTGATTGTGGCGAGCAATTAAATCGCTCAATCATTGCGATCCAAGAGCACGGCTATGGATTTATTATCTATCTTCGAGATCATGAAGGCCGTGGGATAGGACTTAGTGAAAAACTAAAAGCCTACATCCTACAAAATCAGGGCTTCGATACCGTCGATGCTAACTTAGAGCTCGGACACCCAATTGATGCACGTGATTGGAGCGAGGCTGTTGCAATTCTTAAAAATCTCAACCTCACATCCATTAGGCTACTAACCAATAATCCTCAAAAGGTTTCGGCTGTGCTCGAAAGCGGAATTGCCTGCGAACAGGTTTCACTATTTGTTGAAGATAATAAATTTAATAAAAAATACTTAACTACTAAGGCAGAGCGCCTCGGACATGTAAGGAGCAATTAATGGCTGGCCCCGGTCCCGTACTTCCAGTGGTGAAAGCTCCGAGCGCAAAGATTGCGATAATTTCATCCTCCTGGCATGTAGATATTTGTAATGACCTGATTGCAGGTGCTAGGCGCGCATTAGAAGAGGCAGAAGTTTCCACGATAGAAGTAATTTTTGTTCCCGGCTCAATGGAGATTCCACTTGCGGCACAAAAAGCCTTTGAAAAGGGCTTTGATGCCGTCGTGGCCGTTGGGCTCGTTTTAAAGGGTGAGACACCGCACTTTGACTATGTCTGTCAAGGTTTGACTCAAGGTGTCATGGATGTTCAACTTAAATTCTCAAAGCCGATCGGCTATGGCGTGCTGATGTGTAATGATGTAGAACAAGCCATTGCGCGCTCTGGAGTTGCTGGGAGCAAAGAAGATAAGGGCTACGACAGTGCAGTCGCAGCCCTTGCGCTACTGAATTTCTAACCCATTCAATGAGTGCGATGTCAGAAAAGGTACGCGAAGCACTCGATGCTGCCATCAATGCCATAGGTGGTGCACCGCGCGAAGGTCAGATTGAGATGGCCGAAGCCGTTGCTAACGCCTTGACCGATGGCCACCACTTAATGGTGCAGGCGGGTACTGGCACAGGAAAATCTCTAGCTTACTTAATTCCACCCTTGGTGCATGGGAAAAAATCCTTAGTGGCAACTGCGACTTTAGCGTTGCAGCGTCAGTTAGTAGAGCGTGATTTACCAGCAGTAGTTCCAGCCCTTGAAAAAGTTTTGGGTCGTGAAATTACATTCGCTATATATAAAGGTGTTGGTAACTATATCTGCCTGCAAAAAATGAATAGCGAAGAGCCCGATCCAGATGGCGAAATAATGTTAGGTATTTCATCACTTGAAAAAGATGCCAAACGTTTGCACGAGTGGGCTCGAAAACCCGGCGTATCCGGAGATCGCGATGACGCCCCTGATGTCGACAGGCGAGTATGGGCAGCTAACTCAGTTTCTGGGCGCGAATGCGTTGGTGCAGATAAATGTGCCTTTGGCACGCAATGCTTTGCCGCTAACGCTAAGGCTAAGGCGCAAACCGCCGATGTTGTTGTCACCAATCACACTCTATTAGCAATCGAAATCGTGGATTCGCATCCAATTTTACCCGAGCGCGATGTCGTTATTTTGGACGAGGCCCATGAATTTATGGATCGCGCGACACAAGCAGTAACCGAAGAACTTACTTCAGCCCGAGTCCTGCGCGCATCAGCCATGGCCCGAAAATTCATGCCGGGCAAGCTTTCAGATAGTTTTCACAAAGCCGCAAATGATTTTCATGAGTCCATGGTTGATTATGGTGAATCAATCCGTGGAGATTTTGCTGCTCAAGGTCGGCTAGAAGAGATTCCTCAATCCCTCGAATCTCCTATTCGTAAAGTCCGCGAAAGCGCGCAGGCAATTACTCAATTCCTTTCAGCCGATGATGAAATTATTGACACCGATGTTCTAGCCGAACGCGCACGAGTAAAAGGCGCGGTAAGTGAGATTTCCACAACTGCGGCCACACTTCTAAAACTCAGTGATGGTTTTGTTCTGTGGTACGAGCCGGTTTTTTCGACACTTCATTTAGCGCCACTTTCGGTATCAGATGTTCTGCGGGAAAACTTACTTACGCAAACTCCGGTAATCGCAACTTCTGCGACATTAACTGTGGGCAACTCATTTAACTCTCTGGCAAAGAGTATTGGTTTCTTAGTCGGAGATGATTTAAATAGTGATGTTAAAAGCGGAGAAGTTGATCCGGCAAATGTGCAGATGTTAGATGTTGGTTCTCCCTTTGATTTTGCAAATCAAGGCGTTCTATATATGCCTAAGCACCTACCTGAACCTGGCCGCGATGGACCAAGTATTGAGGCGCTAACCGAACTCGGCGAATTAATCGATGCCGCTGGCGGTAGAACGCTTGCACTCTTCTCATCATGGCGTGGAGTAGAAGCCGCCGATGCACATCTGCGCAAAGTTTTGGCTGAACTTCCGATAAAGATCTTTACTCAAAAACGCGGAGATGCCGTTGGCCCGTTGGTTGAACGCTTCGCAAAGGATGAAACTTCGATTTTGCTCGGCACAATGTCATTGTGGCAAGGTGTCGATGTCCCAGGTAATAGCTGCATCCTTGTGGCAATCGATCGAATTCCCTTTCCACGTCCTGACGAACCTGTTATGTCGGCGCGTGCGGCCCAAGCCGATGCCGCTGGCGGAAGTGGTTTTATGCAGGTTTCTCTGCCTCGAGCGGCCCTTCTTTTGGCACAAGGCACAGGTCGACTCATTAGATCAGTTGAAGATAGAGGCGTTGTCGCAATTCTAGATTCACGAATCGTCACAAAGCGATATGGGAGCGTACTTTTAAACTCAATGCCCCCGCTATGGCGAACTTCCGATAAGGATATTGTTCGAGAGTCATTGCGCAGGCTTAACGAAACCGTGAAAGAATAGCGTTATGCCGCACATTGAAACTCCGACGCTTGCACAGCATCGCGATTGGCGTCGTGCCCAACTCATTGAGGCCGCCGCGGCAATTGCAATTGAATCAGGGGGTGGGGCAGTAACTGTAGCGGCCGTTGCCCAGCGCGCTGGTCTTTCTCGAACTTCAGTGTATGAGTATTTTAGTAGCGGCTCTGATTTAGTCGCTGATTTAGTTATCGACGAGCTTCGCACTTTCGCCTCTGTTTTGCAATCGGCAGTTGGTGAGTGCGACGAACCATATGCGTGCATCGAACTGTGGATCAGCGGCGCACTTCAGTACATCGCAGATGGCCGTCACTTACTGGCTAAAGCCTTGAATGCAGCGACACTGCCTCAAGAGCGATCACATTCCATTGGAGCCGCCCACCGTGCATTGTTAGCGCCACTCAACAAAGCGCTAACTCAAATTGGCGTTAAAGATATCGCGCAGGCCTTGTCATATATTCAAGCAACAACTGATGTTGCCACAAAGCGAATTGAAAGCGGCTTCGATGCCGAAGCTGAAATCAAGTCAGCAACTCGATTCTGCATCAATGGTTTGACTAACCTCTAGTTATCTAACTGTAAACCACTTACTTACCATCAAAGGTAAGTACAGATTGCTACGTCCCTGGGCCTTAGCCACAATCATGCACGTGCCCTTTTTGGCGATGACTACATTTTTCTTTATAGTGCAGCTTCCAGAGGATTTGTACAGTAGTTTCTCGCCAAAGTTAGTAACCGTTGCAAGTTTGGTGTTAATTCTAAGTGTTGGAATCGTTTGGACTCCAGGTGTCAATTCAATTGGATACTGCATTGTTATAGCACCAGATGTGGATGTACCCGGAGAACTAATTGAGATATTGCAAAGACCTGCACCTTTGAGGGCGGTGATTTTCAATCCATCGCGCGCGCATTCAGGTGCAAGTGAATCAAAGGTTAGGACTGCACCAGCGGCAGAGGTTGCCGCCAAAGTTGCAGGTGTGCGATAGGCGAGTTTGATTGGAATCGAAGTACTCAATGTAACTCCATTAAGAGTTGCAACTATCGAATCACTGGCAAGTGCTGGTGCGGTCGACGTTGCCTTGAAACTTAATGGAAAGAATTGATCCTCAGAAAAGTCAGCTGGTTTTGTATGATCAAAACGAAGAAAAGCCCCGCATTTACTTTGAAAACAGTCGACTGAGGTTGAACCAGAGGCGAAAACTGCCGAAGGTTTGAATAAAATTACACTCGAAAGCGTGAAGCTTGCCCCGGGAGAGTTTGAAATCCATAGTTGGGCGGCATTATTGCAAATAGTCGGGCGCGCGCCAGTTGTTGATTGGACGCACTCCTGAATGTAGTAGCCCGAGCCGGTTGGAGGATTAGAAAGCAGAAGTGGAAGCGTTGCACCACTTGATGCGACATCGGTAAAAGTTCCTACAAGCGTTGCTTGAGCACCTTGGGCGTGAGTTGGTACAAGAATCGATGCTACGAGCCCTAGGGCAATTACGATTTTTTTCATGAGGCTCCTCTTATTTAATGGTGATGGGGATAAAGAGATCAAAACTTCGATCTTGACTTCGCAGGTGATCGGCACGAACAGTTATTGCGCATTTAACTTTTTTGCAGTCAAATTTTCCTATCATTTTTGAAATGGTTAATTTTTTAATGAATCGACCACCCGGCATAAACTCTTCTGCCAAACCCACTCCGTAAGGTGGAGGGTTGGAAGAAATCCAGAGCGAGGTATCTCCAGTTCCATCTTTGTTAATTCCACCAATGCAAGGCGTTGGTGATTTACCAGCTTTTGGGGTAACACAGAAACCTAAATAGATTCCAACACTCTCATCAAAATATTTTCCTCTAACTGTAATGACTTCGCCGGATTTTACGGAAGTTGCTGATGCGATTAATATCTGCCCAGATGTACCCTTTACTTCTTTGATTGCGGCGTGCGAATACGTCAAGTTTGCGCAGGTAAGAACTGCAACAATCATCGCAACTAAAGCCCTTCTCATAAAGAGAACTGTATGAGTCCTTGCCTATATATTTATCCGACAGAAAGATCAAACCTGTCAGGTAAAGCTTTGGCACAATACCTGAGTGCATAAAACCGCCCTTTCACTTGTTTTGATTTTAGGGCTCACTGGCTGCACATCCTCTCCAGAGGCCACTAGTTACACAATTTCGCAGGGAGATGTGAATTCGATATCGCTAAGCAGCGACACAACCTTTTCAGTCTCAAGAGTTGTTGTATTGGCAAATGGTGTGGCAGAAATCATGAATTCCCTTAATGCACGCTCAATTCTTGTTGGACGCGACATTTCTAGCACTGAAGACTCACTTCAAAATATTCCATTAGTAGTGTCGGGTCACCAAATAATTTCGGAAAAAGTTATTGCGCTTAAACCCGATCTTGTAATTATTGATGCTTCCAGCGGACCAAAATCCGCCCTAGATCAAATTAGAGCCACCGGCGTCAAGGTTGTTGTTGTCCCAGAGAGTTGGACTTTAAACGATATTGCAATCAAAGTCCGTGCAGTTGGAGTTGCGATAGGTGCGAAGGTACAAGCTGAACTTCTTGTAGAGCAGATACTTCAGAAAATTAAAACTACGAAACTCTTAGATTCACCTCGCATAGCATTTTTGTACTTACGAGGCACTAGTTCGGTTTATCTGATTGGCGGGCCAGGCTCTGGTGCTGACTCATTGATCCAAGCAATCGGTGCTATCGATGTTGGCACTCTCACATTTGAGCGTCCATTCAATAGCTTGACGGCCGAAGCATTGGCCGTTGCTAACCCCGATGTAATTCTTGTTATGAGTAAAGGTTTGGAATCAGTTGGAGGAGTTTCAGGCTTGCTGAAACTTCCTGGAGTTGGGCAAACTAATGCGGGAAAGAGTTCAAGAATTATAGATGTCGATGATTCGCTGCTTCTCTCTTTTGGTCCGCGCACTCCTTCGCTGGTATCTGCACTCGCAGTAGCTGTCACGAAGGCGATGGCATGAAAAGGCTCGCACCAACAATCAACCTTGTCGTTCTAGTCTCGCTCACACTCTTTGCACTTTCAGTTGGCGCAACACAAGTTGATAATTTCTGGCAGGCCTTATTTAATCCCGGCGGCAATGAGATTTTGTGGCAGATACGACTGCCACGGGTTTTTGCCGCGGTTTTAGTGGGTGCAGCCCTTGGTATTGCAGGCTTGATGGCACAAGGTGCCTGTAATAACGCCTTAGCTGAACCGGCAATTTTAGGAACTTCGGCGGGAGCCTCATTTGGCGCAGTTGCCGGAATTCTTTTTGGTTTTGTTCAAATAGGTTCGTTAGGGGCAATAGTCTGTGGCGCAATTGGCGCTCTTCTTGCGACATCTCTGACATTTAGATTGGCATCTCTGCGCAACAATCTCTCTTCATTTGCCTTAGTAATTGTGGGCATTGCAGTTTCGGCTTCGATTACGGCAGTTGTTGGCTTAGCGGCAACCATGGTTACACGCGCTGATGCCAGGTCTATCTCATTTTGGAGTTTTGGTTCACTCTCATTGATCACCGCAGAAAATCTAGTTGGTCTTCTACTCGTAGTTTCTATTGGCGCTCTAATCGCATGGAAAGTAGCACCCTCACTGGACTTGCTCTCACTCGGTGAATCAACCGCCTTTCATTTAGGTGTGAATATCAGGAAAACTCGAGCGCTGGCTTTGATTTCACTCTCAATTCTGGCCGGAGGCGCAGTAAGCACCGTGGGGACAATTGCATTTCTCGGCTTAGCTGGCCCGCACATTGCGCGCTTTATCTACGGCCCCGCTCATCGCTTCCTGGTTATCCAAAGCGCGCTTATAGGCGCAACGGTGCTAGTTCTGGCCGATACTGCAGCACGCACAATTGCCCAACCTAATGAACTGCCAATTGGTTTGGTTACATCATTGATCGGGGCACCAATTTTGATCGCGCTCGTTGTTATGAAAAATACAACATGGAGAACTCCATGATTACTATTAACAAAATCACGTTAGTCCGAAATGGTCGCACAATAATTAGCGGGTATTCAGAACAGATTCCAGCCGGCTCGATTACGATTATTTTAGGTCCTAATGGTTCTGGCAAATCTACGTTATTGGCGGCAATTGCCGGAGATATTGCACCACACGAAGGTTCAATTACGATTGATGAACGTGACCCACAATTGAGTTCAGCAGGTTTTACAGTTCGCCAAGTTATTGAAATGGCAGGTCCTTCTGATTGTGTAATGAAGAAGCTAGAGTTAACGGCAATCGCTGATCGTCTCGTAACGACGTTATCTGGGGGAGAATCTCAACGTGTTTCCATCGCTCAAGCCATTGCACAAAATGCGCCAGTACTTTTATTGGATGAACCTCTTTCAGTACAAGATGTAGAAAGTCGCGTGAGGATTATAGATTTACTTAAGACTCTTGCCGAAAGTGGCACAACCGTTGTTGTTGTTGCTCACTCGAGTGAAATTGATTTAGCGTGGGCCGACAAGATCATTAAGAATTTCGCGTAAAGCTGGCCAAGAGTTTCCAAAACTAGGATGAAGATTTAATTCAGCCACCTTGTCAATGTCCACCCAACGTACTTCGTGTGACTCTTCATTTACTTCATGTGCAACCAACTCAACGGTGGCTCTGGCAATTACGGTGTCGTAACGCCAGTTACCATGCTCATCGCTATACGTGCGTAAGGGAGTAAGAAAAGCTGGATCTATGCCAGTCTCTTCAATCGCCTCACGGATTGCACCTTGAATTACGCTCTCATGACTATCGCGTGCGCCACCTGGAATTCCCCACGTGTCACCGTTGTGTACCCATGGCGCTCGATGTTGTAAAAGAATTTCATGACCACGCACAATCAGGATTCCGGCTGCGCCATTGAGGCCCCAGTGCTTATGACCGCACTGGCATTGGATCCAACCATCTCCATCTCTATGCGCCATGATGTAAGAGTGGCATAACTATCCACAGTTAGTACTGTGAGGGCGCTAACGGTCGGCGCCCGCACTTATCTTCTCGGGCATGAAAGCTTTAATAATCCCAATTATTGCCGCACTATTAATCGCGCCGCTTCCAGCTTTTGCCGATTGCACAGAATCGGCCTGTGTTGATGTGTACACGAAAAATAACCAGATAATTATCGAAGCCCGTAAGGGAAGTAGCGACACAGTTACAAGCCGCGCACCAAAGGCAAAACCATCTCCCACGTCAACGTTGTGGTTTCCGCCTAAATACTCGCCGGCGCCGAGGCCTTACGTAAAGCGCAGCTATAGAGCACGTACAGCCGCGCCTAAAAGAGTCACACGTACCGCCAATCTCAGTGATCGTTTAACTAAGTTAGTTCCAACTGCCGGAATCGCCTTTCAACCTGAGTTTGAAGCTCTGATTAATGTACCGGTGATTTTTTGGGTAGACGTGCCACAGGTTTTCCAAAGCCGCGTGAAAATAATTGGTGAAGTCGTCGATGTAACTCTGCGTCCAGGTTTTATCTGGTCATATGGCGATGGCGCAGTGTGGGCCACCACCAATCCTGGCGCTCCATATCCAAAAGCGATGATCACTCATACGTACTCAAAGCCTGGCACTTATCCAGTTTTGCTCTTAACAACCTGGAATGGCAGCTTCACGCATAACGGAGCAGTTCGGGCAGTAACTGGAAAAGTAGTAAACGCCTCGGTGGCAACCGTCACCGTTGTATCGGCCCCAACCCGCTTCACGAAATGAGAAGAGCATGACAACTGAAAAAGAGGCACTATCGATTGCATCGACCGACCAAGCGCATGATTTAAAATTCATCGCACTTGTTAAGAGTTTCGCCATCATTGAGGATTCACCTGATATTAATAACGCTCAACGCGATGGCGCAACTGCCGTCATCGATTTAGCTCTCGAGTTTGAAAAGTTTGAGAAAGAGAGCACCCCTGAAAATATCGCTAAAGTTTTGGGACGCTTGAGCGATATTCAAGTGCGTGACTTTGCACTGGGATCCCATAACGCCGCAAGCTTTCACACATATTGGGGGATGTGGCATTACTTACTTCAGATAGCACCGGTTGGATTTGTCGCACCGGTTGCCTGCCTTTTTGCAACGTTGGCATACGAGAGTGGAGATAGTGCACTGGCCTATCGCGCACTTGATCGTGCAAGTATTGACCAACCGCATTACTCCTTGACGATTTTATTGCGTCGCGTCTTTGGCTCAGGCTGGCCCGCCGCCGCCTTTGCCGCTATGCGCTGTGAGCTTCACCCAAAAGTCACGGCCGGCATATTTGACTAGCGCCTGCACTCTGTTAGAGTCCACCCAGGTCACGAGTTCTAGTGTTTAGCCCCGGCTTACTAGACGGCAACCCTCCACCACGGTGGGGTGCTCCGGGTGAAGACCAGATCGATAGCAACAACGCCATCGATAAGCGTGGATCACTCGAACCGTATTAAAACTGCCAGCGTCGGCATAAGTACTCGAGTGGTCCCATAACTGGGAGGAATGTATTTAATGTCATCGTTTACATTTGAAGAGGCAGCCTTTGAAACCCGTCAGATCCATGCCGGGCAGGTTGCAGATCCAACAACTGGCGCTCGCGCACTTCCGTTGTATCAGACCACGGCCTATCAATTCCGCGATACTAAACATGCCGCAGATTTATTTGGCTTGGCCGAACTTGGAAATATATATACCCGCATCATGAATCCAACGCAGGATGTTGTTGAAAAACGCATTGCATCGCTTGAAGGTGGCGTAGCTGCGTTGCTTCTTGCATCGGGTTCGGCAGCAACTACATTTGCAGTCCTGGCAGTTGCAACTGCTGGTGATCACATCGTTTCATCAAAGTATTTATATGGTGGAACTTACAACTTATTCCATTACACCTTGCCGACATTTGGAGTTGAAGTCACTTTTGTCGATAATCCAAATGATCCAGAGGAGTGGCGCAAAGCCGTGCGTCCTAATACCAAAGCATTTTTTGGTGAGACGATTTCAAACCCTAACAACGATATTTTGGATATTGCTGCTGTGGCAAAAGTTGCCCACGAAAGCCACGTTCCACTAATTGTTGATAATACAGTTGCGACACCATATGTTATTCGGCCAATCGAATTTGGGGCAGATGTTGTTGTGCACTCTGCTACTAAGTTCCTCTCCGGACATGGAAACGCTGTCGTCGGCGCAATTGTGGATTCAGGTAATTTCGATTACGCACTCTATCCGGAGAAGTTCACGAGCTTTAATACGCCAGATCCTTCCTATCACGGACTGGTTTATGCCCAAGCCCTGGGCGTTGGTAGTGCCTTTGGCGCCAACCTTGCCTACATATTTAAAATCCGCCTGACTTTGCTTCGCGATATTGGAGCTGCAGTGTCACCTTTCAACGCCTGGTTACTTGCCCAAGGTTTAGAGACACTGACTCTTCGTATGAAGCAACATTTGGAAAATGCGAAGGCCGTTGCAACGTGGCTTGATGCACATCCTCAAGTTGAGAAGGTTAACTTCTCATGGTTACCGAATTCGCCATACAACGCGCTGGCCACAAAGTATGCACCTAAGGGTTCTGGCTCAGTTCTCTCTTTTGAAATTAAAGGTGGAATCGAAGCAGGAAAGAAATTTGTAGAAGCCTTAACTCTGCACTCGCACGTTGCAAATATTGGTGACGTGCGATCCCTTGTGATTCATCCAGCATCTACTACGCACTCACAGCTATCGGCCGAGGAGTTACTAGATGCTGGAGTAACGCCTGGTTTAGTTCGCTTATCTGTGGGCCTTGAAGATATCGATGATATTAAGGCCGATTTAAGCGATGGGTTTGCTGCAGCACAGTAATGAAGGATCCACGGGGATTGGTCACCGGGGCATGGCTTGAAACCCATGCACCCGGTGATCGCCTTTTCGTAAATATCGGTGGACTGCTTCTTGAGAGTGGAGAGCGATTAGAAAACATTACGATCGCTTATCAAAGTTGGGGAACGTTAAACGAGCGAGCCGACAACGCCATCTTGGTCAACCATGCAATGACGGGCTGGTCCGACGTCCCGGGTTGGTGGCCATCGATGGTAGGGCCTGGGCTACCATTTGATAGCGATAAGTACTTCATCGTCTGCCCAAATGTAATTGGTGGGTGTCAGGGCTCTACCGGACCTTCATCGATTGCACCTGATGGGCAACGCTATGGTTCACGCTTCCCATCGGTGACGATTAGAGACATGGTTGCAGCTGAGATTGCATTTAGTGATGTGATTGGCATAAATAAATATCGGCTTGCTGTTGGACCATCCCTAGGTGGAATGCGTGCCTTGGAGTGGGCCGTTTCGCATCCTGAACGAGTGAGTGCAATCTGTACCATCGGCTCTTCAGCCGTTGCAACGGGAGATCAAATCGGCACATCATCGATTCAAATCCGCGCAATAAAGTCGGATCCGAATTTTTTTGGTGGAGATTACTACGATAAATCAGTTGGCCCGATTGAGGGCATGGGGATTGCTAGGCGAATCGCCCACTTGACCTATAGAACCGAGGCTGAAATGGATGTTCGTTTTGGCCGCGAGCTTCAAGGCGATGACACTGGCCGCTTTGCCGTTGAGTCATATCTAGATCACCAAGCCGAGAAACTTTCACATCGCTTTGATGCCAATACGTATATTGCCTTAACAGAGGCGATGAACAGTCATGATATTGGGCGAGGACGCGGGGGAGTTGCTGCAGCCCTGTCGGGCATATCGATTCCAGTAATCGCCGTCTCAATTGATACCGATCGCCTCTTTCCCGTGCGCCTTCAAGCAGAGATAGCGGATTTAGCACCCCTTGCCCAAGAGTTAGTGACGATTTCATCGCCTTTTGGGCATGACGGCTTCCTCGTTGAGGTGGAATTGGTCGGAAACGTGATTAAAGAGGCGCTCGCCCTCTCTCAATCGCCCTAAAACAGTGTTTTCGATGTGCATTTTACCCTGTGGATAAATTATAATATAGACATCGCTTCAGCGCATAGCTGATAAAACCAAAGGACGAATGTGGCTGTATTTAGTGCGCTCAAAAACAAGGCAGGCAAGAAGCCGGTAGCAAAAAAAACAGCCCCTGTAAAAAAAGCAGCGGCGAAAAAAACAGCACCTGTTAAAAAAGCAGTGGCGAAAAAATCTGCACCTGTTAAAAAAGCAGTGGCTAAAAAGACAGCCATTAAAAAGACCGTTGCTAAAAAAGCAGCCCCTGTTAAAAAGGTAGCTAAGCCTGTAAAAATAGAGTTGAAAAAAGATTTAAATATCAAAGATGTTCAATCAATCGTCGATGCGAAAAATGCAGTAATGCGACAGAATGAAGTTTTAGCTGAACTTGAAATCCGCGGCGTCACATCAATCAATCGTATTCCAAAGAAGATTGATAAAGATTTAGTAGATGAAGCTCGAGCATTGGCGATTTCACTTCCAGTAATGATTGAAAAGCTCCGAAAGTCTGGACTTGGTTCGCCGTCTCGCATTTTAAAGAAGTCTGACTATGCATTAATCGAGCCAAAGCCCGTAGTTGAAAAAATTACGCCAGAAAAAATCGTACCTGCAAAAGTAGCTATTGTTACGATTGATGGCGAAGAAGTTGAACTTGAAGAGATCGAACTTGAAGATGATGAAAAGATTATCGCCGATGCCGTCGACGTTGTTGATCTTGAGACTGAAGACAAGGTCCGTGTAGTAACACTTTCGGATGAATCAAGTAAAGCTAAAGGCTCATTTACATTGGCTGATTCAGAGGCCGATGATGAAGAAGAAGATAAGAATGAGCGTGAGAAGTTAAAGAAGGATTTAAGAAACGTCAATATTGTTATTGAAGCGATTAATGCCAAAAACAGTGCGGTTAGTACGCCTACGCGTTATGGTATTAGCGAAGCAGAATCAAAGGCACTGACATACAAGCAGATTCAACAGCAGTTTGAAATGAAGACTTTTACTGAAAGATCTGCAAAGACTGTGGCAGAAGCTGTAACAATCGGCTCGCTAAAAAACCTTGAAGATCTACTTAATTACTTCATCGAAAAGATGAAGGTAGTCCAGCGAGAAATCAAGTATCTTCCACCGGAGCAAACGGTTATGACTGCCGGTGCAACTGCCGACCCTGTTAAGGACTATTTAAAACAGATTGGCCGCGTGGCACTTCTAAACGCCGAACTCGAAGTTGAGTTGGCGACTCGTGTTGAAGTAGGTCTGTTCGCCGAATCAAAGTTGAAAACTGAAAAGAAATTAGAAAAGAAGTTAAAGCGCGAGCTCGAGTGGTTAGTGGAAGATGGCAAGCGCGCTAAGAACCACCTTCTAGAGGCAAACCTTCGATTGGTTGTATCCCTTGCAAAGCGCTACACGGGCCGAGGAATGCTCTTCCTTGATCTAATTCAAGAGGGAAACTTAGGTTTGATCCGTGCAGTAGAAAAATTCGATTACACAAAGGGTTATAAGTTTTCTACCTATGCAACATGGTGGATTCGCCAGGCGATTACACGTGCGATGGCCGATCAGGCCCGCACAATCCGCATCCCAGTACACATGGTTGAAGTTATTAATAAGTTGGCGCGTGTTCAGCGACAGATGTTGCAGGATCTAGGTCGCGAACCGACTCCAGAGGAGCTCGCGAAAGAGCTCGATATGACCCCTGAAAAAGTCGTTGAAGTACAAAAATACGGTCGCGAACCGATCTCACTTCACACACCACTTGGAGAAGAAGGCGATAGCGAGTTCGGAGATCTTATTGAAGACTCTGAAGCCGTTGTTCCAGCCGATGCAGTCTCATTTACTCTGCTGCAAGAGCAGTTGCACTCTGTTCTAGATACTTTATCTGAGCGCGAGGCCGGTGTTGTTGCAATGCGCTTTGGTCTAACCGATGGTCAGCCAAAGACTCTGGATGAAATTGGCAAGGTATACGGTGTCACTCGCGAACGTATCCGTCAGATTGAATCTAAAACAATGTCGAAACTTCGTCACCCATCACGCAGCCAAGTCCTACGCGATTACTTAGATTAAAATGGCGAATCCAACTATCTACATCAACCCCGTCAGTGGATCGATAAAGATCCTTGGCGCGGTTGATTTTGTAGATGCTCAGGGCAACATTCTTGAAACTAAAGAGAACGTGAAATTTTGTGGCTGTTCTTTAAGCAAGGATAAGCCTTGGTGTGATGGCAGTCATAAAGCCATCACCCAACCTGAAAGTTAAAAAGTAGAGGTTTCGACGAGCTTTTCGCTCTCATCGATAATCGTGGCCGCTACGCTCTTAAGCTTTTCAGCGTATTCCTTGCCATGATGAGCACAAAACATAAGCTCTCCACCATTGAGAAGTACGGCACGTACATATGCCTGTGCTCCGCAGCGATCGCAGCGATCAAGGGCGTTAAGAGGTACTGATTCGAGCATTACTTGTTCTGACATATCTCTCTCCGTTCTCGGTGGTAGTTCTTTATATGGAACATCAAACCACGTATAGATATTCCCCGCACGTTAAAATCCAAGTAATTTGCTCAGAATTCCCGGAGAAGTTAGAAAATATCAGTAACAACTGACAATTTCGGCGCGCTTGCCAGTGATTAATCGCTTCGGGCGATAACCTTTCGCCCCGTGGCCGAAAAAACTGCACCACCTGCAAACATTGTGCAGGAGAGCTATACCGCAAAGGATTTAGCGGTCCTCGAAGGTCTCGATGCCGTTCGAAAACGCCCTGGAATGTATATCGGCTCCACTGATTCACGTGGACTTATGCACTGCTTATGGGAGATTATCGACAACGCTGTCGATGAATCTTTAGCCGGACATTGCAAGAAAATTGAAATTAACCTTGAATCCGATGGCTCAGTTGAAGTCCATGATGATGGTCGTGGAATTCCAGTTGATAAAGAGCCAAAGACTGGATTAACAGGTGTTGAAGTCGTTTTAACAAAATTACATGCAGGCGGAAAATTTGGCGGCGGCTCTTATGCCGCATCTGGCGGGCTACATGGTGTTGGTGCATCAGTTGTTAACGCTCTTGCATCTCGTCTTGATGCTGAAGTCGACCGTGATGGAAAGATTTATTGGATGTCTTTTCAGCGCGGTATTGCAGGAATTTTTGAGGGTGATGGACCTAAGGCTCCATTTGAAGCTAAGTCAGGTTTGCGCGTCATTGGAAAAATTTCTAGCAAAGTCACGGGCACACGAATTAAATGGTGGTCAGATAAACAGATTTTCTTAAAAGAGGCTGAATTAGAACTATCGGAGATTTATGACCGAGCGCGCCAGACCTCATATTTGGTGCCGGGTTTAACGTTGATTGTTAATGATAATCGCAGCAAAACTAAGACGAGTGAAGTTTTCTTCCACAAAAGCGGTATTACCGAATACTGCAACTTCTTACAACCCGATGAGCCCGTAGGTGATGTTATTCGGATTTATGGCAGTGGACATTATCAAGAGACTGTCCCGGTATTAGATGACAAAGGCCATATGGTTTCAACCGAAGTTGAGCGCGACATGGAAGTAGATATCGCCATGAAGTGGGGCAATGGCTTTGAAACTACTCAACGCTCATTTGTAAATATTATTGCAACTCCGAAGGGCGGAACACACTTACTTGGCTTTGAGCGCTCCTTAGTAAAAACTATTAACGAAGCACTTCGATCGACTAAAACCCTTGCCAACAAAGAGGCCGATGTTATTAAAGATGACATCCTCGAAGGCATGACGGCAGTCGTCACCGTACGAATGTCAGAGCCACAGTTTGAAGGTCAAACGAAAGAAGTTCTCGGTACCGCTGCGGCAACTCGAATCGTTGCCGCCGTTGTCGCGGACAAGATGAAGGAGTATTTCAATACAACTAAGCGAATCGATAAAGCTAACGGTCGCTTAGTACTTGAAAAGATCGCTGCGGCGTCGCGAACACGAATATCAGCACGTGCCCATAAGGACTTACAACGTCGCAAGAACGCCTTGGAATCATCGTCGTTGCCTACGAAACTATCGGACTGCCGTTCAGAGGATGTAACTCGCACGGAACTATTTATCGTTGAAGGTGATTCAGCACTTGGCACAACTAAGGCCGCACGTAATAGTGAGTTCCAAGCAATCTTGCCGATTCGCGGAAAAATACTTAATGTGCAGAAAGCATCACTATCGCAGATGCTCGAAGATAAAGAGTGCGGTTCGATAATTCAAGTAATTGGTGCGGGCTCTGGAAAATCCTTCGAACTCGATGAAGCACGCTATGGTCGAATAATTCCTCCACTTCACCGTGTTGAAGTCATGGGTGGGGGAGGTAAAAAAGGCCAATATATTTATACGTATAGTGATGATGAGATGAAGAAAATCACTGCAGATTTAAAGAAGAACGGTAAGAAGTGGAAAGAGCCGATTCAGCGCTACAAAGGTCTTGGCGAAATGGATGCCGACCAGCTACGCGAAACCACTATGGATCCAGATGCTCGCACATTGCGTCGCATTACCGTCTCCGATGCAACTGCTGCAGAGGCGATGTTCGAACTATTGATGGGAAGCGATGTTGCCCCGCGTAAAGAGTTCATCGCTAACGCTGAAATCGATCGCGACCACATCGACGCCTAGTTTTCCACATGCAATTTCTAGGTTTTGACTGAGGCTATACTTTTCTCGTTACCCCCCGCCGTCCTCCGGGACAGGCGGGGTGTTTCTATTTACGGGGGACTCCTTGGAGAATGCACGGGTTGGTTTTGTTATTGACTATCAAAATATGCACTTAACAGCGCACAACCTCTTTACTCCTAACTTAAGTAAACAGAAATCGTTGCTACATCCTCTTCTGCTATCTCAAAGTGTTCTTCTTCACCGCGCACACTTTTTACATCAGAATTTGGTTCAACTCAATATCACCCAAGTTCGTGTATTTCGAGGTTTACCAAGTAATAAACAAGAGCCGCAACGATATGCGCAAAACTTGTCTCAAAAATCAGAGTGGTCCAAAGATAAGCGTGTAAGTGTTGAATACCTTGAACTTAAATACAGGACTAAGCAGGGCTTACCTCCCCAAGAAAAAGGAATCGACGTTCTAACTGCGCTGAATTTCGTCGAGATGGCTCAAAGTGGAGATTTTGATTTAGTAATTCTAATGACCCATGACACGGATCTACAGCCCGCTCTAAAGATGGCTAATTTAGTCTCTGGGGTTCAAATAGAATCCGCTGGTTGGTCAGGACTCAACAAACTTCGCATCAATCAAAAGAATCTCTTTCATACCTTTTTAACAGATGTAGATTTCGAAAATTCATTAGACCAGAAAGATTACTCAAAGAAAGGCCGAAAGGTTTAGTCGATTGCGACTAAGTCGAAATACTCTTCTTTCCAAAGATCCTCATCGCCATCTGGCAACAAGATAACGCGCTCAGGCTTTAATGATTGAACTGCGCCTTCATCATGGCTGACCATGATTACTGCGCCTTGATACTCACTTAATGCTCCAAGGATTTCAGCACGTGATGCTGGATCTAAGTTGTTTGTTGGCTCATCAAGGAGCAAAACATTTGCAGCAGAAACGACTAGAACTGCAAGGGCAAGACGTGTTCGCTCACCACCTGATAAGACTTTAACGGGCTTATGAACATCATCGCCGACAAATAAGAATGAACCAAGAGTGTTTCGGGCCTCAGGTTCGCGAAGATCGGGCGTTGCCGACATCATGTTTTCAAGCACTGTACGTTCGAAATCTAACGACTCGTGCTCCTGGGCATAGTAACCAATCTTTAATCCATGACCATGTTCGACGGTACCTGTGTCAGATTCAAGTTCTCCAGCTAAAATTCTAAGGAGTGTTGTTTTACCGGCGCCGTTAAGACCGAGGATTACAACGCGCGAACCCTTGTCGATGACACATGAGACGTCAGTGAAGATCTCTAGTGACCCATAAGATTTTGAAAGCTCTTCACCAGATAAGGGTGTTTTGCCACATGGGGCAGGAGTTGGAAAACGCAGGCGAGCAACTTTGTCGCTAACGCGCACATCTTCCAGACCGGATCTAAGTTTTTCAGCACGACGTAACATGCCTTGGGCCGCCGTTGCCTTGCTGGCTTTGGCGCGCATTTTTTCGCCCTGCTTCTGCAAAATTTCGGCACGCTTTTCGGCGTTAGCGCGTTCTTTTTTACGGCGGTGCTCATCTTGTTCGCGTTGCAATAAATAAGCTTTCCAACCTAAGTTGTACACATCGATGACGTTGCGGTTTGCATCTAAGTAAAAGACTTTATTAACAACAGTCTCGATCAAGTTAGTATCGTGAGAAATAATCACAAGTCCGCCCGAGTATTTAGCTAAAAACTCACGCAGCCAGACAACGGATTCAGCATCTAAGTGGTTAGTCGGCTCATCCAGAAGTAGGGTTTCAGCGCCACTAAAAAGAATGCGTGCCAACTCAATACGACGGCGTTGACCGCCAGATAACGTTGAGAGCTCATGGCTAAAGACCGCTTCGGTTACACCTAAAGACGTTGCGATCGCTTCAGCTTCAGCTGTTGCGGCATAACCGCCCGCTGCGCTGAATTCATGTTCAACGCGGGTATATCTATCCATCGCTTTTTCAAGGGCCTCGCCCTCGGTGGTCGACATCTCTTCTTCGACCTGACGCATGCGATGTGAAATCTGATCTAAGTTACGGGCCGACAAGATGCGCTCGATTACCGAACCTGGTTCATCCCCTGTCCGAGGATCTTGAGGCAGATACCCGATTTTTCCTGTTCTGTTTACCGCCCCGCCTGCAGGCATGTTCTCTCCCGCTAGTACTTTTGCGAGCGTCGATTTACCCGCACCATTTCGACCAACAAAGCCGATACGGTCGCCGCTGTTAATACGTACGGTTACACCTTTAACCAACAGGCGGGCACCAGCACGTAGTTCGAGGGCTTGAGTTGAAATCACACCGTATTCTAGCCGAGTTTATGCAGCGCCAATTCTCGTCTTTCGAGGCGTAGCAAATGACTTAGATACGGCAGTTAACTCCTCAGATACTTGGGCTTTGATCGCATCTTCGCTCTTAAGTAGTTTTGTTAACTCAGTGATTATCGATTTTAGTTCTTTCTGTTCGGTCTCAAGTTCTAATTTGCTCATCTTGGTCAGACGGCGAAGCGGCATATCTAAGATATAGGTGGTTTGTTCATCATTTAAAGAGAAATCTTTCATGAGTTTTTCTTTGGCTGTGGCCGCATCATCACTTGCGCGAATAATCTTAATAACTTTATCGATATCGATTATCGCCTTTAAGAGACCGTCGACTAGCGTCAAACGTGCCTGGGCCTTAGCTTTACGGTACTCACTTCGGCGACGCACCACTTCTATGCGGTGATCTATGAATACTCGAAGTAATTCTTTCAATCCGAGAGTCTGAGGGCGACCTTTAACTAATGCGACTGCATTTATTGAGAACGCGTCTTCCATTGGTGTTAATGCATAAAGTTGTTCAAGAACTTTCTCTGGCTCAAAACCATTTTTGATTTCAATCACGACATTAGTGCCGGTCTGGCCATCGGTTAAATCGATGATGTCGCTGATGCCTTGAATCTTCTTGGACTTTACAAGGGCTGCAATTCTCTCCACAACTTTTTCAGGTCCGATTGTAAATGGAAGCTCTTTTATAACAAGACCCATCTTCCGTGACGTAACTCTTTCAATCTCAACACTTGCACGAACTTTAAATGACCCGTTACCAGTGGCGTAAGCCTCGCGCACGCCGTCAAGACCAACAAGTTCGCCACCAGTTGGAAAATCTGGACCGGGAATATATTTCATTAACTGCTTAACAGTTGCGGTTGGATTTTCAATCAAGAACTTAGTGGCAGCGATTACTTCGCCTAAGTTATGCGGCGCCATATTAGTGGCCATACCCACAGCGATTCCTGAGCCGCCATTGACGAGCAGGTTGGGATATGCAGCGGGTAGAACTAGTGGCTCAGATAATTGACCGTCATAGTTAGGGCCAAAATCAACGGTATTTTCATCGGCTTCAGCGACCATGGCCATTGCAGCAAGAGCTAGGCGTGCTTCGGTATAACGCATCGCTGCAGGGCCAGCATCGAGTGAGCCAAAGTTTCCGTGACCGTCAATCAGTGGAAGACGCATTGAAAAAGATTGCGCCATGCGAACCAGGGCGTCATAGATTGCGCCATCACCATGCGGGTGCAACTTACCCATGACCTCACCGACAACGCGCGCGCTCTTTACATGTCCGCGCTCTGGTCGCAGCCCCATATCGGCCATCTGATGAAGGATGCGGCGGTGGACAGGCTTTAAACCATCACGTGCATCGGGTAAAGCGCGAGAATAAATTACGGAGTAGGCATACTCAAGAAATGATTCAGATACTTCTTTGGAGACATCGATATCAACGATCTTGCCCGGATACTCTCCAGGTTTTGGACCAACTACTTTCTTAGCCTTGCTCTTAATCGGTGTCGTTGCCATGGGGGAGATTGTGCCAACTACAGGGGTTAATTCAGGGGAGGGCGCGCCCCAACTGTTGCAACACACTTTGCAGCTAACGCCGTTCCAGCCGATAAGGCGGTTTCTAGGTCACGTGTTTCTAGCCACATCGGAATAAAGCCTGCGGCAAAAGAATCCCCAGCACCAGTTGTATCGACCACGTTAGTTGTGACTGCCGCGACTCGTGCCGATTGGTCGTTAAAGACGGCCACTGCACCGCGTGAGCCAAGTTTTATAACAACGAGAGGTGTGAACTTCTTCAAACTCTCTTCTGCATCCTCGATATTTGTAGCATCGCCAAGGTAAAGGGCCTCTTCGGCGTTGAGCAGAATGCCATCCATCAGACTAACCCAGGATAAAACCTCTTTAAGGGGCACAATCTTCATGGCACCTGTTGTGGTTGGATCGAAATATATTGGAATTCCTGCAGCTTTAACTTTTTTTACCATTGCTAGAACGGCATCGCGGCTGCGGAAATCAAGCAGCGCATAACCGCTGACGTAAACTCCATCGACATCATCTAAAGGAGGCAGGTCACTAACTTCTAGATCGGCATTAGCTCCGTTATCCGGAAACATAGTTCGCTCACCATTGGAATCGACCAAGATAACAACAACACCAGTAGGCCGTCCGGAGCGCATTAAATTCATATGCTCTACGCCGTATTTATCTAAATCAGAGATTAATGCAAAGCCGACGGGATCATTTCCTACCCGTGCAACAAGTTGAGCTTTAGTATTTGTCCGCGTGATCCATGTTGAAACATTAGCTGCCTGTCCGCCTGGGTGCGTTGAGATTCGACTTGCAGTGTCATTGCCGTAATTAATGCTCTCTTTGAGTTGGGCGATTACATCTAGAGCAAGGTCACCAATGCATAGGATTTTCTTCACTTTAATGCGACCGCTATTTCAGCAGCTAAAGCACAGTTAGATTTAATAATTTCTGTATTTATAGAAAGAGACTCACCGTGGGATGCCGTATGAAAATGCTCTAATAGAAATGGAGTTACTGCCTTTCCATCAATACCATCATGAGCGGCTTTCGCTAGACCTGCTGCAAGAATTTGATCATGGCGCGCTTTTGCCATCTCTTTTTTAACTGGATTTGCAACTATTAATGATTTGAATTGTGTGGAAATTGCTGTGCGAGCTTTAATTATCGAAGCAATTTCATCGGGGCTATCAACTCGGTGCTCTATATCAAAACCTGAATCTGTTAAGTAAAAACCTGGAAAGCGATTCGTCTTGAAACCAACAAGGCCTATTGCAAGAGTTTCAAGCCGCTCAAGAGTTGCATGGACATCAAGAATCGACTTCACACCGGCGCACACCACAGTCATATCTAGTTGAGATAAGGCAGTTAGATCTGCAGATTCATCGAAGGACTCATTTGCTCCACGATGCACGCCACCAAGCCCACCTGTGGCAAAAATCTTGATGCCTGCGATTGCAGCGATGTGCGCAGTAGCTGCAACAGTGGTTGCCGCACTCTTTCCTTGGGCAATAATGATCGCTAAATCGCGGATCGAAGCTTTAGAAATATCATCGCGATTGGCAATTGCCTCTAACTCGTAGCTTTCAAGACCAACATGCACAACACCATCTAGGAGGGCAATGGTTGCTGGTACTGCGCCATGTGCACGGATGATTTCTTCACATTCGATGGCGACAGATAAATTACTCGGGCGCGGTAAACCGTGAGAAATAATCGTGGATTCGAGGGCGACTAATGGATTTCCAGCGGTAATTGCATCTGCAACTTCGGTGGAGAATTTAATCGCACTCTTCATATGCATAACCTTAGCGGATGTAGTGAGAAGATAACCTCGTGCATTTATCGCAGATTACTCCGTCGATTTTTTCAAGCCTTGGGCTGGGCACGGCAGAGGATTCAATTGGTGCTGGGACTAGTCCGATGGGACGCGAAATCCTATTCCTCATTGATGGTTTCGGAGCCGATGTTTTAGAAACTTTTGCCAGTGCTATTCCAAACATTTCGCGGCTCAAACTACACGCAATCGTAAACACGGCGTTTCCTTCGACGACGGCAACGAGCCTTGCGACGTTAACAACTGGAACGTTGCCAGGTGTGCATGGAATGTTGGGCTATACCGTGCAGGTTCCACGTAGTGGTGGGCGCATATTAAATGCACTTAAATGGGATGAACGCGTTGATCCCATGAATTGGCAGCCGGTACCTACATTGTTTGAACGCGCAATGGCCGAAGGTATTAACGTCTCACATGTTGCCGCTAAGCGATATGAAAATAGTGGTTTTACGCGAGCAGTCTTTCGAGGCGCCGAATATAGAGGTGCCAACCTCGTGACAGATTTGATTGCACAAACTAAAGATGCACTCCGTAAGACACCCTCTTTCGTGTATCTCTATATGAATGACCTTGATGTGGCGGGCCATAGTGATGGCGTCGGAAGCGAGAAATGGTTGGCAGCTTTAACTATGATCGATGTGATGTTTGCAAACCTAGTTAAAGAGATGCCACAAGGAACTCGCATCTGGTTAACATCCGACCATGGAATGATAAATGTAGGTGAAAAAATTATTATCGGCGATGACAATCCACTCCTAGATAATATTGCAACAATTGGTGGCGAACCTCGAGCCCGTCATCTGTATTTAAGTTCTGATCACGATAGCGCAGCGGCCCGCAGCGATGTTGCTAGTGTGTGGCAAGAGTTCTTGGGCGATCGAGTTGACGTTTTCACTCGTGAGCAGGCGGTGGATAGTAATCTCTTTGGTGAATTAGTTAGCGCAGATTCACTTGATCGCATGGGCGAGGTTATCGCCGTACCACAAGGTAGCGTCGTATTAATCGATCCGACCCGGATTGATAAAGAGGGTTCGATGGTCGGTCATCACGGCGCAGATAGCGACACAGAGACGCAGGTTGGTTTACTTACAACAACTTTAAATTAATTATTAGAGCCAATCGGCTTTTCTAAACTTGTAGAACAAAAATGAACTCAGTGCAGTAACAACTCCGAGAACTAATGGGTATCCATACTTCCAACCGAGTTCAGGCATGAATTCAAAATTCATTCCGTAAATTCCGGCGACCATTGTTGGTCCGGCGGCTAAGGCAACCCAAGCCGAAATCTTTCGAACATCTTCATTTTGGCGTACTTGGACGTGAGCCAGATCGGCTTGTAGTGCGGTAGTCAACAGTGAGTCCATGCCGGAGGCATGCTCGCAGGCACGCTGTAAGTGATCGAGCGTGTCTCTAAAAAAGGGCTTTAAAACTTCAGGTGTTTGCGAATAAGTTTCAGATACCAATTTTTGCAGTGGCATAACCAGTGGCTCAATTGCATGTCGATATTCAATGAGTTCGCGTTTGAGAAAGTAGATTTCTTGAGAAAAAGTCTGACGTTTGCCACCAAATACTTTGGTCTCTAAGTTAATAACATCATTTTCGAGCTCAGTTGCAATCACTGTGTATTCATCGATTACGCGGTCAACAACGGCATGCAATACGGCATAAGGTCCTAGCTTTAAGAAATCGGGCTTTGCCTCTATCTCATGTCGAACCGAAACTAACGGAGTACCCTCACCATGGCGAACAATTACTATGAATTCTTTTTCTATAAAGCAGATTAATTCACCGGTTGATATTGCACTATTCGCTTCATTATAAAAGACGGTTTTTAAAGTGAAAAAAGTTAAACCTTCGTACTCTTCAATTTTCGGTCTTTGCTGGGCATGTACGGCATCTTCAACTGCAAGTGGATGAAAGTTAAGCTCACCGACGATATGTTCGAACTCGCTATGAGTTGGTTCGGAAAGACCAAGCCAAACAAATCCACCAGAAGTACGGGCGATATCGACTAAGTCAGAGATGTCGTTCGGACCGACAACTCGAATGCCATTTTGATAAAGAGCTGAATCTACAATCATCTCTGAGCGTTACTGATCCTCGGTTGGCTTAATTCCAAACATTATTTCATCCCAGCTTGGAACTTTGGCACGCGCAGTGACTCCATCTCGTGTTGCATCATCATCTGGAGCTTCGCGGATTACGGCAAGACGCGGAACTTCTGATTCAAAGTTTGTTGTCTCGCGCATTGATGGATGATTTGATTCTGAGTACACAAGCCCTGGAGAAGATAAATGTGTTGGTCGTGGAGCTGGTTCATCTCCCATCATCCATCGGGCATTTTCATCAAGTGATGCAATGAGACGTCGTGTCGGATCAAAACTCCACTGTGCAATCCCGCGTCCACTTGTGTGTGGATAATGAAGTTCGATGCTCCACGTTCCATCTTCATGACGCCACGTCAGCCATGAGAGATCAGAGAGATCAATATTTCGAGGGGCAAGGCGAGAAAGAACCACCCCAAGAAGAGTCACGGCATCGCGTCCGCCCTCTTTACGTACTGGAATCTGTTGTGCTTGATCAATAATATAAATACGCTCTTGCAAAATAGGACCAGAGAAGCGCTCAATCTTTTCGAGACTCACATTGTTCTCGCGCGCAAGAACCTCTGGCAACTCACCGGATCGCAATCGACGCTGAATATCTTTTATAGAAAGAGTTTCACTTGCCTGTTCGGGTACCGACATCAGGTGAGGCTGATTAACCGAGGCGCGCAATGAATCTGTCAGAGACACCGTGAACTCGTTGCCTTCACCATCTTGCAACTGTAGATGGGTGCCCTCATCGCTCTTGCCGATGAATCGCAGTTCAGTCATGTTTGGAAGAATAACTGATGAGCGCCTTATAAGTGGTGAAGTAAGGCAGCGTGGCTACAAGTGAGGCTATTAAGAATCCTAACGGGACCCAAAAAGAAATCTGCGCCCCATATCGATCGATACTCCACCCAGAAATCGCGCTGGCTAGAGCCCCACCCACCGGCATACCTGCAACAACCCAACTCAAGGCCTGTGTTATTTGATCGGGGGGAAGCGATGTTTCAGCCACGCTATATGCGTTAATAATGAGGGGAGCTACTGCAACACCATTGAAGAAGAGAGCAATTGCAAGAGCAAGAATGGATTGAGCAAAAAGAAATGGCACCGCTAAGAGGGTCAGTGAGATTAAGAAGATTAAGAAGCGTGCCGCATGAGAGAGCTTCCATTTCACTAAACCATTTATCACAGCTGCCACTGCGCTGCCACAAGCCCATATCGCCAAAAGAATTCCTGAGGCAGATGAACGCCCCAATTCTGTAGTGAAGGCGACGGTGACAATTGCAACAGCTCCAAAAAAGCCGCCCACAAACACCGTCGGAATCACAACGGCCTGTAGAGCCTTGCTCTTCATCGCAGCTGGAGGACGAATGCTCCCGACGCGCGGAGATGGTGGTGGTTCAGTTGCTCGAAGACTGGCAAAAACCGGCATTCCGATAGAGAGAAAGGCAAGTCCAGCAAGTAAACCTGCCGATGGATCTATCGACGTTGCGCAGGCGGTCGCGATAATCGGGCCAACTATAAATACAAACTCATCATTGAGGGCTTCAAGTGAATAAGCAGCATTGACGGTATGTCTATCTTTCTGGCCCTCGCTCTTTGATGATGTATCGGCACCAAGGACATATAGCCATCGACGTCGAACTAAACCACCTAGATTGATAGAGCTTGCCTCTGCAAAGATTATCGATGCGAACCAACTCCACTTCGGTGCATCGCTGTAGACCAGAGCAATGAAAATTCCAATACCTACGACCTTGAGTGGAAAAACTCTAATCAGTACAGCCCGCTGCCCGATTCGATCGGCGACCCCAGACCAGTAAGGCATCGCTATCGCGATGGTTATCGCAGCCGTGGCACTTAAAGCTCCGGCCAGAGCGTATGAGTCGGTAGCAGCAACCACTATAAAAATAAGTGCGAGCGAGTCCATCGAGATCGGCATCCGTCCGATGAGACCGAAGAGAGAAAATTTCATCGCGCCAGGGCTTCGTGCCAAAGCCGAATATGCCGAGAACATAGTAGGCAGTCTATGGCAGGGTTAGACTGGTCGGCATGAGTAATGAAAATCAGATTCTCGAACTCGCGTTATCAATCGCACGCCAGGCCGGAGAGCTGCTCATGAATCGCCCTGCCTCATGGGATTTAACCGTTAAATCAACGGCAATTGATATCGCAACTCAGATGGATCATGCGAGTGAAAAATTAATAGTTGAAGCAATTCTTAGCGCACGCCCTAATGATGGAATCATTGGAGAAGAAGGCGCAGATCGCGAAGGAACCAGCGGCTTTACATGGGTGATAGATCCGATTGATGGGACTGTTAATTACTTCTATGGACTTCCGGGTTGGAATATCAGTATTGGTGTAAAAGACTCACAGGGAGTTTTAGTTGGTGTTGTTCACTCTCCGACATTTAATTCAATGTGGCACGCAGTTAGGGGAGGCGGGGCATTTCTCAATAATGAAAAGATTGAATGCAACAACCCTGTTCAGTTAGATAAAGCCCTCATAGCTACCGGTTTTGCTTACGAAGTAAAGGATCGCGAGAATCAGATTGAGATTATTGATCAATTAATTCTTAAAATCCGCGATATTCGCCGAATGGGAGCCGCGGCTACAGATCTATGTTGCGTAGCAAGCGGAATGGTTGATGGTTACATTGAAACGGGCCTGAAGGAATGGGATTTGGCCGCTGGCTCATTGATAGCCCGTGAGGCTGGGGCCGTCGTCACCACCCAAATCTGGCGTGGAATGGAGCTAACTATCGCTGCCGGTCCTGAACTTTTCAAGCAGATTTCACGCGCAATTCCGGAGTAGCTCAACCCCGATTTACGCTCAGAGCCCCTTATATGGCAGGATACGCAGTCTGCACCGCCACAGCGAGTGCTTTTATCAGCAAAGAGAAACAGGTACGTAGATGAACATCCTTGACGCCGTAGATGCAGCATCCCTGCGCCATGACATTCCACAGTTTCGCGCCGGCGATGAACTCAAGATCCATGTACGTGTGATCGAAGGTAGCAAGAGCCGCCTTCAGGTTTTCCAAGGAATTGTTATGCGACGCCAGGGTGATGGAGTCCGCGAGACTTTCACCGTTCGTAAAGTTTCTTACGGTGTCGGCGTAGAGCGTACTTTCCCGGTTCATACACCTGTTATCGAAAAGATTGAACTTGTTAAGAAGGGCGATGTTCGTCGCGCCAAGCTGTATTACCTTCGTGATCTTCGCGGTAAGGCTGCAAAGATCCGCGAAAAGCGCGATGGCATTGAAGGGTATGGCGATGGAATTCTTTCTACTCCAGTCGCAGTTATTCCTGAGGTGGTTGTAGTGGCAGAGCCAATGGCAGTTGAAGCAGTGTCCGAGGTTGTAGCAGAAGTTACGACTGCTGATGTCGTGGTTGAAACTCCGGCGGTTGAAACGCCTGAAGCCGAAACTCCAAAAGCTTAAAGCTCCCAACTAATGCGCCGTAAGGGCTCAATATTTCGAGAGCTCCCTTTCCTTGTAGTGGTTGCGCTCGTAGTCTCGCTTTTAGTTAAAACTTTTCTTGTGCAATTTTTCTATATTCCTTCGGGCTCAATGGAAAACACATTACAGATTCAAGATCGTGTAGCGGTCAACAGACTTCCTTTTCTTTCCAATAATATTTCGCGCGGCGACGTAGTTGTTTTTAGAGATCCCGCTAATTGGTTGCCAGAGGCTAGCGATAGCTCATCTTCGCCGATTATTGCGAAAATCAAGACTGGATTAGTCGCCGTCGGAATTCTTCCAAACCCTGCAAAGCAATACTTAGTTAAACGCGTAATTGGTGTTGCCGGAGATCACGTTGTCTGTTGCACAAAAGATGGACTTTTAACGGTCAATGAAACGCCAATTACCGAACCATATATTTATGCAGGAAATGTTCCAAGTGATATGAATTTTGATGTCACGGTTCCTAAAGACAAGATTTGGGTAATGGGTGATCACCGTGGAGCAAGTGCGGATTCGCGCTACCATCAAGATGACATCAATAAAGGGATGATTCCTCTATCTCGTGTAACCGGCAGGGTCTTTGCTGTGATTTGGCCGATAAAAAATGCAGCCTATATTCCACAGATAGACGTTGTTAAGTAGCACTTAGTGAAAGTGATTGAGCAAGGGCTCATCAGTGCAGGTATCGCACCTATTGCAGGTGTAGATGAGGCAGGACGCGGTGCTTGTGCAGGTCCACTCGTTATCGCCGCAGTAATTTTGGTTGATCCATTTGCTCCAGAGTTGTTAGAAGTTCGAGATTCAAAAGAAATTTCAGAGGTTAAACGCGAAGAGTTATTTGAAGTAATTACTTCTATCGCGGCATCGATTAGCGTCGTAATAGTTCCAGCGAGTGAAATTGATGAACGCGGAGTCCATGCAGCAAATCTCGATGGAATGCGACGTGCCGTCCATGGTTTAGATCAAGCACCTGCATATGTTTTAACTGATGGTTACTCAATCGATGGACTTGCTCTGCCGAACTTGGCAGTGTGGAAGGGCGATCAAGTCGTCGTATCTATAAGTGCCGCTTCCATCATCGCGAAAGTGACGAGGGATCGAATCATGCGCACAATGGATACTCAATTTCCTGAATATGGATTTGCAAGTCACAAGGGCTATATCACGACCGCTCACACCGCCGCCCTCAACACCCATGGAGTGTGCATAGAACATCGTCGCTCATTCTCAAATATTGCAGCCCTCATCCACAAGTAAATCTTTTTCTAGCAGCTTTGTCAGGGTGAGTATTTATCGTCACCGATTATGCAAACAAAAAATAATCAACGCACAGGCGCTTATGGCGAAGAAGTTGTCACACAGTATTTGACCGCTAAAAACAACGAAATCATTGAGCGAAACTGGCGAATTCGTGAGGGTGAGATCGACATTATCGCGCTACAACCATCGGGTGTTTTTGCTTTCATTGAAGTAAAAACTCGTTCATCTTTGGCTTTTGGTCACCCATTTGAAGCGATTAATCGCGATAAAGCCCACCGTATGCAGCGCTTAGCTCTTGGCTGGTTAGCAACACATGGCTGTCTGGGGTGTGAATACCAGATCGATGTCGCGGCGGTTTTAATCGCACCTGATGGTTCGCATTCAATTGAATACCGAGCGAATTTGCTATGAGTCTTGCCCTTACAACATCGGTTGCACTCCTTGGCCTAGATGGACATCTAGTCACCGTCGAAGTAGATATTGCCGATGGTCTGCCCGCTTACTCTTTACTGGGATTACCCGATGCTGCGCTGACTGAATCTCGAGAGCGTGTTCGCGCAGCGATGGTGAACTGCGGTGAAATTTGGCCCAATCGAAAAGTTACTGTTTCGCTCTCACCTGCATGGTTACCTAAGAGTGGATCGGGCTTTGATTTAGCGATCTGCATTGCAATTCTTTCAGCGCACGAAACTATTCCTCCTGAGCGCATTATTAGCGTTGTTTTTCTTGGCGAGCTATCACTCGATGGACGTATTCGTTCGGTCCGTGGAGTATTACCTGCACTGATGGCTGCATACAAATCCGGGATAACGATGGCCGTTGTTCCTCTTGCAAATGCGGCGGAGGCTGGATTGATGCAGGGAATGCAGATAGTTGCGATGGAGCATTTAAAGAGCGTTCTGCGCTGGCTAAGAACTGGAGATCGAGAGATCGCGCAAGAGATTGATTATCAATGGAGTCAGAGCGATGAACGTTTGGATTTTGCCGATGTTGCTGGTCAGCCCGAGGCACGATTGGCGGCAGAAATCGCAGCAACTGGGGGACACCATATTTTATTAATCGGTCCACCTGGGGCTGGTAAAACCATGATCGCCGAAAGAATTCCCACAATTATGCCGGCGTTAAATATTGCACAGGCGCTAGAGGTTACCGCCGTTCATTCATTGGCGGCAGGTTTTGCGACGAGATCTCCAACTTCACTCATCGCACCGATTGTTTCTCCCCATCACACCACGACTCGTGTTGCAATGGTTGGGGGAGGCGCACATGCAATTAAACCCGGCGCGTGTTCGCTTGCTCATCACGGTGTTTTATTTATTGATGAGGCACCAGAGTGTCCATCTGGTGTTTTAGATTCTCTTCGCCAACCCTTAGAGGCAGGGACAATAACGATTGCACGCAGTATAGGAAATGTAACTTTCCCTGCGCAGTTCCTTTTAGTTCTTGCAGCTAATCCCTGCCCATGCGGAAAATTCAGCGGTCGTGGTCGTAACTGCATTTGTACATCTCAACAAGTCCGGCGTTATTTAGGAAAACTTTCAGGTCCATTGATGGATCGGATTGATTTACGAGTGCACGTTGATCCAGTGGGGCGAGTTGATATGGCGCGCGTTGAACTGGGTGAAACGAGCGAAGCGATTCGCA
>JACSDF010000062.1 GCA_015660815.1 Actinomycetota bacterium
GTAATCGTTCGGTGTTTCAAAGCGGCGCGATGATGTGGATCCGCGTGAGTACATCACCAAGGCATTGGCATGGGCTTGGGAAAATCCGTAACTCTCTTTGAGGTGGGCTATCTGTTCTGGATATTTCTTGCCCTCAAGCTTGGCCATGACTTTAAACCAGTAGGCCATTTTTTCGCCGTAACGTTTTTCGATAGCAGGAAAGTGGGCTTCGCGAGATGGATCTCTAGGCGGCATGAGTACAGGTTAGTTGGTTCGTGTATTGGGCGTTAAGGGATGGGGCGAAAGAACTGGTCTATTTTCTCGTTCATATGTGAATTCTAAGGGAATTCTTTTGATTTCCCTTCCATTTTCTGCATAAGAGAATTAAATTACCTTTCAGGTCGATTATCCCTCGACCAACGAGAGCGGAGAATGAAATGAAAAAATTTGTTTTTCTATATAACTCAGAGCCAAACGAAGGCGCTAGTGATGATGCTATGGATGTTTGGATGGCATGGTTTGATTCAATAAAAGAGAGCGTCGCTGAAATGGGTAATCCATTTATGCCAGGCATGAATGTAACTTCAACTTCGGCAACCGAAATTCCTGTAGCGAACAACCCAATCACCGGTTATACCGTTATCAAGGCCGCAGATATGGATGCAGCGATTGCTATTGCAAAGACCTGTCCAAGTAAGACTGGTCTGCAACTCTATGAAGCAATTGAGATGTAATTGAGTTTATGGATTTATTAACTATTGCACGTGAGTATGAAGCTTCAACTAAATACGCAACCGACATAATCGCTGGGCTCTCAATCAGCGATTTAGATAAGCATCAACCTGATGGTTGGTCACCGCGACAAGTTATTCACCACTTGGCCGATAGCGAAGCGCAGTCATATGCCAGATTGCGCCGGCTAGTGGCCGAACCAACGGGGACGATTATTCAAGGTTATGACGAGTCTGCTTGGGCTGAAAGTGAGATTTTGGGATACAAAGAGCTTCCAGTTGAAAACTCTATTGCAGTATTTCTCGCGGTCCGAGCCGCCTCTTTAGATATTTTAAAGCGTTTGGAAGAGTCGGATTTGCAAAGAACTGGTGAACACACTGAATCCGGTCCGTTTTCTGTGGAGCGGTGGGTCAAGGGATACACCAATCATCCAGTAGATCATGGAAATCAAATTAAAGAGGCGCTTGCATGAATTCGGCGCGTATCTCATAGTGCTGAGGGCAATGAATTTTAAGGAGATTCACCGAAAATCAACTAGCCGAATGAGGGCGTTGGCGTTACGGTTTAGCGCATGAAACTCATTCGGAGAAATCTTCTTGCGGTAATTCCTGCGGCGCTTCTATCAATCTTCGGCTCTGATGCCTTGGCCGCAACTGGCCCAAAGTTGAAGCCTACAAAGCTCGGCCAGAAAATAGTTTTCCAGGGGTACACATACATCTGTGTTAAATCAAAGGGAAAGTTAATCTGGAAAAAGGGAGCAAAAGTTGTCACAAGCTCTCCCAAACCATCAAGCACGACTTCTGCAAATCCAAATCAGAGCGCCACACCAACACCTTCACCGAGCGAGAGCATTGGTGCATTAACGTTTGTCGCCAAGTCCAGTGATATCGCTGAAGGTACAATAAAAATAATCGACGTTAAGCCCGCGACTGGTTCCATTTTTCCGGTCTCTGTTGCTCGAAACAATGGTTTAGTAATTGTGGTGAGCGCGATATGTACGCATCAAGGCTGCCAAGTGGATAGCTCGGGAGGTGCCTTAGTCTGCCCATGCCACGGTTCACGTTTCAACGCCGTTACTGGTGCTGTTACGGCTGGTCCAGCTAATAGCGCGCTTCGTAAATATACGGCGAGTGAAGATGCTGGATCCATTTTCATTATGGCTTAAATAAAGATGGGTCTGGTCTTGGCTAATGGAAAGTAAGCGATTAGGAATCGTCTTTGGTCCGCTGGCAACGGCTGCCGGATTATCTATCGGCCATTTTATTGCGTCAGTAAATAACAATTGGCAGAGTCCCGTTATCTCTCTGGGAAATCGAATCATCGATCAGGTACCGCCGCCGATAAAAAAATTAGTTATTAATCTTTTTGGTACATACGACAAGCTATTTCTAATCGTAATGATTTTGGCGGTAGTTTTTGGACTTTCTCTTATCGTAGGTCGCGCATTTATGAGCGGGAAAAGAGGCGTTGCATACTCAATTATTGCGGCAATGTCGATTGCTGCAAGCTGGGCGGCATTGTTAGATGCTCGGTCGAATCTCTTTTCAATTGTGCCCGCCATTATTTCTGGGGGAACCACCGTGTATGTACTGCGATGGTTGAGTCAGCAAGGAAGCGAGAGCGTGGATTCTGGCGTAGAAATTTCTCGCCGAGATGTACTTAAGGCAGTCGGTGTAATTGGTGCGGTAAGTATTGCAGCCACGGGTGCTGCTAGATTGTTTGCTCAAAAGGCTAGCGTCCAAATCGAGAGAATTAAGATTGCACTTCCTAAACCCTTGAAGTTTCTACCTAACCCCCCAGTAGATCCCGCATTGACTACGCCGGGGCTATCACCGCTCTTTACACCCAATGAAGATTTTTATCGGATAGATACCTCGTTAGCAATTCCTAGTGTTTCAACCGATGATTGGCAGTTAGAGATAGTTGGCATGGTCGACAAACCGTTTACCTTAAGTTATCAGGAATTACTCGCGCGACCAGTTTTTGAACTCGACGGAACAATCGCCTGCGTTTCAAATGAAATCGGTGGAGATCTAGTTGGTAATGCACGATGGTTAGGAGTGCGGCTAGATGATTTGATTCGCGAGGCCGGACCTTCTGCCGATGCCGATCAAGTAATGGGTTACTCGGTCGATGGATTTACTGCGGGTTTTCCAGTAGCGACCCTTGATGGACGCGATGCAATGATTGCAATTGGAATGAATGGTGAGACTCTGCCATTAGCACATGGTTTTCCAGCGAGAATTATTGTTCCAGGACTCTATGGCTATGTTTCGGCCGTTAAGTGGCTAACCCGAATCGAATTAACACGCTTTGACATAAAAAATGGTTACTGGATTTCACGCGGATGGTCTGAGCGTGCACCTATTAAAACAGCATCGCGAATAGA
>JACSDF010000063.1:0-3039 GCA_015660815.1 Actinomycetota bacterium
CGATTGCAGAAGCAGTCGCGCTCGCCTTTGCACCTTGGGTAAAGAGGGTTACGCCTAAATCCCGTTCAAGTTTTCGAATCTGGCGCGAGAGCGAGGGTTGGCCAATATGTAGATCACGTGCGGCCGCTGAGATTGAGCCTGAATCAAAGATGGCTAAGAAGTAAGCCAATAAGCGCAGATCCATCTAGGTAGTATGCCTAGAAAGCATAGGAATTACAAGGATATTTCATGGACAGGCATACCCTTGGCTTTTAAACTCACGACACCTGCCTCTATGAAATCCCTCGTTAGGGCATTACGTATGTATCAAAGGAGATAAGCGTATGTCGATTAAAACGGCATTCTCATCACGGAGAGTGCGCTTAATTGCAGTTACTTCAACTGCATTACTGGCTATTGCAACATTAACTGTTCCTACGTCGGCATCGGCTGCCGGCGTATTTAAAGTGGCGACATCTGCTGCTGTAACTACATGGGATCCAGTTCAATCTTTTTCAACTGAAGCCTTTTATATGACAAATATTTACGAACCACTTTTGTGGAAGAACGCAGATGGTGTTTCACCTGAATACTCACCTGCGCTTGCGACATCGTGGATCTCATCAAATGGTGGCAAGACGTGGACTTTCAAATTGCGCGCGGGCGCAACTTTCCATGATGGCTCACCGGTAAATGCTGCCGCAGTGAAAGTTAGTCTGGAAACATCTAAGAAAATTGGTGGCGCCGGGTTCATTTGGGATTCACTAAAAACTGTTGATGCAGTTGGTGATGACACTGTTGTTCTCAACTTGTCTTATGCAGCTCCGATGGATCTCATTGCATCGTCGACCTATGGCGCATACATCGTGAATCCAAAGACAATTGCAGCCGTTGCTGCAGATTCAAAGTATTACGAATCTGGAAAAGATGGTGGCTCTGGCCCTTATACAATTTCAAGTTATAAAGCTGGCAGTTCAGTGGTACTTACTGCATATGCAAAGCACTGGGCGGCCAGCAAGCCTGCATACTCGACCGTTGATATCTCAATTGTTTCAGATGGAATTACTGCGCAACAGATGATGACTTCGGGACAGGTTGATTGGTCGACAAACATTCCATTGACCAGTTTGACCTCTTTGAAGCGCAACAGTAAGTACAGCATTATTAAGTACAAGTCACCATTTAATTACGTGGGTTACTTCAATACTTTGCGTGCACCACTCAATAACCCCGTTGTGCGTCAAGCATTATCGATGGCACTTAACTATCGTGAAATTACGGCAGTTGGTGGCCAAGGTTATGCAACTCAATCACGGGGACCGGTTCCAGCTGGAATTTATCCATATGATCCAACAATTCCACAGTATAAAATGGCCCGGGCTAAGGCAAGGGCGCTACTTGCAAAGGAAGGCGTAAAGGATCTAACGATCAAAATTACTTATGCCTCAGAAAACTCTAACGAGGCAAGGTTCGTACCACTGATTAAAGATGCATTTGAATCCATTGGCGTAAAGGCTGAGGTTCAGGGAATTCTCTTTAATCAACAATGGGCAGCGGCAAAGAAGGATCCTGCAAATGCGCAAGATCTCTTCATTGTTAAGTACTGGCCAACATATAGCGATGCAGGCGTCGACAATCTTTGGTCGCTATTTCATAGCAGTGCAAAGCCATTCTTCAATTTAAGTTATTGGAAGAACACTGCCTATGACAAGTTAGTAGATGATGCAATCGAGCTCAGCGGATCAGATAAAGCTGCGGCTCAGAAGCTCTATAGCCAGGCGATGCTGATGCTCTACAAGGAAGCACCTGGTCTCTATCTCTACGATGAGGCACAAGTAAGTGTTATACCTAAGAAGTTCTCTATTCCTAAGTACAACATTAACTATCCGTTCTCTGCGTTTTTTGCGGACGTAAAGCTAGCTTAAATAGAGGTACAACCAACGAGGGGAGAGCGGGCTGCGCTATGTGGCCCGCTCTCAATCGTTACACTCAACGAAAAGTGATTAAGGGGGAGAATTAGCGCGATGAAGATTATTTGGAATCGCTTGTCATCTGCCCTCCTTGTTCTATTTGCCGCAAGCTTTGTTACATTCACATTAGCGCGCGTAATTCCCAGCGATCCAGCACTTGCCTACATTGGACCAAAGGCAACGGAGTCGGATGCCGCCGCACTACGAATTACTTTGGGTTTAGATCAACCGATTCCTATTCAATATTTCAAATACCTTGGACAAACTCTTCAAGGAAACTGGGGTTATTCACTCTCTAGTAAACAACCCATTGTGTCCGAAATTGCCGATCGGCTTCCAGCGACACTTGAGTTAGTTTTTTGTGCAATGAGTTTTGCTCTGATCTTTGGAGTTGCTATGGGCGTATACGCTGCAAAATACCGTGGCCGAATTCAAGATTCAATTTTTCGAGTTTAGCGATTGCCGGAGTTTCGATGCCGGCATTTTGGTTAGGTCTTTTACTCCAAATGCTCTTTGCCGGTCGACTCGCGTGGTTTCCAGCAACGGGCCAATTTGATATCGATTTAAAATATGAGAACCCAATTACTGACGTTACAGGTTTCCCACTTTTTGATTCAATAATTACGGGAAATTTTGCAGCAACTCTGAACGGTCTACATCACATGGTTTTACCCGCCCTCACATTGTCGGCGTATTCATTTGGATTAATCTCACGAATGGCACGAGCAAATTTGCTAGAGGTAATGAGTCAGGACCACATCAAAGTCGCTCGGGCATATGGATTATCGGAGCGAATAATCTTCTTTAAGTTAGCGCTACGAAACGCCTTGCCGCCCATTGTGACGATTACTGGATTATCTACGGCCTATTTAATTACAGGCACTTTCTTTGTGGAGCAGGTTTACAACTGGCCAGGTATTGGCTCCTTTGCCGTTAACTCACTAATTAGCATCGATTATCCAGCGATAATGGGGATTACCTTGCTGGCGGCAGTTGGATATTTAGTTATCAATTTCATTGTCGATTTAATACATGCCAAATTAGATCCACGAGTGTGGATGCGATGAGAGGGAAATTAAAGGGTTTTTCA
>JACSDF010000063.1:3065-5088 GCA_015660815.1 Actinomycetota bacterium
AAGTTAACGAGTGCGGCCTCAGTAATGATGTTTATTTTTATCTTCTCAGCAATCTTCGGACCATGGATCGCTCCAAACCCGCAAGAAGGTGCAGGAAAATCCAATGTCGATAATAGCTACATCGGTCCGGGGTGGGATCACTTACTGGGTACAGACGAACTCGGAAGAGATTTACTGAGTCGCATTATTTATGGTGCAAGACCCGCGTTGCTTATCGCCTTAGCAGTCGTTGGAATTGCCGCCATTATCGGAACAATACTGGGACTAATTGCCGGTTACCGTGGTGGTTGGATTGATAACCTGATTATGCGCTTTAGCGAACTCTTCTTGTCCTTCCCACCGCTTTTACTCTCTCTCGTGGCCGTTACTTTTTTAGGGCCAGGCTTAGTGAATGCTCTGATTGCTCTGATTATCTCTTGGTGGCCTTGGTATGCACGTCTCATCCGTGTTGAGGCCAGCATTGTTAAATCAAAGCCCTATGTTGAAATTTCAGCGGCAATGGGGGTTCCAGATCGGATCATTATTTTCCGTCATATTTTGCGAAATGTAACTACTCCGCTCATTGTCCAGATAGCGGCAGATTTAGGAACTGTCATTCTTGCCGCTGGTTCATTGGCTTTCATTGGTCTTGGTGCACAGCCTCCTTCGGCCGATTGGGGTTTAATGGTTGCACAGGGGCGAAACTTAATTTTTGATCAGTGGTGGATTTCAACTTTTTCAGGTCTAGCTATTTTCTTAGCGGTACTATCTTTTAACATCATCGGTGATGCACTGCGTGATCACTTTGATCCAAGGATCACTCGGCAATGAGTACCGTACTTAAAGTTTCAAATCTAGAGGTTGATTTCCGTGCTAACGGTGTTCTCACGAACTCCCCGCTTCGGGGCATAAATTTTGAGATTGAGAGCGGAAAAACTCTGGGAATTGTAGGTGAGACTGGTTGCGGTAAGACGCTTACTGCCACTGCAATCATGGGGCTTTTACCCTCAACTGCCACACAGCGGGGGGAAATTGAGTTCACTGATCATGGCCACGTTTCACCAGATGATCTTGCTCTGCTGCGAGGCTCAGAGATAACAATGATTTTCCAAAATCCAGCATCGGCTTTTAATCCCGTCTTTACAATCGGTGCTCAACTTACTTTTGTCGCCCAACGCAGAAACATCGCTCGAGCAAAAATTGAACCACTGTTAGTCAGCCGCCTGCAATCTGTGGGGCTTAAAGATAGTAAACGAGTTCTGGGTTCTTATCCGCATCGATTTCGAGTCCAACGCTTTTAATTGCAGATGAACCCACAACGGCCCTTGATGCAACTATTGGGGATCAGGTTTTATCGTTGATTTCGGCGCTTCAAAAACAAGAGGGCTTTGCGATGCTATTTATTTCCCATGACGTGAGTGCCGTTGCAAAGGTTTCAGATGAGATTGCCGTTGTATATGCCGGTCGAATCGTTGAAACAGGCCCTGCAGCCGATGTCATGAACTCTGCCCAGCATCCTTATACACGTGGCCTATTAGGTGCCATTCCTAGTTCAGATAAGGCACGGGGAAGCTTAGTTGCAATTCCCGGAAACGTACCGTCAGTTCTTTCTTCGATTACTGGTTGTGCATTTGCTGATCGCTGCGAACTTCGCATTGACAAGTGCAATCAAGAGCCACCAATTGTCCAGATTAATAAACAAAGCGTTGCTTGTTGGAGGGCGGGGCAATGAGCGAGATAGTCATGCAGATTTCTAATGTGAGTAAAATCTTTCCTTCTCGCGAGCACAAAGAGGGTTTCACGGCAGTTGATTCAATCTCACTTGATTTACACCAAGGCGAAGTTTTGGGAGTAGTGGGAGAATCCGGATCGGGCAAAAGCACGTTAGCTAGGTGTGCATTTGGAATTACGCAGCCATCTACTGGCCATGTAACTATCTTGGGCCAAGATCTAGCAGGAAAATCTAGAAAAGCGACCCGCGAACTTCGTTCGAATTTAGGCTTTGTTTTTCAGGATCCCTCAGGTTCAATAAATCCACGAATGA
>JACSDF010000027.1 GCA_015660815.1 Actinomycetota bacterium
CCAAGCGTTGTCTATATCCGCAAGTCAGGTGCCGGTCCAGTTACTGGTGCCGATATCGCAGTTCCAACTGGCGTTGAAGTACATAATCCAGAGCTTCACTTAGCAACGCTCAATGGCAAGGGATCTCTTGAGATCGAACTTACAGTTGAGCGCGGCCGTGGTTATGTCACCGCAGTTCAGAACAAGCAGGCTGGCGCAGAGATCGGACGCATTCCAGTTGACTCAATTTATTCACCTGTGTTAAAGGTTACATATGCAGTCGAGGCAACCCGCGTTGAACAGCGCACGGACTTCGATCGCCTTGTAGTCGACGTTGAGACTAAGTCATCAATGAAGCCACGCGATGCAGTTGCATCCGCTGGTCGTACCTTAGTTGAACTCTTTGGTCTTGCTCGCGAACTCAATCTTGATGCTGAAGGTATTGAGATGGGGCCATCTGTTATGGATGCCGCCCTTGCTGCGGACATGGCACTTCCAATCGAAGATCTTGATCTCACAGTACGTTCATACAACTGCTTGAAGCGCGAAGGCATTCACACAGTTGGGGAGCTCGTTAACCGTTCAGAGGCTGACTTGCTTGATATCCGTAACTTTGGATCAAAGTCAATCGATGAGGTAAAAGCCAAGCTTGTCTCAATGGGGATGAACTTGAAAGATAGCCCAGTCGGATTTGATCCAACTCAGCACCAACATCGCTAGACGACGAGTTCGTTGAAGCAGAGCAGGCCTAGGAGATAAAAAAATGCCAACACCAAGTAAAGGTCCTCGTCTGGGTTCAGGCCCATCACACGAGCGATTACTCCTACGCACACTTGCAGAGCAGTTGTTCGAGCACGGCAAGATCACAACCACCGAGGCAAAGGCTAAGCGCCTTCGTCCACTTGCGGAGAAGTTAATTACTTTCGCTAAGAAGGGTGATCTGCCAGCTCGTCGCCAAGTTATGGCTCAGATTTCAAATAAGGGAGTAGTACATACACTCTTTACTGTTATCGGACCTCGCTTTGCAACACGTAATGGTGGATACACACGCATTACAAAGATTGGGCCACGCAAGGGCGATAACGCTCCAATGGCAGTAATCGAAGTTTTAACTGAGAAAGATAACTAAGCCTTAACACCTTAGAAAAATATTCTTATGTCGGAGCCCACTCTCTACCCAGAGAGTGGGTTTCTTCGTTTACGGATCGATTTAGCCTACGACGGAACGAATTATGCAGGGTGGGCTAAACAGCCCGATCAACGCACAATTCAGGAAGAGATTGAAACCGCGCTCGCAAAAATCACGCAGAGTCCGATAGAAACGGTTGTTGCAGGACGCACCGATGCCGGAGTTCATGCCAGCGGACAGGTAATTCACGTTGATGTTCCCGAAAACTCTGAGATCAAGGAACTTGTTTTTAAATTGAATCGAATGCTCGATGAGGATATTCGAATTCTAAAAGTAACTGTGATGGACAAAGCCTTTCATGCCCGTTTTTCTGCCACCGAGCGAAGTTATACCTACACAATATTAGATGGCAATCAGGTTGTCTCACCTCTGCACCGCTTGGGTGTCTTTTAGGTAACCATGATTTTGCCGCATTTTGTAAGTTCAGAGAAGGTGCAACTACGATTCGAAACCTTAAGCGATTGAATTGGATCCGTGATGATGCGGGCTACTTAATCGCAGATATTGCAGCTAATGCTTTCTGTTATTCAATGGTGCGCAACTTAGTTGGCGCAGTTGTTTGCGTTGCAGAAGGGCGAAACAATCTTGACTGGATTTCTGCGATGTTGGCCAATAAAGAGCGAGTTCCGGACTCTTTGGTCTTTGTAGCAAGAGGCCTTACTCTGCGCCATGTTGAATACAATGCAGAAATGGTTAACGGGTAATGGGGCATATCGATGTCAGCGCTGTTGATTACGCGCTTTCAGATGGTCGGGTGCTCTTAAATAACGTTAGTTTTCGTGTAGGCGATGGCGCAAAAGTTGCACTCATTGGTGCAAATGGATCGGGCAAAACAACTTTATTTCGCATGATCAGCGGTGATTTAGAGCCTGATTCTGGCCAAGTCTCTATCTCAGGCGGCCTTGGAGTAATGCGCCAGTTCATAGGTTCGGTCCGTGATAACACAACCGTTCATCAAATGCTTCTATCGGTTGCGCCAAAAAGAATTCGTGATGCCGCCGAAAATATTGAAAGAACAGAAATCGCAATGCATGAAAAAGATACTGAAAAAGCTCAGATGGCTTATGCCCAAGCGATTATTGAGTGGGGAGATGTTGGTGGGTATGAGTATGAAACTATTTGGGATGTCTGTTGCACTGCGGCTCTTGGTAAATCATTTGATGAAGTTGCAAAGCGAGAAGTAAATACCCTGTCGGGGGGAGAGCAGAAAAAATTAGTACTTAACGCACTCCTTGAAGGACCAGATGAAACTTTGCTATTAGATGAACCGGATAACTACTTAGATGTTCCATCCAAACGCTGGCTAGAAGAGGTAATTAAGACGACTAAGAAAACTGTTTTCTTTATCAGTCACGATCGTGAACTACTAGAAAATACAGTCAATCGCATAGTTACTCTCGAACAGGGTGCTACCGGCAATACAACATGGGTACATGGTGGAAAATTTTCAACATGGCACGATGCTCGCAAAGCCAGAAATGCGAGATTCGCTGAAATCTTGCTGCGATGGGAAGAAGAACACCTTCGGTTAAAAGAGTTAGTTCGAACGCTCCAAATACAAGCGGCGATTAGCCCAGCAATGGCAAGCAAGTACCATGCAATGCAGACCCGACTTCGAAAATTTCAAGAGATTGGACCACCACAAGCGCCACCAATAGAACAAGATGTACGCGTTGGTTTGCGGGGTGGGCGCACAGGTTTGCGCGCCTTAACTTTTGAAAATCTAACTCTTGAGGGCTTAACTCAACCATTTAACTTCGAAGTCTTTTTCGGTGATCGCATCGCGGTTCTTGGTAAGAATGGAACCGGTAAATCTCACTTCTTGCGTTTAATTTCAGGGGATGCCACCGTTAAATACTCTGGTAATTTTAAAATCGGTGCCCGCGTTGAAATTGGCTACTTTGCTCAAACTCATTCACACCCAGAGTTTGAATCCCAAAGTCTGCTCGAAATCCTCTGGCAGATGTACTCACTGCAGTTAGGCCCAGCCAAAAGTGCGCTGCGCAAATATGAAATAGACCAACAAGCCGAACAGCGCTTTGCCTCTCTCTCTGGTGGCCAGCAAGCGCGTTTCCAAGTTCTATTACTCGAGCTATCTGGTTCAACTTTGCTTCTACTTGATGAGCCAACCGATAACTTAGATCTAGCAAGTGCCGAAAGCTTGGAAACCGCACTCGACCGCTATGAAGGAACGGTAATCACCGTGACCCACGACCGTTGGTTCACTCGAGGCTTTACTCGCTTCCTTGTCTTCGGCAGCGATGGTCGGGTTTTTGAGAGTCCTGAGCCTGTTTTTGAGCATTAATTGCTCGGTTTTGACCCATCTGTTGCGTACAGGTACCCTTACTCCTCTGCGCTCGTTAAGGGCGCTTAATGAAATAACTCGAAATAGAAGGTAGGCAAGAGCGTGCGTACATATAGTCCAAAAGCCGGTGACGCAGTCCGTGAGTGGCATGTCATCGATGCACAAGATGTGGTCTTGGGCCGTCTTGCAACACATGCCGCCGTTTTACTTCGTGGAAAGCACAAGACAACTTTTGCTCCACACATGGACATGGGTGACTTCGTCATTATTATTAACGCGGAAAAAATCGCGCTATCAGGTAACAAAGCAAAGACAAAGTGGTCACATCATCACTCTGGTTTCCCAGGCGGTTTAACTTCTACTGTTTATGGCGAGCTTCTTGAGAAGTTCCCAACGCGCGCCGTTGAAAAAGCAATCAAGGGAATGATTCCAAAGAATCGTCTTGGTCGTGACATCGCTTCAAAACTCAAGGTTTATGCCGGTCCAAACCACCCGCATGCTGCACAAGCTCCAAAACCATATGTATTCGAACAAGTTTCACAAATAGTGAAGTAAGGGATGACAATGTCAGAGAACACAACTGTTAACGATCTCGATGAGAACGAAGTTCCTACTTCATACACATCTTCAACGGCGTCGTAAGGAAGCTGTTGCACGTGTTCGCTTAACTCCAGGAACCGGTAAGTGGATCATTAACGGTAAGGCACTTGAGAATTACTTCCCAAACAAAGTTCACCAACAATCAGTCTCAGAGCCATTTCGCACAGTAGGTGCTGAAAACCAATACGATGTTTTTGCGCGTATCAATGGTGGTGGAGTTTCTGGTCAAGCGGGAGCACTTCGTCTTGGTGTTGCTCGATCATTAAATCAAATTGATGAAGAAGCAAACCGTCCAGCGCTAAAGAAGGCTGGATTCTTATCACGTGATGCACGTGTTATCGAGCGTAAGAAGTACGGCCTTAAGAAGGCTCGTAAGCGTTCTCAATACAGCAAGCGCTAATTTACATTTAAGCAAAGGAGTTCCAATGGCACTCTTTGGTACCGATGGAATTCGCGGCTTAGCCAATAGCGAACTCACCGCTGAAATAGCACTCGATGTCTCCGTTGCCGCTGCGCATATTTTGGTCGAGAGTTCTTCTAATAGAGATCACCGACCAACGGCGATAGTGGGTCAAGACTCACGCGCATCAGGAGAATTTTTAGAGGCGGCCGTTGTCGCGGGTCTAACAAGTGCAGGAATCAATGTCTATCGAGTTGGCATTTTACCGACGCCTGCAATCGCACATTTAGTTGCTGAATCTAAGGCCGATCTCGGCGTCATGATTAGCGCATCCCATAACCCAATGCCAGATAATGGAATTAAGTTATTTGCACGCGGTGGTGGCAAGTTAGATGATGCAATCGAGGCACGCATTGAAGCTCGAATGGGTGAGGATTGGAAGCGACCAACTGGTCGCAATGTTGGACGTGTAATAAATGACGACACCGCAGCAGAGCGATATTTGACGCATCTTTTGGCTAGCGTTGACACTCCGCTTAATGGTTTAAAGATTGTCGTTGACTGCGCAAATGGTGCGGCATCAGTCGTGGCACCTGAAGCATATCGACGAGCAGGCGCAGAAGTTATTGCAATCTCTAATCAGCCAGATGGCTGGAATATCAATGAAGAGTGTGGGTCTACACATCTACATCAATTACGTGCAGCGGTATTACGAGAGGGCGCAGATGTTGGTATCGCCCATGATGGTGATGCCGATAGATGTTTAGCAATCGATGCCATGGGAAATGAAATCGATGGCGATCATATTCTGAGTATTTTGGCACGTGGTTTTAAGGCACGTGGCAAGTTAAATGGCAATACGGTTGTCGGGACGGTAATGAGCAATTTAGGTTTTATGCATGCGATGCGCGATTCAGGCATTGAAGTAGTTACAACACCCGTTGGAGATCGCTATGTATTGGAAAATATGATTTCTAACGATTATTCATTAGGTGGTGAGCAGTCCGGTCATGTGATCATGCGCGAGCTCGCTAATACCGGCGATGGGACACTAACGGCGTTACAACTAATGCAAGAGGTTGTCCGTACGGGAAAAACTTTGCAAGAACTAGCCGCATCAATGCAGCGTTTTCCGCAGGTTCTGATAAATGTGCGAGATGTGAAGAAGGAATCACTTGACGCATCGAGAGAGATTTCATCGGCGGTGCAAGCAGCCGAGCTTCGCCTTGGAGATAGCGGCAGAGTTTTGTTGAGAGCATCGGGTACGGAAGCCCTCGTCAGAGTGATGGTTGAGGCTGCCAGTGATAACCTTGCCGAAGAAATTGCTAGATCGCTAGCAGATGTTGTTAGAGCTGAACTGGGGTAGATAAATATATGTGCGGAATTGTGGGTTACAGCGGGCCACAATCTGCCATTACGCCACTCATTGAGGGCCTGCGACGACTTGAGTATCGTGGATATGACTCGGCAGGAATCGCACTTGGTGTACCGGGCAAATTATTTATTGAAAAAAGAGCAGGCAAACTTGTAAATTTAGAGAACGCGCTCGATGGTTCACTTCCGGTAGTGCATTCGGGTATCGGACATACTCGTTGGGCAACTCATGGCGGACCAACTGATCGAAATGCACACCCTCACCTTGATAATGAGGGCAAATTGGCGGTTATTCACAATGGAATTATTGAAAACTACTCCGAACTTCGTAAAAACTTAGAAGCTCGGGGACATGTTTTTTCCTCCGAGACCGATACTGAATCAGTTGCTCACTTACTCAGTGATCTTCGCAAAGAACGACATGGGGATCTATCGGCAGCGATGCGCGATGCAGTTAAAGCATTGCGTGGTTCATTTACCCTTGTCGCCATCCATGCCGATGCCCCCGATATTGTGGTGGGAGTACGTCGCAACTCTCCACTTGTAGTCGGAGTCGGCGATGGCGAAAACTTTTTGGCCTCCGATGTTGCAGCTTTTATTGACTATACCAAGCGGGCGATTGAGTTAGGCCAAGATGAAGTTGTAACCATCACACCAACAAGCGTCGAGATAACCGACCTTGAAGGCGTAGCGGTTAAACCTAAAGAGTATGAGATTTCTTGGGATGCAATCGCTGCACAAAAGGGTGGCTTCACCCATTTCATGTTAAAAGAGATATTTGAACAACCTAAAGCCGTTGCCGATACGTTAATCGGCCGCTTAAGTGATAATCATCAAATAGTTTTAGACGAGTTACGTATGAGTCCCGATGAGATAAGAGCGTTAAAAAAGATAACAGTAATCGCATGCGGCACCGCATATCACGCAGGAATGGTCGCCAAATACGCCATTGAAAAATGGGCGAAAATTCCAGTTGAAGTTGAGATTGCTAGTGAGTATCGCTACCGCGATCCAATCATCGATAGCGGGACCTTGGTAATAGCCATATCTCAATCAGGTGAAACGATGGATACGTTGATGGCCGTGCGCCATGCCAAAGTTGCCGGGGCTCGAGTTTTAGCAATCTGCAACACTAACTCCTCGACAATTCCACGCGAATCAGATGCCGTCTTATATACACATGCGGGACCAGAAATTGCCGTTGCATCGACCAAAGCGCTTTTAACGCAAATGATCGCGGTTTATCTCATCGGCCTACATTTAGCCCAAGTAAATGGTGAGCTCAACGATGATCAAGTCACGGATCTCTATAACGAGCTATTGGAACTCCCTGGAAAAATAGAACAAATTCTTGAGACCGTCGAGCCGCTTCGTGAATTAACCCGAAGCTTTGCGGACAACAACATTGTTCTATTTCTTGGTAGAAATATCGGTTATCCCGTCGCCCTTGAGGGCGCGCTGAAATTAAAGGAGCTTGCATATATTCATGCCGAGGGCTTTGCTGGAGGCGAACTCAAGCATGGCCCTATTGCCTTGATTGATATTGGAACACCCGTGATTGCAATATTGCCCGCAGGCCATGAGCACGCACTAGATGAAAAAATGCTCAGCAATATTCAAGAAGTAAAAGCTCGAGGTGCCCGCGTCATAGTCATCGCAGAAGAAGGTGCACATGTTGAAGGTGCTGAACATATAATTCGAATTCCGGTTGTGCCTGCACTGTTTCAGCCAGTGCTTGCAACTGTGCCTCTACAAGTTTTTGCATATGAGATGGCGGTAGCTCGTGGCAATGATGTTGATCAGCCGAGAAATTTAGCAAAATCAGTTACGGTTGAATAAATGCGTAAGGCACAAATGTTTCGCGCTTTACGATGGTCGGCGCTCCTATTCGTAGGCTTTCTCGCTGTTACGCAACAAGTTTTAAGCAATGGTCCACTTGTTAATTTTGATCGAGATGTAAACCGAACGCACCGACCGCAGTTTGAGGGTTTTGCTGGATTTCTACTAAGACGTTTAGATGACTTAGGTGCACGTTGGTTAACTACAGTGATATTAATAATTGCAGCTTCATATATCGCTTATAAATTCAAGACTTGGCGCCCACTTAACTTGGCTGTTTTATCTCTACTCGCACTCAATTTTGTGGTGGGAGTTTTCAAAATATTTCTTGGACGAACTAAGCCTCGCGATGGTATCGATTTAATTCATGCCGGCGGAATGTCATATCCCAGCGGTCATGCATCCAATGCCGTTCTGACATGGGGAATTTTGGCTTATATAATTTATAGATATGCCCGCGTTGATAGGTATCAAGGTCGCCTAGCAAGTGCCGGGGTAGTGGCAATTTCATTAACCGTTTGCGTGGTCTCACTCATACGACATACACATTGGTTCACCGATTTACTAGGTGGACTTTTTATAGGAAGCGCACTATTAGTGGCTGTAATTGCAGTAGATCGATACGTTCCTTCTAAGAGTCAACTGCACTAGGCTTTCCTGCATGATTGATGGGATTGGCATCGATGTGGTGGATATCGAACGCTTTAAATCCTCACTTGATCGAACCCCGGGTCTACTTGAGAAGCTTTTTACTCAAGGTGAACGCACTAAACCAATTGCTTCACTTGCCGCCCGCTTTGCCGCAAAAGAGGCTCTAGCAAAGGCAATTAGTGCTGGCAAAGGCCTTGCTTGGCACGATGCCGAAGTAATAAATCTTGAAAATGGTAAGCCCGTTTTTCTCTTTCGTGGAGAAATCGCCGATTTAATTGATGGTGCAGATGTCCACCTGTCGCTTTCGCACGATGCCGGTATTGCATCGGCGATGGTTATCGTGGAGCGAAGGTAATGGAGCACCGCGCCGAAGCTCGAATTGATGTTGCTTCAATCACTGCCAATATCTCAACATTGAAATCAATAAGTGGTGTCGATTTATTAGCCGTCGTTAAAGCCGATGCATATGGACATGGTTTAATCGAAGTTGGTTTAGCGGCTGAGAAAGCTGGAGCTGATTGGCTAGGTGTGGCGTTACTTGAAGAGGCAATTGCACTTCGAACTCACGGTGTTCGAATCCCTATTCTTGCTTGGTTGCTGCCTCCCGGATCTGATTTTAGAGCGGCCCATAGCCACGATATCGACGTAGCAGTTTCTTGTTTAGCCACTTTAGAAGAGATTTCTGCATTAAAAGTTAACGCACGAATCCACATCGAAGTTGATACTGGAATGAATCGCGGAGGATTCCTAAATGAATGGCCGGAACTATTAAAAGCAGATTTCTCTTTTGTTGATGTAGTTGGTTTCTTCTCTCACTTTGCCCGTGCCGACGAACCAGAGCAGAGCCAAAACGACCATCAACTTAACCGTTTTAATGAAATGCTCGCTCAATTGGTGAGTGTCGGAGTTAACCCGCCCGTCAAGCACCTATCTAACTCGGCTGCAACATTGAAAAACCATACAGCGGCCTTTGATTTAGTACGCACAGGAATTGCAATGTATGGATTATCACCCGATGTAAAAAACCTTGGTGACAGTGCCAGCTTAGGATTATTACCTGCAATGCAACTACGCGCAAAACTTCACTTGGTAAAACATGTACTAGCGGGCTCGCCGGTCGGATATGGCGCGAGTGCAATTACGGCCTTCGATACCCAGCTTGGCGTTGTGGCGATGGGGTATGCCGATGGAATCCCTCGAGTAGCTCAAGGCGCTGGCGTTTTTTTCGATAACAAGCGAGCCCCCATAATCGGGCGAGTATCCATGGATCAATTTGTTGTGGATTTAGGTCCAGATTCCACGGCGAAATCCGGGGATTGGGTAGTTATTTTTGGCGATGGCAGGCATGGCGAGTACACGGCCGATGATTGGGGGGCATCCTCGGCTTCAATTAACTACGAGATTGTTACACGAATTGGGCCAAGGGTATCTAGAATCTATGCACCTCATGTCTACTAAAACTGCAGCGTTGCACGTCGAGGGAGTATCTATCTCCTTCGGCGGTCTTCGGGCTCTCAATGATGTGTACCTTGAGATCGGCAGCAATGAGGTCGTTGGTCTCATTGGTCCAAATGGCGCTGGCAAGACCACTCTATTCAATGCTCTGTGCGGACTCGTAGTTCCGGATGAGGGTAGATTTTTTTTACAGGGTGAGAGTCGTGATTTTCCGCGCACAGATGAGTTAGTTGATCTTGGAATCGCGCGAACGTTACAAGGCGTCGGTTTATTCGGAGATTTAAGCGTTCTAGAAAATGTAATGATTGGCGCACAACACTTAGCGCAAAGCGGTTTAATTTCAGCTGCGCTCGCCAGAAATATTAAAGATGAAAATCGAATTCGTGAAAGAGCGCGAATCGCTCTCGAGCGCGTCTACGCAGGTGGCCTTGCATCCCGACGTGCCGATACTTTGTCGTATCCCGATACTAAACGTGTTGCAATTGCTCGAGCTTTAGTTAGTGAACCGAAAATTCTAATGTTGGACGAGCCTGCCGGAGGATTAGGTGTGCAAGATATTGAGTGGATGAATACACTCATTCGAAATTTGAGTGCACAGATGTCGGTGCTACTAGTTGAGCACCACATGGATGTAATCATGTCGGTCTGTAGCAAACTATATGTACTCAACTTTGGCGAAGTTATCGCAAGCGGCAGTGCCGAAACTGTCCGACGCGATCCAGCGGTAATAGCAGCATATTTAGGAACAGGTGCATAAATGACACTTAATGTTTCTCATTTAAGCGTTCACCACGGTGCCATTCAAGCAATCAACTCACTCTCTTTGGCGATACCAACTGGGGCACTGGCCGCAGTGATTGGCTCAAATGGGGCTGGCAAGACGAGTTTATTAAGGGCTATTTCTGGCTTGAATAAAGCCTCGCATGGAAAAATTAGTTGGATGGGCGAGTCAATCCTTGGAGATAAACCCGAGATTTTAGTAAGAAAAGGAATCTCGCATGTTTCCGAAGGTAAATCTGTAATCCCAGAGTTAACCGTCAAAGAGAACCTCGAGCTGGGCGCTATTTGGCGACGTGATAAGAAAGAAATGATTGAAACTCTTGCCCTAGTAGTTTCAATATTTCCGCGCCTTGGTGAGAGATTGGCACAAAGAGCAGACACGCTTTCAGGTGGTGAACGCCAGATGTTAGCTATTGGGCGCTCTTTGATGTCAAAACCAAAACTACTTCTTCTCGATGAGCCTTCGCTCGGTTTAGCTCCACTTGTAGTTGAGCAGATTTTTCAGACAATTCGTGATTTAACTACATCAATGCGTTTGACCGTTGTGTTAGTAGAACAAAATGCAATGGGTGCTCTCAGAATTGCAGATTTAGGAATTGTTCTAAATCTTGGAAAAGTCGTTGCAGTTGATCATGCACAAGCGCTTATTGATGACCCAGCAGTGCGCGCTGCTTATTTGGGGTATTAATTATGCAATTACTTAATACGATTTTAATCGGCATCACAGCTGGATCTATTTATTCGCTAATGGCAATTGCATTTGTATTAGTCTGGCGAAGTACGCGAGTCATAAATTTTGCTCAAGCAGGCATGGCATTGCTTTCAACATATTTTGGATATGAAGCAGTAACTAGAATTGGATCTTTCTGGCTCGCTTTACCGATTGCGATGCTTGGGGGAGCCATATTTTCTGCACTTGTAGAAGTAATTTTAATGCGCGTTTTAGTTAAACACTCATCCAGTGGCCCGATCGCGGCAGTAGCACCAATTATTGCAACCCTTGGATTATTGGGTTTAATTCGCTCGGTAATCGCGATGATTTGGGGTGGTCAAGATTTACGAATTCCTCCACCAGTTTCTAATAATGGTTTTACAGTAAATGGTGAAGTTTTAGTTTTTTCACCCCTAAAACTGCTTATATTAATTACAACGTTCATCTTGATGGCCTTACTTACAATACTTTTTCAACGAACTAATCTTGGCCTCTCGCTTCGGGCATCGGCATATGCTCCTGAAATTGCGCGTCTGTCCGGAGTACGAGTAGATCTAACAAGAACTTTAGGATGGGCGTTAGCAGGTGCAGCAGGTGCGGTGGCAGGAGTTTTTCAGACCGTTAATGGAAATGGAAATTTCTCACCTGACTCAATTGAGTTCTCATTGCTACTAGTTTCAGGTTTCATTGCCGCAGTAATCGGTGGTCTTGATAGTCTGCTTGGTGCAGTTATCGGCGGACTCTTTTTAGGACTGGTCATCTCATTTGTTCTGATTTACCTCAATGGTGGTCTTTTCTTTATCGCACCTTTTGTGGTTCTTTTATTAGTTCTCTTTATTCGCCCGCAGGGAATAATTGGAGCAAAGGCGGGGCGCCGTGCATAAGTTAAAGCCCCGCGCACATTTTGCCTTATTTGTTATCTTTGGATTTCTCTTGTTCTTAGTTGGTAACCGCGTAGATGAACTGCGTGTGTATCAAGGTGCATCAATTGCAGTATTCGTTATTGCTATCTCTTCACTCATTTTGCTTACCGGCTATTCAGGTCAAGTCTCACTAGGTCATGGCGCACTCATGGCAATTGGTGCATATAGTGCAACGCTTGCACGCAATGAATTTCAAGTTCCAATTATTTTAACTTTTTTTATTGCAGTTTTGGCAGCAGCTTTTGGTGGTGCACTTCTTGGCGCTGCAGCGGCGCGATTATCTGGCCCGTATTTAGCGGGCACAACTCTGGCTCTCGCAATCGGTTTGCCATCACTTGCCAATCAATTCTCCATTCTCGGTGGAGAACAAGGTCTTCTCTTTGACGTTGGATGGCCACCACTTGGATTAGGCGAAGATTTCACGCAATATAAGTGGTTCTTTTGGATTGCGGCCTTAGCTGCGCTTATCTCAACCTGGTTGCTCAGTAATATTTTGAGCTCTCGATATGGTCGAAATTGGCGCGCAGGCAGAAGCAATGAGGTCGCTGCCCAGATCTGCGGCATTAACACCGGCAGAAGCAAGATTCTCGCCTTCACCATAAGCGCCGGGATTGCTGGCTTAGCCGGCGCCCTGCTATCCATGACAATTGGAACCGTATCTCCCAGCGCATTTCCGCTCGCCCTCTCGTTTGCACTCTTGACGGGGGCGGTTCTCTCTGGCGTAAGTACCCTCTCAGGCGTCATGATCGGGGCAGTAATATTGGTGGCAATCCCAGAGATTGCCGATGTAGTGGCACACCGCATCGGAAGCTCCGAGAACATCACCACCAATTTGCCAGGCTTTATAATTAGCGCGCTCTTGATTCTGACTGTTCTATTTGTACCCAATGGACCAGTTGAACAACACCGAGCGCGCGCAGCTAAGAAGCTGGCTAAGAAGGCAGAGAAATAGGCTGATTCTGAACTTTTTCAGGCGAAATTGTTATCTAACTGTAGCCAAAAAGGTATTCAGCGGTTTAGCCTTGCCGATAGATTTCTCCAAACGAGCCAAGCCTCGATGTGGCTTATATAACAAACTCAGAATTAAAGTTCTACCCCAAACCCTCGATGGAAGGAAACACATGAAAGCACTGAATCGCCGGAAACTGATCTCAGTTTCTGCGGTACTTGCCGTAGCGAGCTTGACTGCAACTGCAGTTCCGGCAAACGCGGCAGAGGTTGGAGTCTCGTCATCTGTGATCAAACTCGGAATGACACTTCCAATGACCGGAGCAGCGTCCCTTGGTTACAACAAAATCCCAGGAGCCGCAAAGGCTTACTTCGATTATCTGAATGCAAATGGTGGAGTCAACGGTCGCAAAATCACTCTCGTAGTTAAAGATGATCGTTATGTTCCAACTGAGGCAGTTGCTCGAACTAACGAACTTATTTTAAAAGATAAAGTCATGGCTCTACTTGCACCCTTGGGAACTGCGAATGTAAAGGCAGTTGCTTCTTCGGTTAACCCAGGTAGGCGTGGCGTTCCAGTTCTATTTGTTAATACTGGATTTAGCGGCTTTGCCGATGTGAAGAAGTACCCAACTACATTTGCAATTTTACCTTCATATATTATGGAGGCCAAGATCATGGGTCAGTACATCAAGGAAAACTTTGCAGGCAAGAAAATAGGTCTGCTGTATCAAGATGATGACTTTGGTAGCGATGCGCTGGCAGGTTTTCAAACTGCGGGTGTCAACTTTGCAGTTAAAGTTCCATACGCAGCGGGCTCTCAAGGCGCAGCAGCTGCTGCCGGCTGGATTACAAAGTTCAAGGCCGCTGAAGCCGATGTAGTGATTCTCTTTGGTGTATCGAGTGCGACCTCTGCAATGCTCGGTACAGCTGCTGTGTTGAAATATGCACCGCAGTGGATGCTTGGTTCAGTTGGTGGCGATGCTACAACTATCAAGCTAACAGGAGTTCCAGCTGGCGTTCTTTATAACGCCATTGGTTTTTCACCGGTGCCAGCTACTACTGATATGAATGATGAGTACATCAAACTCTTCTCAGATATTTATGCCAAAGCCGTTCCAGGATCAGTCTTTGATCTCAACGTTTTACTTGGTATGAACACGGCCTTCATGACTGCTCAAGCTCTAAAAGCGGCGGGTCAAAATCCAACGCGTAAGTCATTGATAGCAGTTCTAAAAACTAAGGGCGCTACTTTAGCTAACTCAGCGCTTACTCCAGTTGGATATTCAGCAAATAGCCACGTAGGCCTAACTGGCTACTGGATTGGCAAGTACTCTCCAGCGGGAGATTTACTTCCAGTTGGTGGAACATATGTCACCTACACAACCGATTCAGGTTCAGGCGCAGTTGTTAAATCAACGTATAAGCGCCCAGCAATGCCAGCGAAGGGATTACCAAACTAATGAGAAAACAACGATTAGTCGCACTTCTTAGTGCGAGCGCACTCGTAACTGGAATCATTGTTTCGATCCCAGTTGCAGCTAACGCTGCACCTGCATGCGATGGTAAATCTCCAATTCAATCATGTGTTGGCGTGACATCGGATGGTGCTCCGTATTCAATGATGGTTCCGGCTAATTTCAATGGAACTGTCGCTTTGTACTCACATGGATATCGTTACAACATCGATATTCCAGCTGGAATTCCACTGATTGGTGGATACAAAGTTACTAATACACCAGAGCCTGTTCCAGGTGGAAATGCGGCGGTTGCACAGTATTTCTTTAGCCAAGGTATCGCTGTTATGGGATCAGGTTTTGCCCGACAAGGGTGGAATCCAGATTCGGCGATAGCTACAAACGTTGAGTTAATTGGTGAGTTCAAAGCAAAGTTCCCAACCACGACAAAAGTCGTTGCGTGGGGTTCATCCCTTGGTGGAGTTATCACGCAGGGACTTGCAGAGAAGTATCCAAATCTCATTTCGGCCGCAGCACCAATGTGTATGGCCGATAATATCGCTCCGCAATTAACCGGCGCGGGTGATTTCCTATGGGGCCTTAAAGTGCTCTTCGATCCAACAATTAAGGGCGGTAATTATTCGGCAGGGGCGGCAGGTAACGCTGAGGCTTATGGCGACTTAGTTAAAGTCTTTACGATTATGGGTAAGTTGCAGGCAGCGCTTGCAACTGGTGCTTGGCCAGATACATCATCTGCAACAGGAAAAGCGTTAGCTGCTGGTGGCGTTCCATCTCGTAGCGCACTTTTACTGCTCGGTTTAATGGCTGGTCTTCCAACGCAGTCGGCTCACTTCGATTCAATTAGAGGACCAGAGGGTCCACTCAAGTTGACCTTCCCATTGGCACTTAGTCCAGCACTTGCAATCCTTGAAAATGGAACTAATGCTGCAGCACTTGCCGTGCTTGCAACGCAAGATGTTGAACTTCAAGCAGGAGGCGCAATCTTTGATAACACAAAGACTGATTACGCCGCTCGTATTGATACCGAGCGAGTTATATTTAACGCTGCTCTATCTGGTAACACAGTTATCGATGCATTACTTGGCGCATTATCTGCTGCAAATCCAGGTGCACCACGCGCCGTTGGCAATGCAACTGCAATTGCAAAAATGAATGCACTCCATAGCAATACTGGAAAGATCAATGTTCCAACCATCCTGATGACAGGTGTTGCAGATCCAATTACACCAGCAGGTGCGTCACAACGAGTCGTCAATGCTTATGCTGAGCAATTTGCTAATGAAAAATTAGCTGCCTTTGCCGCATATAAAACAACGAGAAGCTACGTTGCACCAGTTAACAAACTTCTGATGTTGTGGAACATGACTCCAAGTAAGGGTTACACAACCTTTACTGATGCAGGTTCTCCAATTACAACAACTCCTGCAGCCTCTGGCACTAACCACTGTAACTTCACATCTGCGCAGTTAGTACTTGTTGCGAAGACTTTGGTAAGCGCCGGACTCACTGGGAAGTTGCCATCAGGTGGTCCAATCGTTTCGGCAGGCCGTAAGGCTGGAAATCTCGTCGTCGATAAGGACTTCTATGCACCACTTCTTAAGTACTACAACCAGTAATAAGTAAAAAATCGAGGGTGATCACGGGGGTCTGGCCGAAAGCCAGACCCCCGTTTTCCTTTACTCTTGAGCCCTCATGATTACCGCAGCCAGTGCTGAAGAGATGTTTAATCTCGGCAAAAAACTATCGCCGCTTCTAAGGCGGGGAGATTTAATTCTCATCAATGGCCCACTTGGCGCTGGTAAGACGGTATTAGCCCAGGGCATTGGTAGCGGTTTAGGAATCACCGATGTTACTTCACCAACCTTTGTTATCTCTCGTGTACATAAGGCCGCCTTACCCATGATTCATGTCGATGCCTATCGCTTACTAGATACCGACAATCCCAACCTTTACATCGATGATTTAGATCTAGACATTGATAACTCAGTCACCGTTATCGAGTGGGGTGGCGCGGAGTCGGCACGTTTGAGTGAAGATCGCTTAGAAATCACAATCGATAGAAGTGATGAAATCAGAAGAGTTGATATCAAGGCAGTGGGAGAGCGTTGGGCAGGTTTTTCACTATGACGATTACTTTAGCTATTGATACATCGACATCTAGAACCTGTGTAGGAATTATTGAAGCCGGTGAATTACTCTGGAGTGGCTTTAAAGATGGAGCAACTGCACATGGCCCAGCTCTTCCTGCATTAGTTCAGGAAGCTATCAAAGGCCGCACAATTGATGAAGTAGTAGTTGGAATGGGACCGGGACCATTTACAGGTCTTCGTATTGGTATCGCATTCGCACACAGCTTTGCCATAGCACGCTCTATTCCGGTACGAGGTATCTGTTCACTCGATGCTATTGCAGCTCAACTTCAGTCTAAGGATTTCATTGTCACCGTCGATGCGCGGCGCAAAGAGGTGTATTGGGCTCGCTATGTTGACGGAGTTCGGATGGGTGAACCTGCAGTTAATTTTCCATCCGTTTTAGAGGGCACTGAAATTTATAGCGATCTATTTCCTGATTTGCTAGCAATGGTCTCTCTTAAAGGAGACATCAAGGAACCAATATATCTGCGTCACCCTGATGCAGTTGCAACGGCGGATCGCTAGATGATTACGTATCGCGATGCGACAGCCGAAGATATTCCTACCTTTGTGCAGTTAGATAAAGAGCTCTTTCCTTATGCAATGTGGAACCAAGAGCATTATGAAAATGACTTTAAAGGTGTACCAATCACACACTTCTTTAGAGTCGCCGTAGATGAGAAGAATCAGATAGTTGGTTATGCCGCGGTTATGGTCCCAGCCCCAGGCGTTGAGGCCGATATTTTAACTATCGGCGTTATTGCAGAGCACCGTAAATCTGGTATTGGAACTGCATTTATGGTGGAGTTAGAGAACTGGGCCATAAACAAAGAGTCCAATGCCATGATGCTCGAAGTAAGCGTAGATAATGCATCTGCAATAGCGCTTTACGAGTCCCTCGGATATTCGAGAATCTCTGAGCGAAAGAATTTTTATGGCCCGAATCGCGATGCACTTGTT
>JACSDF010000028.1 GCA_015660815.1 Actinomycetota bacterium
CCACAGCGCTTAATGCAGTACGGGATATGAACGTAGAACGAGAGACCCATAATTAGAGCTTTCGTGCAGCTTTCACCTTTTCAATATCGGCATCGGTTGCAAGAGCTGCGACGAAGGCCTCTTGTGGGACTTCAACTCGGCCCACCATCTTCATGCGCTTTTTGCCCTCTTTTTGCTTCTCAAGAAGTTTACGTTTGCGCGAAATATCTCCGCCATAACATTTAGCTAAAACATCTTTACGGATTGCGCTAATGCTTTCGCGGGCAATAATTCGAGAGCCAATCGCGGCCTGAATAGGAACGTCAAACTGTTGACGCGGAATAAGTTGGCGAAGTTTTCCAGTCATCATGACGCCATAGGCATAGGCCTTATCGCGGTGGACTATCGCGCTAAAAGCATCAACAGCCTCGCCCTGAAGCAAGATATCGACCTTTACTAAGTTGCCTTCAGCATCGCCTTTTTCTTCATAATCCAATGAGGCGTAACCCTTGGTGCGAGATTTAAGTTGATCAAAGAAGTCAAAGACGATTTCAGCAAGTGGTAAGTCGTAGCGAATTTCAACGCGATCCTCTGATATGTAATCCATGCCAAGCAATACTCCCCGACGTTCTTGGCAGAGCTCCATGATCGTGCCAATAAATTCAGAGGGTGCCAGAATTGTAGATTTAACAATCGGCTCCTTCACAACTGCGACTTTGCCATCAGGGAACTCTGATGGATTAGTAACGCGAACTTCTTTTCCATCATCCATCGTTACGTTATAAACAACGTTCGGCGCAGTTGAAATCAAATTCAATTTATGTTCGCGTTCTAATCGCTCACGAACAATTTCCATGTGCAGCAGTCCTAGAAAGCCACAACGAAAACCAAAACCAAGGGCGGCAGAGCTCTCGGGTTCGAACACAAGGGCGGCATCATTTAACTGCAGCTTATCTAATGCATCACGCAGGGCAGGAAAATCAGCGCCATCTAATGGGAATAGACCAGAAAAGACCATAGGTTTTGGATCTTTATATCCAGCCAATGCATGTTTTGTGGGGTTGTTATACGTTGTAATCGTGTCACCTACACGCGATTGACGAACATCTTTTACGCCGGTTATTAAGTAACCAACTTCGCCAACGCCTAGCCCTTTAGATGCAACGGGTTCTGGGGAAATCACACCGACTTCAAGGGCTTCGTGGCGTACGCCAGTTGAAAACATCTGAATCTGTTCGCGTGGAGTTAAGTGGCCATCGATTACACGAACGTAGGTAACAACGCCACGATAGCTGTCATAAACCGAATCAAAGATTAAGGCGCGGGCCGGTGCATTGGGGTCACCCTTAGGTGCTGGAATCTGTTTGACGATTTGATCGAGGAGCTCTTTTACGCCATCACCAGTTTTACCGGAAACGCGCAAACAGTCTTCAGGTTCGCAACCGATGAGCTTTGCAAGCTCTGCGGCAAATTTTTCAGGTTGAGCATTTGGTAAATCTATTTTGTTCAGAACTGGAATAATCGTTAAATTATTTTCCATCGCTAAGTACAAGTTGGCCAAAGTCTGTGCTTCGATGCCTTGGGCGCAATCAACTAGTAGAACCGCACCTTCGCAGGCAGCCAATGAACGCGAGACTTCGTAGGTAAAATCGACGTGCCCCGGTGTATCAATCATGTTCAAGATGTATTCGCCACCATCGATGCCACTTCGCCATGGCAGACGAACGGCCTGAGATTTGATTGTGATACCGCGTTCGCGTTCGATATCCATGCGATCTAAATACTGCGCACGCATATTTCGCGGGTCAACGACTTCAGTGATACCCAACATGCGATCGGCAAGCGTTGATTTTCCGTGATCGATATGAGCGATGATGCAGAAGTTTCGAATCTGCGCCGGATCAGTGGATGCTGGTTGCGGCGCCTTGGCAAGTGAAATTGCAGGCATGAACCTAGCCTCGCTTTAAAGTATTAGAAGAATTAACGTGCGCCGGCTTTGGCAGCAGCCTTAGCCATTGATGACTTCTTATTAGCTGCAGAGTTCTTATGAAGGACACCCTTTTGAACTGCAACATCAAGGGCCTGTGAGGCGCTGCGAAGTTCAGTTGTGATTGCAGCTGCATCTCCACCGGTTACGGCATCGCGGAATTTACGGACAGCGGTCTTGATAGATGAGCTCACAGACTTATTGCGAAGGCGTGCCTTCTCGTTGGTCTTGATGCGCTTAATCTGGGACTTAATATTTGCCACGCTGTGGTACTCCGGACTCTTGTAGTTAGTGAAGGGTAAAGGTTACCCGCTTGAGCGCTAAGGCTCAAATTGGGGCTCAAATCAGGGCCTAAATCAAGTGGTGATAATGCCCGAAGATGAGGCACGACGGCGTTTACGGCCACCGGTTTTAACTTCAGGCGCAACAGGCTCAATCGCGGCCGGTACATCATCTGATACATCGGCGTTAAGTGATTCATGGAACTCGTGCTCGGTGGCATCCTTTTCGTCGGCATCTTCATGCTTAGAGGATGGAACATCTAGCTGTGGCATCGGCGCTTTCATTTTGACGGGCTCCATGTGAATGTGAATTCCGCGACCACCGCATGCATCACATGTAGTTGAAAACGCCTCAATGAGACCTTGTCCAACGCGTTTGCGTGTCATTTGAACTAAGCCGAGAGATGTAACTTCGGCGACTTGATGCTTAGTGCGATCGCGACCAAGGGATTCAACTAAACGACGTAAAACCATTTCTCGGTTAGATTCAAGAATCATGTCGATGAAGTCAATGACAACGATTCCGCCTAAGTCACGTAGGCGCAATTGTCGTGCAATTTCTTCAGCGGCCTCTAAGTTATTTTTAGTAACGGTCTCTTCAAGATTTCCGCCCTTGCCAATGAACTTACCGGTATTAACATCGATAACGATCATCGCTTCAGTGCGATCTATAACAAGCGAACCGCCTGATGGCAAATAAACTTTGCGATCAAAAGCCTTTGCTAACTGCTCTTCAACGCGGAAATCCGAGAACAGATCTCCCGTCCCAGTGTATTTTTCAATCTTAGTTGTCAGCTCGGGTGCAATAAAACCAAGATAGTTTGTAACTTCATCCCAAGCGCTTGATCCTTGAACCGTCAGCTTACGGAAATCTTCATTGAAGATATCGCGAATAACACGGACTGCAAGATCTGGCTCTTGATAGAGCGCGGCAGGTGGATGGAAGTTTGGATTCTCACTCTTTGCATAAATATCATCCCACTGTGCTTTAAGGCGGGCGACATCACTTGTTAAATCTTCTTCGCTCACGCCTTCGGCTGCGGTACGAACAATCACGCCGGCAGTCTCCGGAATTAAATTCTTCAATATCGCTTTTAAACGAGTGCGTTCAGTCTCTGGAAGTCGCTTTGAAATTCCCGACATTCCACCGCCTGGAACATAGACAACATAGCGCCCTGGCAGGGAAATCTGGCTAGTAAGGCGAGCGCCTTTTTGCCCGATTGGATCTTTTGTCACTTGAACCAAAACGCTTTGCCCGCTCTTTAAAACAGTTTCAATTTTGCGTGGCTGTGACTCTGAAATTCCTGCAGCATCCCAGTTAACTTCACCGGCATACAGAACTGCGTTTCGACCTTTGCCAATATCAACGAAAGCGGCCTCCATAGATGGCAGAACATTTTGTACGCGACCTAAGTAAACATTTCCTACGTATGAAACGTTGCTATTACGGTTCACATAATGCTCAACCATGACTCCATCTTCGATGACTGCAATCTGCGTGCGATCTGCAATCTGTCGAACAAGCATCTCGCGATCAACATTTTCGCGACGTGCTAAAAACTCTCCATCGGTAATAATCGTTCCGCGTTTGCGATATGGCTCGCGGTATTCACTTCGCACTGCGCGATCTGTGCGATCGGTGCGTGAAGTTCGAGAGTTACGGCGTTCAGGTCTTTCGGCTCGTTCAGTGCGAGCTTGACGTACTGGACGCTCGCGAACTTCGCGGACTTTAACGATAGTTACAACGCCATCATCTTCTACGGTCTCTCCAGGAGTGACTCCGTCAACACCGGCTACGCGGCGACGGCGACGGCGGTGTGTTGAAGCTTCAGTTGAGCTCTCACCTGTCTCTTCGCTCTCATCCTCATTGCTAGCGCCTTCGACACCGGGCTTACGACGCCCACGACCACCACGTCGGCGGCGGCGGTTTCGGTTTGCACGATCCTCAGCATCATCCGGGCCAGTAGTTGACCCAACTTCAGGCTTGACCGGTTCGACCACTGGTTCTAAGGGAGCCTTCTTACGTGGGGCTTTTGCAATTGGTTCATCAGGGGCGGCCTGAAAAATTGGAACCGGTACGGCAGCGGTCTTTTTACGAACCGGCTTTTTGGCTTCAATGGTGGCTACTTCAATTGCACCCACATCGCTTGTTTCAACATCACTTACTTTTGCTTTCTTGACCGCACGCTTGCGCGGTGTTTTAGGCTCAATCGCCATGGCACCAAATCCTCTATGCGTTTATTAAAAAACGCTCTAATGTAAAAAAATCCCGTTTAGGTTTTTTCTGACCTGTCCGCGCTGGGCTTTTGCCGCGAAGGATTCGCGAGCCGCGCTGAACTGTTGCCTAAGTATGGCAGAGGAGGGCTCAATTACCTACTTTAACGCCAGATTTAGCCCTTTGAGCGCGCGTGAACGTTCTGCAGAAGCCCAAAACCTATCAACGTGGCGAACATAGAGGATCCTCCATAGGAGATAAATGGAAGCGGCACTCCAGTCATTGGCATAAGCCCCAGCGTCATTCCAATATTTTCAAAGAGTTGGAAAGCAAACCATGCGATGACTCCGGTGGTCATTAAACGACCGAAGGGATCCGTTGTGCGCCGGGCAATGGAAAAGGCGCGCATGAGAACCAACAAATATAAAAGGAGAATTAAGCCGCTTCCTACGAAACCAAGCTCTTCCCCAGCAACGGTAAAGATAAAGTCGGTCTGCTGTTCTGGCACAAAACGCCCATTTGTTTGAGGTCCATTGAACAACCCTGTTCCGAGTAATCCTCCAGAGCCAACAGTGATTCGAGCTTGACGCAGTTGATAGCCAGCGCCTTGCGTATCAGCGGTCGGATCGACAAATGTTTGCAAGCGATTAATTTGATATTCGCTAATCACACCAGCTTTTGTCGCAACAACTGCTCCTAGAACTGCAACAATTAATAAGCCCGCGACCCAACGTGATGGTGCACCAGAGACTGCAATAATTGTTACGACAGATGCGCTAATAATAAAAGCAGTACCCATGTCGGGCTGCACAATAATCAAAAGTACAGGAAGTCCTGCTATCAAAAGTGCCTGCAGTACATCTTGTGAAGACGGTTCATTACTATTGTGGCTTCGCTCCGAAAGCAACATGGACATTCCAACAATAATTGCGATCTTTGCCAGCTCTGCCGGTTGAATTTGGAAACCGCCTGGCAGGGAAATCCATGCGCGTGCACCATTTACTGTGCTTCCAAGACCGGGAATCAAAACAATCACCAATCCAAGTACGCTTAAACCCCAAAAAATAGGTGTATACGCCCGCAGTAATCGATAATCAATAACCGTTGTGCCATAGGCTAATAAAACTCCTATTGCAATATTAATTACATGCCGTTTTAAGTAATACTGCGGATCTAAACCATTTCGCGCATACCAATCACGAGTTGCCGCATAAACGAGCAAAGTACCGATCACAAGAAGTAAAGCAACTGCAGCGGTTAATACAGGATCAAAACCATGGAAAATTGAGGACCGACTGCGCCGATATAAACGTTGGCGCGCAGATATCTGACTCATGGAGCAACCTTAGGCTTAGTTGCTGGAGAAATCTTAGGAAGCTTCACAGGTGGTTTTCCATCTGGAAACAAGGCTGCACCCGGCACTATTTTATTCTCACTGACCCCAAAGAGCGCCTCGTAAATCTTTCGGACTCCTACTCCTGATGTCGAAGCACCAAATCCACCTTGGCTAACCATCATTACTACTGCATATCGTGGTTTTTCTGTTGGTGCATAAGAGGCATACCACGATGTGTTGTCTTTGAGAGAGCCGTTGGGGTTACGACCAAATACTTCGGCGGTCCCAGTCTTTCCACTGACCGATATTGGGAATCCTGCAAAAGCCCCCGCGCCGGTTCCAGAGATATTTACTTCGCGCAATGCGCCCTGTAAAAACTTTAAAGTAGATTTAGAGGCGGTTAATTTACCTAACTTTTTTGGTGCCATAGTTTTTATGACAGTCCCATCGGTTTTAACGATAGCTTTTCCAAGCATCATCTGCCAGATAGTCCCACCATTACCAAGGGCTGCATACATCTGGGTCAACTTTAGCGGTGTAACTACGGTGTCACCTTGACCAATAGAAAAGTTAACCGCATCTCCTGCACGAATCTTGTCACCATCGACACAGTTTTCTTTAGCCAGTAAAACTAAGAATGGAGTCTGCTGTTCTTTACTTGCTCGTTCCGTATAGTTACAGTAAAAATCTTTGTTTTGTTGAAACCAACTCTTTTTATAGGCTCTGTCGGCAAGACGTGAAGTTGATTCGGAGGGCACATCAATACCCACCCTTTGTGTGATATTGAAACTTTGCGCAGCCTTAAAGAAATAATCATTCGGATTAGATTTTGGGCGAAGGCCACCATCTCGCAACCACTCATCAAAGGCGATTCGGTACCAGATGGTGTCACATGAGACGGCTATAGCTTTTTCTAAACTCATGAGTCCTTGCGATTTACTTTCAAAGTTTTGAAATGCTCGATCACCAACTTGAACTTCGGATGGACAGTCATACGAAGCGTTGAGGTTGTAACCGGCAGCTTTCGCCGCAATAACTGAAACTGTTTTAAATGTAGATGCTGGAGCAAATAACCCTTGCAACGCGCGCGAGAGCGCCGGAACGCCCTTTTTCTCACTGTAAAGGTCGGAGGCTTGTTGAACTGTTAAGCCTTTTTCGAAGGCGTTCGGATCATACGTTGGGTATGAAGCGATGGCTAAAATCTGACCATTGCGAATATCCATCACAACGGCTGCACCTGAATCTGATGTATATCCATTTGCCCGGCCACGCAAAACTGCATCTTCAAGGGCAACTTCAACTGCTGATTGCAACCGCGCATCCAAGGAAGTCACTAAGTGATTGCCTGGAATAGAGGCAGTGTCTTGTCTCTGAGAAGTAACTGCCTCTTTGCGATCTACAATCAACGTTTTTATGCCCGGGGTTCCACGCAGATAAGAATCGTATGAAAACTCTAAACCAGACTTGCCAATCGATTCGCTTCGAAAATACTGTTTTCCATCTCCTTTTGCAAGATCGCTATCTGTTAATGGACCAACATAACCTAGAACATGCGCAGCATTGAGACCAACAATTCCTGGATAATTTCGAATCGCAATCGGTTCGGCATCTACACCGGGAAATTGATCAGAACGTTCAACTATCTGAAGTGCCGTATCTGGATCGGCGTCTTTTGTAATCGGAATCGGTTGATATCGTGAGCCCGTCCAACACCCAGCCCTCTGACCTGTTGGCAACTCCCCACATAGACGAGTGTTGCGATAAATATCCTTATATTTGAGTTTTAAGAGTTTGCTCAACCGTTGCATCACGGCAATACCTTGATCAGGTTGTTGATCGATAGCTATCCGATCGATTGTTATCGCTAACCCCACCTTGTTTAAAGCTAAAGGCACGCCAGATGAGTCAACGATTAATCCACGTGTTGCAGGATATATAACATCTCGGCTTTGAATACTTAAAGCTGCATCGCGATACTTAGGTCCGGAAGCTACTTGGAGATAGAAAAGACGGCCAAATAGGGCGACCATGAGTGAAATTACTAATATTTGAAAGACAAGTAGATTTAGTCTTGAGCGCTGATTCATATCATTGACCGTGTATCAAAAGTAAATGCATGTAAGCGCGAAAATATTGGCAGAACTATTGGCGTTACGACAAGCGTCCAGGTCGAAATGCCGAAAATAGTAATCGCGATTTGACCGAAGTTTCCAATTTGAAGACCGAATAAGAGACCAGTAAACACATAAGCAAATTCAACTAGCAGAACGGCGGCGGTTGTAAAAAAAGTAAAACCCAATGGACTTCCCGATAGGCTTTCATTTCCAGATCCAAAATAAGCAACGGCATAACATGCGGCGATCATTAATAACGTCCATTGCCCAATCGGTCCACTTGAACTCTGAGAGAAATCCATTAAGAGCCCCCCAATAAAGCCTGCAAGGGCAGCTACTTCGGGCGTACTCAGCATCGCCCAAACTAGTGTGAAGATGAGGAAGAGCGAGAAGCCACCACCAGGTAAACGGAATTGATTGACCACCGCCTCTTGAAAAACATACACCGCAAGAAACATCGGTAGAGCAGTGAATATCTGGCGCGAAGTCATAACTAGTTACTCCGTTGGAGTCGGCGAAGGCGTGACGAAAATAGTTACCGTAGGAATAGGCGTCGGTTCTGGTTTTACTGGAACAAGCGCATCGCCGGGATTCATCGTTGGCGCACCGAGAACTACCGCAACCACGCCAAGAGTAGAAAAGTTTGTATACAGAAGCACCGTCGCACTCTGTGCAATTGAACCGGCCGAATTATCAACAGCCGTTACATATCCCACTGGTACGCCAGGAACGAATGGACGATTTGAAATGCTTCCGCGCGAAAGCAATACATCCCCGACTTTAACGTTTGATAAATTGTCGATTAGCTGAAGGCTGGCAGAACGAGTTCCCTGTCCCGAAAGAATGCCTATTTGTTGGGTTCCTGCAACCCGGATTCCAATTTTAAATGTTGGATCAGTTGCTAAAGAGACCAAAGCTGAATTGGAATAAACCTCTTTAACTACTCCTGTTAACCCAGCCTCAGACAACACGGTCATATTCTTTCTAATTCCAGCCTTTGTTCCGGCATCAATTGTGATTGTCTGTGAAAAAGATTGGCTAGATCCCTGACTAATTACACGAGCGTTCACTATTTTATAGCCGGCAGTTCCAGCCAAATCCAAAATAGTTTTTAGTTGATTTAATGCAGCATCTGCGCTCGTACGAGTTATTAATTCAGCTTTTAATTTGGCATTATCGGCTTCTAATTTCTCAATCTGAGCTCGCGTACGCCCCAAGTGAGTTAGATCTGAAAAAAAGTTTTTGACAGGTGTGAGTACCACATTTCCTGCGCGTTGAAATGGAGAAAGTGCGCTCTGTGTCCCTGATCGCGCATTTTCGAGTAATCCGACACCTCGTAAATCAAGGGTAATTAGAAAAAGAGCGGTAACGATGAGAATAATTAAGAGCAGACGACTTTGCCCTCCACCATCTCTGCGCATCGCTAAAGATTTCCTATCGGCGTGGTTCGGAAATTAAAACTTTTTCTAAAGCTTCAAACTCTTCGATGCACTTTCCAGATCCTTGTACAACGGCATCTAGAGGAAACTCTGCAACATGAATCGGCATTCCCGTTTCTTTACGCAGGCGCTCATCAAGACCTTTCAACAATGCACCACCGCCAGTCAAAACAATTCCACGATCCATAAGATCTGCGGCTAACTCTGGTGGCGTCTTATCTAGCGTGCTCTTAACGGCATTGACGATGGCATTAACCGGTTCTTCAATTGCTTTGCGAATCTCTGCAGCTGAAACCACGATTGTCTTTGGAAGTCCAGTGGCTAAGTCACGGCCACGAATTTCAGCGTCATTTTCACCGGCTAGAGGATATGCCGAGCCGATTGCCATCTTGATCTCTTCTGCCGTGCGCTCGCCCAAAAGCAGCGAAAATTCACGTTTTACCCAGTTAATAATCGATTGATCTAGCTCGTCACCACCAACACGAATTGAGAGCGAACAGACAATTCCACCGAGAGAAATAACTGCAACTTCAGTGGTGCCACCACCAATATCAACGACCATATTTCCAGTTGGTTCGTGAATAGGAAGACCCGCTCCAATTGCAGCGGCCATTGGCTCTTCAATAATATAAACTTTACGTGCACCTGCTGCATAGGCAGCATCTTTAACTGCACGTTGTTCTACACCAGTAATTCCAGATGGTACACAGACAACGATGCGAGGCTTTGCTAAATAGCGACGGCGGTGAACTTTTTGGATGAAGTAGCGCAACATTCGCTCAGTGGTTTCAAAGTCGGCAATAACACCATCTTTAAGTGGACGGATGGCAACGATATTGCCCGGAGTACGGCCAATCATGTCTTTTGCCTCTTTACCAACGGCTAAAATTCCGCCAGTATCTTGATTGACTGCAACCACTGATGGCTCGTTCAAAACAATTCCACGCCCTCGCACATATACGAGGGTGTTCGCAGTGCCGAGGTCAACGGCCATATCCCGGCCAATAAACGACATTCTGTTTTGTGACGCCATGCTTATACTCCTTGATTAATTAGGGAAGAAAATTTTAATCTCGCGCGCAGCAGATTCAGTTGAATCGGAGCCATGCACAATATTTTGAACAACTTTAGTTCCTTGATCTCGAGCTAAGTCTCCACGAATCGTGCCAGGTGCGGCAACTGTTGGATCAGTGACACCAGCTAGGGCACGGAAGCCCTCGATAACGCGGTTCCCAGATGCAACGATGGCAACTATCGGGCCTGACATCATGAACTCTACGAGTGGCTCATAAAAAACCTTACCGACATGTTCAGCGTAATGTTGTTCTAGTAATTCCCGATCGGCATGTAACATTCGTAACGCATCAATGGAATATCCCTTAGCTTCAATACGGGAAATAACTTCGCCTACTAAGCCTCTACTGACCCCATCGGGCTTTACTAGGACCAGCGTTTTTTCAGTGCTCACCCGCCTAGTCTATTAGCCCTTTTCCTGCGCCTGTGCCATGAAGGCTGCGCGAGCGGCCTCACCCTTTCGTCCAACAATGATGGCCGCGACCCATAGGCCAGCAAAAATCATCCCTATGAAGAAGAAGGATGGCACGAAGAAGCCAAAGGAGATCATGAAAATCTGAAGTATTGAGGCGAGATAGAAAGCTGAGCGGCGCTTGAGAAGTCCGGCCGTTATAAATAGCAGAAATGAGATTATGGAGCCGTAGATGATTGCCGATGTGGATTGGTCCTTGGTTGCCAGCAAAATTGCAAAGCCAAGAGCCAAGGACTCCATTACGAGTACCGATGCACCTAAAACCCTCACTTATGAAACCTCCTGCGAATATAACTGCGAGCTTGGCCAACTGTAACTACAGATCCGGTCACAATGATTCCAATCGTGTCCTCACTTAGCGGGCGAATAGCATCGCTAACTGCGCGATCAAGAGCGGCATGTAGGTCACTGACCTCAAATACTCTATCGACTCCAAATACTTTTGTCGCGATTTTTTCAAGTTCACTCGATGGCATAGCTCGATCAGATGAGCTTTGCGTGACGATGACATGATCAACAACAGGTTCTAACTCTTGCAAAATTCCGATGGCATCTTTATCGCCAAAAACTCCTACAACTGCCACTATCTCATCAAAGTTAAATTCATTCGCCAAAGTCTCTGCAAGCGCCCTTGCACCATGCGGATTATGTGCCGCATCCAGAATAATTGTCGGGTCGCGATGAACAACTTCGCAGCGACCCGGTGAAGTGGCTGCAGCAAAACCGGCGCGAACGGCCTCAATATCTAATGGCTGGTCACCAAAGAACGCTTCCACTGCAACTAGGGCGGTTGCGGCATTCGCGGCTTGGTGCTTGCCATGAAGCGGTAGGTAAATATCTTCATACGTATCGTGAATGCCTTTGATTGTAATTAGCTGACCACCCACTGCCACTGCACGCGATGTGACTGAAAATTCAATACCTTCACGAACTACATCGGCACCAACTTCGGCGGCCTTTCGAATCAACTCTTTTGCCGCTTCGGGCTCTTGTTGAGCTAGAACAATAAAGCCACCCTCTTTAATAATTCCCGCTTTCGTACTCGCAATCTCGTGAAGGGTGTGGCCCAAATACTCCATGTGATCAAAGCCAATTGGCATGATTACTGAAACGTCGGCATCAATTACATTTGTTGCATCCCATTCGCCACCCATACCAACTTCAATTACAGCTACATCCACCGGGTGTTCAGCAAAGGCGACAAAGCCAAGTGCAGTAATAGCCTCAAAGAAGGAGATCGGATCCGGAAATTTTGTATCCATCAGATCTAAATATGCTGCAATGTCGTTATAAGCAAAGATCAATGCCTTTGGGTCAATTGGTTGACCATTAATTGCAATCCGTTCTAGATATGTTTCTAAATGCGGGCTCGTAAAACGTCCTGTTCTAAGGCCATGTGCAAACAAAAGAGAGTCAATCATCCGCGTAGTCGTTGTTTTACCGTTCGTGCCACCAACGTGAATCGTTGGATAGGTCAATTGCGGTGAGCCGAGAATATCTACGAGGGCTGCAATTCGCGCCGTCGTTGGGGCAATTCTAGTTTCAGGCCAACGGGCCAGAAGCGCTTGCTCTATCGCATCTATTCGTTCTTGATCTTCAGGTGAGATAATCATGCCTTAGGTAACTTTAACAATTGCGCAGAGATTCGTTCGATATCTGCAGATGTCTTCTCTAATCTCTCGCGAATCTCGACCAGAACGGTTTCGGGGGCCTTAGCCATAAAGCCTTGATTATTTAACTTAACCTCCGCAGTTTGCTTATCTTTTTGTGCGGTAGCTAAATCTTTTTCAAGTCGAGCTCGCTCTGCGCCAATATCGATTGAGCTAGTTAAATCAAACTCAACGGTTACATTTCCGATTTCACAGTGCGCACTTGGTGTGATTTCGCCTAAATCTAGCCGTAAAACAAATGCCATCGCATCCGAGTAATCCTTGATATGAGCAGGAGCGATAAAACGTGCCGGTATCTTCTGCGAAGTTTTAATTCCTTGATCATTACGGAATCTACGCACATCGGTAATAATCTCTTGTAGTTCGCTAACTAACTTTTCAGCATTCTTATCGATATGGTCTGCTTGAGCAACTGGCCATTGCGCTATTACTAAGGATTCTCCACCAGTTAACGCGGTCCACATTGTCTCTGTTATAAATGGCATAACAGGATGCATTAGGCGAAATAGTTGATCAAGGACGAAACCAAGTACGCGCTTTGTTGCATCAGCATCTCCAGATGAGAAGCTCTCTTTAGAAAGCTCTAGGTACCAATCACAAACATCATCCCAAGCAAAGTGGTACATGAGTTCGCATGCACGAGCAAACTCGTACCGCTCGAGAAGTACATCGACCTCTGAAATCGTTTCAGACAAACGGTTCAGAATCCACTTGTCGATGGCGTTTAACGAATCGATGTCTGGTAAATCGCCTACAACATTGGCGCCATTCATCATTGCAAAGCGGGTTGCATTCCACAGTTTGGTCGCAAAGTTACGAGAGCCTGCGATCCACTCTTCAGCAAGGGCTTGATCTTTACCTGGGTTTGCACCGCGGGCCAGAGTAAAGCGAAGTGCATCAGCGCCATATTTATCCATGAATTCAAGTGGATCAACGCCATTTCCCTTTGATTTAGACATCTTTTTGCCAAACTGATCCCGGACAAGTCCGTGAAGTGCAACTGTCATAGCCAGTTACTAAAACGGAAGTTGGATAAAACTTCTTTAAATCATCGGTCTGGGCGGGCCAACCGAGTGTTGAAAAAGGCCAGAGGGCCGATGAGAACCATGTATCTAAAACATCTGGATCTTGTATGTAACCCGATGGTGCTTGTTCACCTGGTCCAACGACGATGACTTCACCGTCTGGCCCGTACCAAACAGGAATGCGATGTCCCCACCATAATTGACGCGATATACACCAATCATGCATGTGGTCTATCCAGTCAAAATATCGTGGCTCCAACTCTTCCGGTTCAATTTTTACTCGACCATCGCGGACTGCATCGCCTGCCGCCTTTGCAAGCGGTGCAACCTTTACAAACCATTGTTTCGATAACCGAGGTTCAATTGTTGTATCGCAACGGAAACAGTGGCCAACTGCGTGAACATATGGACGTTTTTCATCCATGATACGACCTTCGGCGCGAAGTGCTTCAACGACGGCTTTGCGTGCATCAAAGCGATCCATTCCATCAAATACTGTTCCTGATCCATCCATCACGCCGTGCTCATTCATAATGACAACAAATGGAACGTTATGGCGAACCGCCATTTCAAAGTCATTTGGATCATGGGCTGCAGTAACTTTGACCGCGCCTGTTCCAAAATCCATTTCAACTAACTCATCGGCAATAATTGGAATGTATCTATTCGCCAAGGGTAGCAAGACCATCTTTCCAACTAAATGCTTATACCGTTCGTCCTCAGGATGAACTGCAACTGCACCGTCTCCGAGCATCGTTTCAGCACGAGTCGTTGCAACTGTAATTTGAATGTCGCCTTCTCCATAACGAACTTGAACGAACTCTCCTGCGTCATCCTGATGGTCGACTTCAATATCAGATATTGCCGTCAAACAACTTGGACACCAATTAATAATTCGTTCTGCGCGATATATAAGGCCTTGGTCAAAGAGTTTCTTAAAAATAGTTAGAACCGCGGTGGATAGTCCAGCATCCATAGTGAATGCTTCACGCGACCAATCAACGCTATCTCCCAATCGACGCATTTGACCTAAAATCGCGCCACCAGATTCCGTCTTCCATTCCCAGACTTTTTTCACAAACTCTTCGCGACCAATATCTTGTCGAGACGAGCCGTTCTCCCTCAATTGTTTTTCAACAATAATCTGTGTAGATATTCCCGCGTGATCCATTCCTGGTAACCACAAGGTCTCAAAACCCTTCATGCGTTTCATACGTGTGAGCGTGTCTTGCAGCGTGTGGTCTAACGCATGGCCAATATGCAGCGAGCCCGTGACATTAGGTGGCGGGATAACGATTGTAAAAGCCGGCTTTGTGGAGTGCGGATCGGCGGTGAAGTATCCAGCCGCAACCCACTTTTCATAGAGCTTCGCCTCAGTATCGGCGGGTGAAAAGTTGGAAGCTAGATCGTCGGACATAGGGAGCAGTCTAGATTATGCGCTCTTCTCCTCTTGACCCTTTTGCCCTCGTGAGCGCTTTGGAATATCGCCGGTATGCATAATGAACTCTGGTTGTGCGCCGGATTCAATGCAATCTTTGGTTACTAAGACCTTTGCGATATCACTTCGGCTCGGAACGTCATACATCACAGAGAGCAGCACAGATTCCATAATCGCGCGCAGACCACGGGCACCTGTTCCGCGGATGAGCGCTAGATCTGCAATTGAATCTAAGGCCTCTATTGAAAATTCAAGTTCAACGTTGTCTAAATCAAAGAGACGCTGATACTGCTTAACAAGGGCGTTTTTAGGTTCAGTAAGAATCCTCATCAAAGCGGGCTTGTCTAAATTCTCAACACTAGTTAAAACTGGAAGGCGGCCAATGAATTCGGGGATCATGCCAAATTTCAATAAATCCTCTGGCATAACATCGGCGAAAATATCCCTGCGGTTCTTTTGCGCAGCATCCTGCAAGGTCGCATTAAATCCGACGCCAGCTTTGCCGCTTCGTGCTTCGATAATCTTTTCAAGTCCAGAGAAAGCTCCACCAACGATAAAGAGAACGTTTGTAGTATCAATCTGAATAAACTCCTGATGAGGGTGCTTACGACCACCTTGTGGCGGAACCGAAGCGATAGTGCCTTCAAGAATTTTTAGCAATGCCTGCTGAACGCCTTCGCCTGAAACATCCCGAGTTATGGATGGGTTCTCTGATTTTCTAGCAACTTTATCGATCTCATCAATATAAATAATTCCCGTTTCAGCTTTCTTGACATCGTAATCTGCGGCCTGAAGAAGTTTAAGTAAAATATTCTCTACATCTTCACCAACATAACCTGCCTCAGTTAGTGCAGTTGCATCAGCTATTGCAAAAGGTACGTTGAGCATGCGCGCAAGAGTCTGTGCCATTAAAGTCTTACCGCAGCCCGTTGGACCTAAAAGTAAAATATTAGATTTTGCTAATTCGATTGAATCATCACGATGCCCACCTTGCACACGCTTGTAATGGTTATACACGGCAACCGAAAGCGATTTTTTGGCACGATCTTGCCCAATGACGTATTGATCGAGAAAATCAAAAATCTCATGTGGTTTTGGAAGTTCAGCTAAGCCAAGAGATGTGGCCTCGGAGAGCTCTTCAATAATAATCTCATTACAAAGTTCGATGCACTCGTCGCAGATATAAACGCCAGGACCGGCGATGAGTTTTTTAACCTGCTTCTGAGTCTTGCCGCAGAAGGAGCACTTGAGCAGATCGCTAGTTTCACCGATTCTTGTCATGGTCAAAGTTTAGATTCTTAAGCGATTTTCCGCCTTGGTATTTAAGCCTTTAACTGTTCGCCGTAAGAATAATCAACCTTGTTTTTCTGGCATTTTCATATCCTTAACACCAGGGACGGTGAGAACCAAGAAACCTACAACGACATGAAAAATTGAAGCTCCAATTAATAACTCCTTTTCTCCAAAAAGGTTGACCGCTGGGCCAACAAGTGCCATTCCAATCGGCATTAAGCCAACCGAGCCCATGTGATCTAGAGAAAAGACGCGTCCCTGTAATTCGCGTGGGACTTCTCGTTGAATTGCCGATGCCCAAAAAGCCTCCCATGGACCCACGGAAAATCCGGCGAGTAGATATGCAACTACAACAAATGTTTGCGAGATTGGAAATGCAAGTGAGAGCGGCGCGATTATCAGTAGCATCCACACAAGAACTGAAAACTGTCCTTGGTGCTTAATCTTCAACTTCACACACGCAATCGCTGAGATGATTCCACCTATAGAAAAAGCTGCCGCAGAAAGTGCGAAAGCAGTATTTGTGCCAAACTCTCGGCGAGTAATTACTGGCAGTAAAACAACTTCGGCTGCAAGCACGACCATGAGCTGGAAAGATGCCATGGCAATCATCGCGCCAATCCATGGTATTTCAATAACTGTGCGCAATCCTTCACGCATTTCAACCATAAAGGGTTCTTGAGGCTTTCTATCGGTATTCATATCTTCTTTAATCTTCGCCAAGAAAATAGTCCCGACCGCAAATGCAATGGCAGTAATGAGGAATGTGAGTCGACCACCAATTAAAAATACTGAGACTCCGCCTATGCCAGGTCCAATAATTGACGCAGATTTAACAACTATTCCTCGCGCAACATTACCTGCAGGTAATTTCTCATCGGGTAAGAGTGAGGGCATGATGGCACCTGCCGAAGCCGCGCCGAATGCATCGCCAACTCCCATTAAGAAAACTGCCAAAGCTAAAAGAAAATGTGGAAGTTGCGGAGCTGAAACAAAAACCATGGCAAAAACAATTCCCGCACGTGATAAGTCAGCGACAATCATTACCTGTTTGCGTGGCAATCGATCCGACCAAACACCGGCAAAGGGTGCGAAGAGAACGCCCGATAAAACACGAGCCCCGAGAATTAAGCCAAGTGATGTAGCTGTTCCGCCTGCATCTAAAACCGTAACGGCGAGCGCAATCGGAAAGGCTGATGCGCCAAGAACAAAGATTGTTGTTGAGATCCAAAAGAAACGGTACCCCTTGTATGACCAAAGGGAGCCCGCCTCAAATAACTTCATACCTGCAGATTAGTGGACTGGCTTAGCCTTACGAGATGCCAATACTTGATCAATAATTCCGTATTCCACTGCCTCAGCAGCAGTTAAAATCTTGTCGCGCTCAATATCTTTTTCAATTTCAGCTGCAGATTTAACAACGTGGCGCGCAAGCAGTTCTTCCTGTAAACGCGCGATTCGTGCAATCTCTTTCGCCTGAATCTCTACATCAGATGCCTGACCGCCACCCTCAGATGAAGGTTGGTGAATCAAGATACGTGAGTGCTCGAGTGCATAACGCTTACCTTTTGCACCCCCAGCAAGGATTACTGCCGCCGCCGATGCCGCCTGACCAAGGCAGATTGTGCTGATATCAGGACGAACAAACTGCATCGTGTCATAAATTGCTGTCAAAGCAGTAAAAGATCCACCGGGTGAGTTGATATAAATCATGATGTCGCGATCTGGATCCATAGATTCAAGGGTTAACAACTGTGCCATTACATCGTTTGCAACGGTGTCATCGATTGGCTGACCCATGAAAATAATGCGCTCTTCAAATAGTTTTGTGTATGGATCAAGGCGCTTAAATCCATAAGCCGTCTTTTCTTCAATTGTTGGAAGTACGTAACGTGAGGTGATCTCCTGGATATTTTTCATTACGCTTTTCCTCCGAATACTTGACCATCAGATGTTGCAATATGATCGATGAAGCCGTATGCCTTTGCATCTTCGGCGTTAAACCAGTTGTCACGATCTGAATCAATAAGAATCTTTTCGAGCGTCTGACCCGTGTGCTTTGCGTTAATTTCAGCCATTGTTCGCTTAGTAATCGCCATCTGCTCGGCTTGAATGCGAATATCTGTAGCCGTTCCGCCGATGCCACCAAGTGGTTGGTGCATCAAGATACGTGCATTAGCTGTCGCAAATCGCTTTCCAGGTGCGCCCGCAGTAAGTAGGAATTGACCCATCGATGCAGCGATTCCCATTCCAACTGTTGCAATATCGTTTTTAACGTATTGCATCGTGTCGTAAATGGCCATTCCGGCGGTAACCGATCCACCAGGTGAGTTAACGTACAGATAAATATCTTTATTTGAATCTTCGGCCGCTAAGAGCAGGATCTGCGCGCAGATTGCATTGGCCATATCGTCTCGAACTTCACCGGCAAGGAAGATAATGCGCTCGCGAAGCAGGCGGTTATAGACCTGATCATCTAAGCCAATCATCCCGATATTTGACGTACGAGCATGTATCTGTCCAACTTGTGGGCTAAGAAAATCCACGGGTGTTCCTTCCGGTTGCATATGTAATACCTGTAGTGAGGCTAACAATGTTGGGCACTAAATGCTTCCCGCAATTGTGAAAAAGGAGCGTGATACGCCTTATGTTCGCTTAGGGCTAAAGACACATGCAAAAGCGATGAGAGTTAAGCCTCGTCCACCACATCAGAGAGCTCGGTCTTTGGGCGCAGCGCCTCAAGATCGATCACATTGCCCGATGCATCTTTAACGGTGATTCGGCCCAAAACTGAGGCTAAAGCTTTGGCGCGAGTTACCTCGGCGACTAACTGCGAAATCTGCCCGGCCTTTTGTAACTCTTGGGCAAATTGCTCAGGCGCCATTCCGTAGCGTTGCGAAGTACGAACTAAGTACTCAGTAAGTTCCATTTCATTGACTTGAACGCTTTCTGTCTGCACAATCGCATCGAGTAAGAAATCTGACTTAAGTGATGAACGAACCTGGCCATCGACCTCTGCGCGATGTTCGACATCTTCCAAGCGACCTTCACCTTCAAGGTGGTCAGTAACTTCAAGTTCAACTAAATTATCCGGAACGGGTATATCTAGGTCGGCCAAAAGTTTTTCAACTAAGCGATCACGGGCTTGAGTTCCTTGTTCCATCTTCTTTACGCGACCAAGACGCTCAACAAAATCGCTCTTCAGTTCGGCCAAAGTATCGAATTCGGATGCAAGCTTTGCAAAGGCATCATCTACTGGTGGAAGTTCGCGCTCTTTAACCGCCTTGACGGTCACTTCAACTTCACCCTTTTCGCCTTCGGCTTGGCCAACCAGTTGAGTTTCAAATTTCTTAACTTCTCCCGCTGACATTCCAATTAAAACCTCATCCAGGCCTTCAATCATGCGATCTGAACCGACTTCGTAGGAAATATCGTTGGCCTGTCCGCCTTCGACAGATTCACCGTTAATAGATGCATTCATATCTAGAGTTGCAAAGTCGCCTTTAACGATTGCGCGTTCTACCGTCGTCAATGTTCCAAATCGTGTGCGCAGAGATTCAACTTGCTCATCAACATCTGCATCGGCGACAACTACATCATCGACCTCAATCGTAATTGTTGAAAAATCTGGCAACTTAACTTCTGGGCGAACATCGACTTCAACGGTAAATGTGAGTTTTTCATTATCTACAAACTCTTTAACGTCGACGACTGGGCGGCCAATAACTGCTACTGAATGCTCTTTCGCTGCCTTGCCGTAGAAATCTGGAAGTGCCGCATTGAGCGCCTCGTCCAAAACTGTTCCTCGACCAACGCGCTGATCAATCATCGCTGCAGGCACTTTTCCTTTACGAAAGCCCGGAATATTTACCTGTGTTGAGATCTTCTTATAAGCATCTGCTACATGAGAGCTCATCTCGCTATATTCAACTTCGATATCAAGGCGAACGCGAGTCGGGGAAAGTGTCTCAATGGTGCTTTTCACGGATGCTCCTAAACAAGTTATAAATAAGTAGAAAGAACTGGTCGGGGCGGGGAGATTCGAACTCCCGGTCTCCTGCTCCCAAAGCAGGCGCGCTAGCCACTACGCTACGCCCCGAGGCGCAATGCAGGAGTCTAGACGAGATTTCACTCATCTCTTACCGACCCAGTATCTTTAGCGCCTACCCACCCTGCGGGTGTAGCTCAATGGTAGAGCCCCAGCCTTCCAAGCTGGCCATGCCGGTTCGATCCCGGTCACCCGCTCCATAGATTTCTTGAAGTCGACCGATTTTCTTAAATACCTGCCTTCGGATTTAGCGGTAATACATTTTTCCCAGGGACTGATTGCCTAATCCATCGCAACTTCCAGCCCCTACAAGAACCGACATGGTTTTCTCGCTGATGAGATTAACCCGCACAGATTGTTGGGAATTTGACCAGCAATGGGTAGCCCCAATAGTGATATCAGTGGGCTTTTTCCATGTACTCGCATTTGAAGAAATCATCATTTGAGCAGGTGCACCAGATGCATTAAGCCCGCCAATCCGAATAATTCCGCTTGCGTCAAGCGAGAACATAATCTGAGACTGATAAGCACCGTCATAAACCAAACGATCAATTTCAGTACTCTCACTTATAAACCACATTCCATCGGCAGTGCCGGGTACCCCTTGCGAAATACTTCCGCAACCGGTCCCTGGTATTGGATTGGATCCCGGTGCTCCTAATTTTGCTAGCCAGATAGATTTTTTATTTGAAGAATAAAAGTCGTAGGGACAAACACTGTGACGTGCGTTGCTGTTAGAGAAGTGCGACTGGACTATAAATTTATTTGTGATTGCAGAATTATCAACCCAAAAGTCAAATGCAACACTTGTTTCGCCGAGTTTATACCAACCAATCTGCTCGCCCGCTTTTACTGCTGTGGCCCTCACTGTTTGTCCTGCACTGCTATTTGTTGGTTCAGAAGGAACCGCTCCTGCTATTTTTCCAACGACACCTTTAATATGGAAAAACTTCACTGAGATTCCGCATCCCGCCTCGAAATACAACGAGTACTCAGGCTTATATGTATCCGATGAACCCGGCGGTTTGTAATAACTTGCCGAAGATAGAGTCATATCGATTGGCGCAAAGATTGGTAACTCTTGACCTGCAAATTCAATTGCAGGGTGCACATACGATCGAACTGCAATTACTCCACCGGATCCTGTCTGTTCTCCAATTGGCGTCACTACACGAACAAATTTTGGATCAATAAAGTCGTGAGTGAACTCAGGGGCTTTGGTACATGAGTTTGCAGGAGAATTAGATTGTGTCGGTGTATTTTTTGGCGTATTGCCACTTTGCTGAGGCTTTGGCTTAGATTTTACCAATAACTGCCAAATTTTCTTGGATCCAACCTTCTTACAAATCACAGTTCTGCCAAGTCCATCGCCCCGTTGCTGGTTCACTTTGGTGCACGACGAGCCGACAAGAGATTTTGCTTGAACTGACGGCGCAATTGCAATTAAAAGCCCGACCGAGAGAATGAAAACCGATGTGAAAGTGGTTGCGCGAAGGTATTTCACATGGTGAGTGAAGCAGGCCTTCATAGATTATTCAACTATTGACAATAAACGAAGAAAATCAAAGTGCTATTTCGTTGATACTCGCAAGTAACATTGAAGTAAATAATTACATTCATGTTTCTATTCCTCTCGTTATGCACAATTAATTGAATTGGACTCCACTTAAAATTGAACCATTAGCCATTCGCAATTCATCTTCTCTGGCTTAAACTTTGGCAGGTAAACCTACAGAGAGGCAGATCCAATTTAAATTTCAGTACTAGGTGCACTGAATTTTCTTCCCATATTGTCCTTAGCTTCGGAGGGTTCAAAAAATGAAATCTTTTTATAAAAATATCAAATCGCATAAGTCAGGTATTGGTTTGCTGGTATTAGCCCTGACTTTAGGCGGAATAAGTGCAAAAGCTGCAGAGGATTCTAGAAGCAGCTCTTCTGGTTACACATTTTGTGTCAAAAGCAAAAGTAATGATGATGTTTCATATCCTGGAACAGCGAATTGTCCAAAGGGTTATACAAAATTAGTTATCGGCCAAAGTGGCGAAGATGGTGAAGACGGAGCAACTGGTCCTGCTGGTCCTGCCGGTCCTATTGGAGCAACTGGTCCTGCCGGTCCTATTGGAGCAACTGGT
>JACSDF010000029.1 GCA_015660815.1 Actinomycetota bacterium
TGATTCTGCAAGCCCCGCAGTTTCTCCTGCGAAGAAATAAAGTAGCGTGATTGAGGGTTCACAACTTCAGCGCCTTGCTGAAGTTATGGACCAACTCCGTTCGCCAGGTGGATGCCCTTGGGATGCCGAGCAGACGCACGAGTCACTTCTTAAATATCTATTAGAAGAGTCATACGAATTTGTTGATGCAGTTCACAGTGATGACCGCGTCCATATGCGTGAAGAACTCGGCGATGTTTTGCTACAAGTTTATTTCCATGCACGAATCGCCGAAGAAGATCCCATTGACCCCTTTTCAATTCAGGATGTTGCACAGGCGATTGCCGATAAGTTGATCCGTCGCCACCCACACGTCTTTGCCGGAAGTTGAAGTGCAAGATTCCACAGAAGTTCTACAAAACTGGGAAGATATTAAGAGAGAAGAGAAGGGGCGTACTTCTGCCCTTGATGGAATTGCGATGGCGCAACCGGCACTTCCCTTGATTGAAAAACTTTTATACCGCGCATCAAAATACGGTGTTGCTGTCGAAACTCCAGATGCAATCGACATCGGCGGCAGCGCAAGTGAAAGCGCGGTAGGTCAAGCCTTGTTGACCGTAATTGCATGGGCCAACGCCAACGGAGTCGATGCAGAATCCGCCCTGCGAAAAGAGGCAATGGCACTGAGCCAACAAATTGCCGCCACTGAGGCACGATAGGATTAGCACACCAAAGTTTGTGCGATTTCAGCGTTGAACTCTCAGCCGCACATTAGATTTAAGTGACGAAGGAGAAACGCTATGGCATTAATCGAAGCTCTTGGAGCTCGTGAAATTCTCGACTCCCGTGGAAATCCAACGGTTGAAGTTGAAATCGAATTAGAAGATGGCACGCAAGCACGTGCTGCGGTTCCAAGCGGCGCATCGACCGGCGCATTCGAAGCTGCTGAATTACGAGATGGCGGTACACGCTACTTAGGTAAGGGTGTAGAAAAAGCAATCGCATTTCTCAATAATGAAATCGCGCCAGAGATTATCGGCTTTGATGCACAAGATCAGCGTTTAGTCGATGCAGCGATGATCGAACTCGATGGTACGAAAAACAAGTCTCGCATGGGCGCAAATGCCATTTTGGGTGCTTCTCTCGCCGTTGCTAAAGCATCGGCTGAATCAGCAGATCTTTCACTCTTTCGTTACTTAGGTGGGCCAAATGCGCACCTGCTTCCAGTTCCAATGATGAATATTCTCAACGGTGGTGCACACGCTGACACCAACGTAGATATCCAGGAGTTTATGATTGCACCAATCGGCGCACCAACTTTTCGTGAATCATTGCGTTGGGGCGCTGAGATTTATCACGCTTTGAAAGCCGTACTAAAGAAGCGCGGATTAGCGACAAGTGTCGGTGACGAAGGCGGCTTTGCGCCAAATCTTGAGAGCAACCGGGCAGCCCTTGATTTAATTCTTGAAGCAATTACGGCGGCAGGATTCAAGCCAGGTAGCGATATCGCACTTGCAATGGATGTTGCTGCAACAGAGTTCCATGAGGATGGAAAATACATGTTTGAAGGCTCACTCAAAACTTCAGATGAAATGATCGCCTATTACACATCATTAGTTGATGCTTATCCAATCGTCTCAATTGAAGATCCGCTCAACGAAGAGGATTGGGCCGGCTGGACACAGATGACTAGCGTTCTTGGCTCACGTATTCAGATCGTTGGTGATGATTTATTTGTAACTAATCCAGAGCGCCTTTCGCGTGGAATCGCTGGCAACACTGCAAATGCGCTCCTTGTTAAAGTTAACCAAATCGGAACGCTGACAGAAACAATCGATGCCGTTGAAATGGCACATCATTCTAGTTACCGAACAATGATGAGCCATCGATCAGGTGAAACCGAAGATACGACAATTGCCGATTTAGCTGTCGCACTAAACTGCGGTCAGATTAAGACCGGTGCACCTGCACGTACCGAGCGCGTTGCTAAATACAATCAATTACTACGTATCGAAGAAGAGCTTTCAAGCGGTGCACGTTATGCCGGCCGCGGAGCTTTTCCACGTTTTAAGGCATAAGTAGCGTTTCCGATGGCACGTCGACAACTTTCATTTCGGCGTCGACGTACATCGGGTCGCGCGCTTGCACTCTCAGCCATTCTCTTTATTTTGGCTTTGACACTTGCGCCACCATTTAAACATTACTTCACCCAACGCGCACAAATAAGTGCACTCAATGCTCAGTTAACTTCTGACAATAAAGCGCTCGACGATGCACGCAAGGAACTTTTGCTCTGGCAAGATCCGCAGTATGTCAAATCTCAGGCGCGTGAACGTCTCCACTTTGTTTTACCTGGTGAGCGCCAGTACATAGTTACCGAAGACGCAACGACAAGCGATGCCGTACCAGTAACAAGAGTTGCACAAGCTTTGGTTGATGGACAGCCGTGGTACGCACGTCTCATTGCATCAATTAGCGAATCTGGCAATAAGTGAGGCAGGTTAGTCAGGGCGATCTAGATTGCATTGAAACTCAGTTGGGTCGTACGCCAAGAGATGTTCATGCAGTCGCATATCGATGTCCTTGTGGTAAACCGGCCGTTGTGGAAACTCCACCTCGTTTGGCCGATGGCACTCCATTTCCCACTTTCTATTACGCAACATGCCCACGATTGACTGCCGTAATTTCAACTCTGGAAACAACGGGTTTAATGGGAGAAATGAATGAACGTCTAGAAAGCGATGCGCAGTTAGCCGGGGCATATCATGCCGCCCATGATGATTACATCGCAGCGCGTTCAGCCCTTGGCATTGATGTTCCTGAAGTAGAGGATGTATCGGCCGGTGGAATGCCGACCCGCGTAAAGTGTTTGCATTCATTGGTTGCGCACTCACTCGCGGCTGGCCCCGATGTAAACCCACTTGGAGATGAGGCATTAGCGAAATTACCTCCGTGGTGGCAGGGCGCACCATGCGAGTAGCGGCTATTGATTGCGGCACTAATTCAATCAGAGCGCTGATTGCCGATATCGAAGGTGATAATTTTCGCGAAGTTATTCGCACAATGGAGATTGTTCGTTTAGGGCAAGGTGTTGACCAATTCGGCGAGTTCCACCCCGATGCCATTTCGCGAACTTTAGCTGCAGTCGATAAAATCGCACTCGAGATAGCAAAGCGTGGAGTGCAGAAGATTCGTTTCTGTGCAACAAGTGCAACACGTGATGCCACGAACCGCCATCTCTTTATCGATGGCGTACGTGAGCGGATTGGTGTCGAACCTGAAGTAATTAGCGGCGAAGAGGAGGCATCTCTTTCATTTACTGGTGCCATTCAAGATCTGTCACCGGCCGGCGGCCCATTTCTCGTTGTTGATATCGGTGGGGGATCCACAGAGTTCGTTTTTGGCACGGCTCATGTTGAGTTCGCAAAGAGTGTCAACATCGGTTGCGTTCGCATGACCGAACGTCATTTCACCAATGACCCAATAAATCCACATGAGATTGAAAAGGCTCGAGTAGATATTCAAGAAGCGATAGCAAAGGCAGCCGCAATTGTTCCAATCACAGAATCGAAAACATTTATCGCAGTTGCCGGCACTGCAACAACCGTCGCGGCAGCCGCTCTCGATTTAACCGAATATGACCGTTATGCAATTCACTTATCGCGCATTAGTGCCGATAAAACTCATGAAGTTGCAGAGATGTTTTTAAACACCACTCGTGAACAACGGCTAGCTCTTGGATATATGCACCCTGGCCGTGTTGATGTAATTCCGGCTGGTGCTTTAGTTCTTTCAGAGATCATGAAAGCCACTGGGGCTAATGAATTTGTTGCTTCAGAGTCAGATATTTTGGATGGTATTGCACGTTCCATTGCTGGACAGTAGGGCTAGAAAAAGAGTGTAGATTTACCCCTTCACGTGGCCCCGATAGCCCAATGGCAGAGGCAGAGGACTTAAAATCCTCCCAGTGTGGGTTCGACCCCCACTCGGGGCACCAATTCTCAGGTGCTTTTAAGCAGATTGAGCTCAATTCATTTCGCGTGGGAATCTTCCTAGCCTTAAACTTGTTAAGTAAGACAACTGCCAGAACTTCTGGCTGTATACCAAAAGGAGAGAAAAGTTATGCGCAGTTCAAACCCTGTTTTAGGACGGGCGTTTAATCAGCGTGGATACGCTGCATTTGATCCCAAAGTACTAACTGAGACCGACGCAGCGCTAGAGAATACTTATAACGCACCTGCAGCATCTTCATTGCGCACAGGTCGCATGACGATTGATGACGTTGTCACTCGTACTGGAATTTTATTTGCAGTTCTTGTCGCCGTGGGCGGCGCTGCATGGACGCTTGACTTAGGTGGCGGAGCGTTGTTGCTCGGCGTCTTAGGTGGCTTTGCCCTTGCAATGGTCAATAGCTTTAGCAAGACGGTTAAACCGGGATTGATTATTGCTTATGCTGCCTTTCAAGGTTTAGCACTTGGCACAATCAGCAATCTCTACAACGACATGTATCAAGGCATCGTAAGCCAGGCAATCTTGGTGACAATCTGTGCATTTACCGGAATGTTGTTCGCTTACAAGAGCGGACGTATTCGCGTAACACCAAAGTTCACTAAAGTCTTGATGACGGCATTGATTGGCTACGTTGTATTAGCCCTCCTCTCAATGGTTGGTTCACTATTTGGCGCAAGCATTTATAACATCGGAGGCTTTGGTTTAATCCTCGCAGCCGGCGGAATGGTTCTTGCAAGCTTTTTCTTGATTTTAGACTTTGATCAGATTCAAAAGGGAATCAATGCTGGTCTGCCAGAGCAAGAGTCATGGCGAGCAGCATTTGGTTTAATGGTCACAATTGTTTGGCTGTATTTAGAGGTTCTGCGCTTATTATCAATCCTGCGTGGTGACGACTAAACGGAAAAGTTTAATCGAGAGGCCTCAGGTTAATAATCTGAGGCTTTTCGCTTTTTCTGGAGATATAGTTTTGGCGAGTCTCCGGAATCGTGGTCGTTAGAAATACGCCAAAGGCAAAGACCAATGTCGATACGGCAAATGCAGTTCGGAATGAATACATATCTGAGAGTGCACCAAGAACGAGGGGACCAACAATCATTCCGGCATCTCCGGCCATTTGGAAAACTGCAATTACTTGGCCGCCACGACCTCGAATTATGTCTCCCACGATACTGGCCGGTGTTGTAGAAAGGTATGCCCCTCCGACACCCATTATCGCCATAGAGAGTAAGAACATCCAAGGATGAACTGTCACGGTTAAGAGAATCAATCCGACTAAGAGAATGCTCGATCCAAGAATGGATGCATACCTTCGACCCTTGCTATCTGAGATTCGCCCGCCGCGCATTAATAATGCTCCTTGAAAAACGGCACTAATAGCAAAACCATAACCGACTACTGCAGTAGTTGATTTGAGAGTTTCGATGACAAATATTGGCATGATTGAAGTGCGCATTCCAAAGATTACCCAGTTGCCTATAAAAACAAGTATGAGAGCAGTTCGGTAGGGCTTCATCGCAAGTGCTTCGCGCACCGTAGTGTGCTCACTCTCGTCTGAATTTTTATCTCTTTTACCAATCTTTTCCCCCCTAAGGAAGAAATGTGCAATGACTCCAGAAACTAAAAGCATTGCAGAGTATGCAAAGAAAGGGGCGCGAAGTGATATTAGAGAGAGCACTCCACCAATTGCAGGACCTGAAATACCACCAAATAAGAATGCACCGTTATAGACAGCTTGAGCACGACCTCGGTGCTCATCATCAACAGCGCGCATGATGACCGATCCAGCCGCGACTGAAAACATCGATGATCCAAGTCCACCTGCTGCTCGAAAAATCAAAAGTTGTGTATAGGTTGTAGACAAACCTGCAAGGAGAACAAAGAGCGCAACCATAAATACGCCGGTTGAAAAGACAACTCTTTCACCAAATAAATCGACGAGCTTTCCCGAGATTAATCCGGAGGCAAAGCGGGTGATAGCAAACATGGAAATAACCAACCCTATTGCTGCATTATTAACGCCAAAGGTTTGGGCAAAGACAGGAATAGCGGGAAGTACGATTCCAAAACCCACGGCCACAAAAAAGGATGCAGCAACCAGAATCGATATCTCTCGAGGAAGATCCTTAAATGGAGATTGCATTACCCGATTGAATCTCCTGCTGCCTCTTCACGGGCCGCTGCGTAATCCTCAGAGGTACGCAATGGCATCTCACGAAGCATAAGTGCGAGGAGAAAACCCAAGGCAGTAATCGGTGCTGCAGCATAAAAGACAATATGGAAAGAGCTCACGAATGCTTCAAGTGCAGTATTTTGAATAATTGGCGGAAGTGTTTCTAAAATGGCCGTGTTTTCTGAAACTCCTTCAAGTTGGCTCACATTAAAACCGGCAACTGCAGTCGGGTCGGACTTAGCGAGATCTTCGAAGTTCGTTGTTAAATAGTGTCCAACTCGGTTGGTCAAGATACTTCCAAAGATTGCGGTACCAAAGACTGAGCCAAGAGATCTAAAGAACGTATTGCTACTTGTTGCGATGCCCATATCCTTGAATTCAACTGCATTTTGCAGCGCAATAACAATGGTTTGCATTGATAGACCAAGCCCTGCACCGACCATGATCGCATATATTGAAATCTGCCAATAAGGGGTATCGATTTGCAAACGCGTCATCAGCAAGATTCCAACAGTCATGATCGCTGTTCCGATTATCGGGAATCGTTTGTAATGCCCGTGCTTCGTGATCATCTTTCCAGAAAAGATTGACGTCGTAACAATTCCAAGCATCAATGGAATTAATTTAAGCCCGGCATCGGTAGCCGAGTAGCCTTTTACGACCTGGAAGTAGAGCGGAAGCATGACAATTGCTCCAAACATTCCAGCGCCGATGACGGCACCGAGCGCAGAAGTTACTGAGAATGTGTGATTCTTAAAAAGATATAGAGGAATAATGGGCTCTTTTGCTTTGCTCTCCCATTTGAGAAACACAAGCGCTAAAACTACGCCGATTACCAAAAAGAGGGTCGTTCTGGAATCAGTCCAACCGTACTGTGGACCATAAATTGAAACCGAGAGAAGAACTAAACAGACGGAGGTAACCATCAAGATGGCACCAAGGTAATCAATACTATGTTCACGCTTAACTCTTGGAATGTGAAGTACAGCTGAAGTGATTAAGAGAGATGCAATTCCAAAAGGAATGTTAATGAAGAAGATCCAACGCCATCCGGTGATTCCAAGGATCTGGTCGTGATCAGAAAAGAAACCACCCAGAAGTGGGCCGGCTACTGAAGACAACCCCCATACCGCGCCAAAGTAGCCTTGGTAGCGGCCGCGCTCGCGTGGTGGAACGATGTCACCAATGATTACAAAAGTTAGCGCCATCAATCCGCCTGCACCCAGACCTTGCAGTGCGCGAGTTGCAATGAGCTGGTTCATATCTTGGGCTGCCCCAGCCAGTAGTGAACCGATTAGAAATGTAACGATTGCAAATTGAAAGACCGGGCGACGTCCGTAAATATCCGAGATTTTTCCATACAGCGGAGTCGATGCTGTAGAAGTCAGAAGGTAGGCGGTAACGACCCAGGTGTAATGGTTGAGGCCATCGAACTCTTCGACGATATTTTTCAGAGCTGTAGAGACAATCGTCTGGTCCAAAGCGGCAAGTAGCAACCCCGTCATCAGCCCGCCAAGAATGACCATAATTTCACGATGGGTATGGGCTTTGGCCGATGCATTTATGGGTGGATTAGGGGACATAAAGGTAAGGTTACCGCGTGAAGACAGTGAGTGCTGAAGAGTTAGTTAAAACATATAACAAGGGTGAAGTGAGAGCGTTAGATGGCTTATCACTTGATGTAGCTGAAGGCACTGTCCTTGGTGTGTTAGGCCCAAATGGCGCTGGAAAAACAACGACCGTTCGCATTCTTGCAACGTTACTTAAACCTGATTCCGGAAGTGCTCATGTTGCTGGTATCGATGTCATAAAACATCCCGACAAAGTTCGTGAAGTTATTGGCTTATCAGGTCAGTATGCAGCCGTCGATGAGACGCTAACTGGTTGGGACAACTTAGTGATGTTTGGTCGTCTTTATCACTTAGGTAGACAAAAATCGATTGATCGAGCAAATGAACTTCTTGAAAGGTTTTCACTTACTGAGAGTGCGCGCCGACCGATCAAAACGTATTCAGGTGGAATGCGTCGCCGTTTAGATTTAGCGGCTTCATTAATTGTGCAACCGAAAGTTTTATTCTTAGATGAGCCAACGACTGGGTTAGATCCGCGCGGACGCATGGAGATGTGGGGTGTAATCGAAGAGTTAGTTACAGGCGGAGTAACTTTGTTATTGACAACTCAGTATTTAGAAGAAGCTGATCAATTAGCCGATGAGATTGCAGTAATTGATCATGGCACAGTGATTGCTCGAGGAACTTCAGATGTATTAAAAAAGCAGGTAGGCGGTGAACGCTTAGAGATAACAGCTGAAAACCAAGATTTAACTAAAGTGCAAGAGATAATCGCTCAGGTTAGTGGGAGTGCAACACATCTCGATGGACGAACTGTGAGCGCACCAGTTACAAGTGGTTCAAGCGCTCTTATTCAGGCTTTACGTGCCTTAGACGAGGCCTCAATTCACCCGCTAGATATCGCCCTCAAGCGACCATCTCTTGATGATGTTTTCCTTTCTCTTACCGGCCATGTCGCAGAAGAGACGGTCGTCGAACCGGTAAAGAAGAAAAGAGGGGAAAGAAAATGAAGCATGTACTAAGCGACTCTTTAGTTATTACAAAGCGCCAAGTATTACAACTTGCTCGAATCCCCGAACTACTTATTTTCTCAACGATTCAGCCCGTCATGTTTGTCCTCTTATTTCGCTATGTTTTCGGTGGCTCGATTGCAACGGATCAGCCTGGTGGATATGTGCAACTACTAATGCCTGGCATCTTTGTCCAGACTGTAGCTTTCACATTGGCTTCAACGGCGGCGGGCTTAGCCCAAGATATGGAGAAAGGTCTCATCGATCGCTTTAGATCATTACCAATCTCTCGCGGGGCAGTAGTTATTGGTCGAACATTTGGAGACGCACTTTTAAATATATTAGTTCTCGTCGTGATGGCCGCCGCTGGCTTTGCTGTTGGTTGGCGCCCATCCTCAGGCTTTTTGAGCGTCTCTTTAGGCTTCCTATTCCTTTTTGCCTTTGGCTATGCCCTCTCATGGATTGGTATTTATGTAGGTCTCGTTGTTCGAGATGCTCGCGTCGTTCAGAACGTTGGATTCTTGGTGACATTTCCTATGACATTTTTATCAAATGCATTTGCTCCCACAACTGGAATGCCACGAGCGCTGCAGTATGTCGCCGAATGGAACCCAGTTTCATCGATGGTCGCAGCATGCCGGCAGTTATTTGGTTTAGAAAATGAGTTCGGAGCCACCGCTAGCTCGTGGCCTAGTCAGCACCCGTTAGAGACATCCTTGTTATACATGATTCTCTTAATGGCAATATTTATTCCATTAAGTGTGAAGAAGTACGCCAATACATCCAGCTAAATCTGGCTACGGTTAAGCGTAAAATTCCGCCGCAATAATCTCAACGGTAATTTCGCGTCCGTTAGGTGCGCTGTATGTAACCGTTGCACCGATTTCCGCGCCCATGACAGCTGCTCCTAATGGTGACTTTTCGCTATAGACATCTAGATCACCAGATGCGATTTCGCGAGATCCCAAGAGAAACTTCATCTCATCACCTGCAATATGTGCGGTGACCACCATTCCCGCGCCAACTCGTCCATCGGCGCTAGGTGGCGGGGTACCGATGTGGGCGTTTTCTAACATCTGCTTTAACTGACGGATACGAGCCTCCATCTTGCCCTGCTCGTCACGCGCGGCGTGATAGCCGCCATTTTCCTTTAAATCACCTTCGGCGCGGGCCGCCTCAATCTTTGCCGTTACCTCTTTGCGCCCTGGACCTTCTAAATTCTCTAACTCGGCCCGCAAACGATCTGCAGCCTCTTGCGTCAACCAGGTCTGTGAGCTCATAAGGAGCAAAGGTACTAGGTGATTACTTGGGACGACAACCAATTACATCGGCATTGACTGCCGGCCCGCGCGATTGCACGCTTGCTGTGCGTTCTAACGATGCTAATCCAGGTTCAATCTCATCATCTACTTGACCCACCACGTTTTTATCGAAATCTCGTGCAATCAGAGTACAGACAACGATCTGGTTGGCGTCTTGGCGCAGCACTGAATAACGCACCGAGATCTCTTTCTCAGAGGTTATTGAGTATGAGATCAAGGAGTATCTAATTGGTGGATTTGAATGATGCAACCCTGCCCACGACAGCCAGGCAATTCCAGTCACTGCGAAAAATATTGCTACTCCAACCCATCGATTTCCGGGGCGTATGCCGTATCGGTCGTTGTAAGAGAACTCGGCGGGCATGGGATGATTATGCCATGCAAAAAGATATTGAAATGGGTGCAGCTGGCTCACTCACCATCGTAATTTTGATTATCGTCGTAGTCTTTTTGATGCGAAGTTTCTATAAACGCTTCATGGGCGTTGATCGAAGCGATGAGACAACCGAAAAGTAAAAACCTTGGATCTCGGATTGCAGCTGCGCTTGCAGTTCTCCTTCTCGCATCTATCTTTTTTTCACTTGGAATCTGGCAGTTAGATCGGGCAGCGGCACTAAAGGCTAGTTTGGTCACTGCAACTACGGTGGATCAAAATATTGTTTCACTTGAATCAATAGCCTCGGCCAATACTTCGCTCACACCCAATGCATTAAATCGCCAGGTGAAAGTTTCTGGGCGCTACATTGCTAACTTCAAGGCCCCTAACCAACCAGATGCAACTGGAAAGTTGGATGATTGGGAGGTCTCGCTTTTGCAGGTTGGATCAAGTGGAGGGATTTTGGTTGTTCGCGGTCTATGGTCAGAGCGGCTGCTAAATTCAGGCATCGAACAGCCAATGGTGATCGACGTGGTCGGACAACTGCATGCTCGTCAAGATGGAGATAGAGCCGATAATTCGCCTGGAGTGATTTCGCGTCTAGATAGTGCAGTTATTGTCGGTATCACCGACATAGATCTATTCGATGGCTATATTCTGGCCGTCCGCGAAGGTCACAACGGAGATGAATTTCTTCGGACTCGGGTTAGTGCTGAGAAACTTGTCTCTCGGATCCCGGGTTTTTACTGGCAGCACCTGTCGTATGTGGTGATCTGGTGGCTAATGGCAGGAGTTGTGCTGTACCTCCCCTTTTATCGTCGTAAGGTAGCCCTGTGAAATCTGAAATTTTCCGTTTTCGAATAATGGCCATCATCGCCGGCGTAATGTCGCTACTTTTATGGTTTGTAGATATTCCCGTTGCATATTTTATTAATAATGGCGAATGGAAAGAAAAAGTTGCATGGATTCCATTTGTCCATGGATGGATATATTTTGTTTATGTAATAACTGCGATTCAATTTGCAACCAAAGCACGTTGGCCAATTATGAAAATGTTTGGCTTGATTCTGGCTGGGACACTTCCAATCGCATCACTGATAGCTGAGCGCCGAATTGTACGCCGTTATTCGTAAATTAATTAAGTCACTTCTCTACCCACTCTATGAGTGGCGTTTAGTGCGATCTTTGGATTTTTCTAAGACCCCACACCATGTTGGAGTCATCCTGGATGGAAATCGACGATGGGCTAAAGCCAATCCCAATCTATCCGACCCAAATGGGCACAAGGCTGGCGCTAGTAAAATTATTGAGTTTCTTGGCTGGTGCGATGAGGCCGATGTCCGTGTTGTAACGCTCTGGCTTTTATCAACCGATAATTTCAAACGAAGTGCCGCCGAAATTGAGGAACTGCTTAAAATTATTAGTGAGACAGTAGATGAGTTAGCTGCCACAGGTCGATGGAATATTAAGGCCGTTGGCGCTCTAGATTTACTTCCAGATTGGCTTAGCCACAAATTGAGCAACCTTAAACCTATCCGTGAAGACGGCGTCGAAGTAAATGTCGCTATTAGCTATGGTGGTCGTCGCGAAATTGTAGATGCCGTGAAGAGTTATTTGAGTGAGGAAGAAAGGGCGGGCAGTTCACTCGAAGCAGCTAAAGCGCATTTAACGAGTGAAGATATTTCAAAGTTTTTATATACCGCCGGTCAGCCAGATCCTGAACTCCTCATTCGAACTTCAGGGGAGCAGCGCCTCGGAGGATTTATGTTGTGGCAGAGTGCATCCTCAGAGTTCTACTTCTGTGAGGCGTATTGGCCAGATTTTCGCCGCGTGGATTTTTTGCGTGCCTTACGTGCATTCTCTTTGCGACAACGCCGCTTTGGCTCGTAAGTAATTCTTCAAGAATTAACATTGCATCTGTGCGTGTCGAGGCGCAATCGGGCAAATCTAGTTCTATCTTTTTCATACCCGAAGTAGTTCCCGACTAGTACAAATTAAATCGAGGAGTTCAGCCATTGGCTTCTAAGAGTCAAAGCGGTAAGAAGACCTTTGTTTTAGATACCAGTGTTTTGCTGGCTGATCCTGGCGCGCTCTATAAGTTTGCAGAGCACGAAGTCATAATCCCGATTGCAGTCATCGGTGAGTTAGAAACAAAGCGCGATCATCCAGAGCTTGGCTACTTTGCTAGAGCTGCTCTTCGCGCACTTGATGATCTTCGTCTAACCCATGGCCGCCTCGATAAAGCGCTCACTGTTACTCCTGAGGGCGGAACGCTCTCAGTAGAACTCAATCACACCGATCTTTCGACGCTGCCACAGGGATTCTTGCGCGATGGCACCAATGACTCGCGAATCCTGGCCATTGCCAAGAATTTAATGGGTGATGGCAAAGATGTTGTTCTCGTAACTAAAGACTTGCCCCTTCGTGTTAAAGCATCCTCAGTTGGTGTCGAAGCCCAGGAGTATTTAGCGGAGCTTGTTTCGAATAGCGGTTGGACTGGAATCGTTGAACTCAACGTTGCATCCAATACCATCGATGATTTGTATGCATCTGATCGCGCCGATCACGAGATGGCACATGAACTCCCCGTTCACACCGGAGTCGTACTTCACTCTGATCGCGGAAGCGCGCTCGCCCGAGTCACAGCAGACAAGCAGTTGCAGTTAGTACGGGGAGATCGAAGTGCATTTGGTTTACATGGCAGAAGCGCCGAACAACGAATCGCATTAGATCTTTTACTCGATGAATCAATTGGGATCATCTCACTTGGCGGTCGCGCCGGAACTGGAAAATCAGCATTGGCATTATGCGCCGGACTTGAAGCGGTCATGGAAAAACGCATCCATAAGAAGGTGGTTATCTTCCGCCCGCTCTATCCAGTGGGTGGCCAAGAGCTTGGTTATCTGCCTGGTAGTGAAGGTGAAAAAATGTCACCTTGGGCTCAAGCTGTCTTCGATACTTTAGGTGCTTTAGTAAGCCAGGCTGTCATCGACGAAATCGTTGACCGCGGATTAATTGAGGTCTTGCCCTTAACTCATATTCGTGGACGATCACTACATGACTCATTTGTGATTGTCGATGAGGCCCAGTCGTTAGAACGAGGAGTTCTCTTAACCGTCCTCTCTCGAATCGGTCAGGGCTCGCGCGTTATTTTGACTCATGACGTTGCCCAGCGCGATAACTTGCGAGTAGGTCGCCACGATGGCGTGGTCGCAGTCGTTGAAACTCTCAAAGGCCACCCACTCTTTGCCCATGTGACCTTGACTCGCTCGGAGCGCTCGCCGATCGCTGCC
>JACSDF010000030.1 GCA_015660815.1 Actinomycetota bacterium
AGTCGTTAGAACGAGGAGTTCTCTTAACCGTCCTCTCTCGAATCGGTCAGGGTTCGCGCGTCATCTTGACTCATGACGTTGCCCAGCGCGATAACTTGCGAGTAGGTCGCCACGATGGAGTGGTTGCAGTCGTTGAAACTCTCAAAGGCCACCCACTCTTTGCCCATGTGACCTTGACTCGTTCGGAGCGCTCGCCGATCGCTGCCCTTGTCACGGAAATGCTTGAAGGTCCCATCGCAGGATAGGCAATGCAAGCCCCTTAAAAGGGTCAGAAACAATCTCACACTCACATTTGGTACATTTCGGACATCATACGTGCTGACCTGCGCTTTTACTCATCCACAGCCATTCGCAATTCTGTGAATTTGCAACTTAGGCTTGCTTTAATTTGCCGATATACCCCAGACACGACACTCTAAAGCCTTCCCCGTAGTCAATAAGGCCTCAATTGAGGCCAATTGGTTATGGGCTGATCAGAGAAAAGGGAAGGGGTGACATGAAGCGTCGTAGCAAGTACGTAGCTATCTGGGGCGTTATAGCCTCCCTGCTCTTTCTGACCTCGGCGCTTCCAAGTGCATACGGCTTAGAGTTTCCGATGACCACCAGCATCGAGATCGAGCCCCCACTTAACGAGAGTGCTTTGGCATTTGAAGAAGCTACCCCGCTTAGCGCTGGAGTGCTGTATGGCTCAATTGATCTTGCATCGACGCGCATCGGGGCGATCTTCTCTAGCGACCTAGCTCTTGTCTCGTCTATTAGTCATCAAGTAGAAATGGCCCGAACCAGCGTTGGAGCCAAAAAGGTAGCTAAGTTCATTCTCTCCGATGAGTATGGCATGGGGGACAAACAGTTCTCGTGTCTAAATAATCTCTGGACTAAGGAGAGCCACTGGAACTATAAAGCGCACAACTATCGCTCCGGCGCTCATGGAATTCCACAGGCTTTGCCAGCTGACAAGATGTCGGTTGTTGGTTCAGACTGGAGAACTAATCCAGTTACTCAGATTCGTTGGGGATTGCGCTACATCACTATTCGCTATGAATCCCCATGCAAAGCGTGGTCACATTTTAAATCAAAGCGCTATTACTAAACCCGATATTTCTTTAAAGGCTTTTTAATTAGAGCGCTCGACCAATTAGTAAAAAAACAATTCCAAGCAACGGCGGCCCAGCTTGAATAATCGCGGCGCGACGCGAGGTTTTTACGCTTAAAAACAGGACCAACCCGGCCCCGGCCATACTCAGTGAGGCAAAAGCTAAGAGCGTTAAGGCGATCACCGAGTTAACACCAAGCATCACTAACCCAACCCCAGCGCCAATTGCCAAAAATAGGTTATAGAAGCCTTGGTTCAGCGCCATTGGCGCGATGATGTCTGCATGCTCTTGACTTGAAATCCCAAAAACCTTCCATGTCTTTGGTTTTCGCCAAGAAAGACTTTCGAGCATAAATACGTAGATATGGAAAAGTACGGCTAGAAAAATTAAGAGCGTTCCAAAAATCGAAAAAGCTGTACTCATGTCAACAATGGTAGCGAAGCATGTGCTTCCATACGATTTCTACTCTAAAAGAGTCTAAATTTGCGAAACCCGTCGCCACGTGGCACGGCACTATCAGAATGACATTCATGACCTAGGATGATGGTCAAAAAATGCGCTCTTACTATGATGAATATGGCCAGGCGGAGTGGTCGTTACCTCCGTATTGTCACTTCTTGGAACATGGAGACATCTCGTGGAAGATGTGATTACTGTTGCAGAATCGGGAGCGCTAGATGGTTGTACGCATCAGATGTTAGCGGCGCGAAGCGTCAGGGCGAACTGAACCTTGCCAAGTAATCCCACCAATCGTTAAAACTGCCCTTCGCAAGGCAAGGAACTAAATGGCATCAGGTTTATGCCAATATTATGATTGGGGATATTTGTACGCCTCCAGCACTCAGTCCTATTCAAGCCATAAACGATCAGCTGGCAACGCGATCAATCCATCCGCATTACGAAAAGAAAACTCCAGCTGATACATTAAAATTCCACAATAGAAGTCGCTTCCCACATACTCCCTCAGCTTCCTCAGTCCTCGAAAATCTGAATCAGACAACATTTTGCCAGCCTTAACTTCAATTCCCACAATTGCCCCAGTTTGAAATTTAAGAACTAGATCCACCTCATCAGAATCATGTGTTCTCCAATGTCCCGGTGCAATATAATCATCACTCAACAGTGCAAGCCTGAGAAAATTATTTGTTACAAAGGATTCGAAAGCATGTCCAAATTCTGTTGCTACCGCGACACTCTTTCCGATTTTTTTTCGGGAGTTAACTTCGCTAAATGAGAAAGTAGTCCAGAGTCAAGGAGCTGAATTTTACTTATTTCTTGAACATCTTGGCTTAAAGTTTTATTAATGTAATCTTTTAGCCAGCGATTCCTCTGATCGAAACTCTGTGAGTTCAGCACATTGGGGAACCCGCAAGTTCACTATCGCGGACCCCTACAGCAACGAACTCGGCTTCGTCCGCGACTTGTAAAACATCCGATCGGCAGAAGGAATACCTAATCGTCAAGGAGAAAGCGTTTAAGTGACCACGGGTTTCTTACGAATTCGAAACAAGATCCGGACCACAAAGGTTCCGATTAGGCCAACCAGAATTACCGGAAGACCGGGAGTTGTAAACACAAGTCCGATGTTGTGCACGCTGGCAAGCGCTTCATTGGTAATTGTGTTGCCATCGTCGACTCCGTATCCCAGGGCTCCTAATGATTCCAATGTCGAGCCGATGAGGGCCAATATAAAACCGAGTACCAGCAATTTTCGAAGCCCGCGCTCGACACCCTCGCGGGGGGCAGGCCAGACCCGTCGCGAGGTAAAGAACAGTATGCCGAAACTTGCCGCCAGCGCCGCGTGAAAGCCGAAGTGCCCTAAACGACTGTCTTCGCTTAAGCCAATTGCACTCATCAGCGCTATGAATGCGGCGGTCACCGCAAAAGCAAGCAAGACGCTACCCAGAACTTTCATCCATGGCTTTTGAAACATGACTATCACGGTAATGAGTCCGGTGGGCTGTGTCAACAAGTAAGTTTGTGCTTGGTATCAGTCTTAAGGCTTAACACCAATAGTTATCGGAGTTGAAGTTTCCGCGAAGAAATCATTTCCCTTGTCATCAACAACGATAAAGGCGGGAAAATCTACGACTTCGATTTTAAAGACGGCCTCCATACCAAGTTCTTCAAAATCTAAGACCTCTACTTTTTTAATACACTCCAAAGCAAGTCTGGCAGCAGGTCCACCAATCGATCCTAAGTAAAAGCCTCCGTTTGCTTTACAGGTATCGGTGACGGCTTTAGATCTATTGCCCTTTGCCAGCATGACAAATGAGCCGCCTTTAGATTGAAAGTACTCAACATACGAGTCCATGCGACCGGCAGTAGTTGGACCAAATGAGCCCGAGGCATATCCCGCTGGTGTTTTAGCTGGGCCGGCGTAATACACCGCATATTTCTTTAGATATTCAGGCATTGGTTCACCTTTATCCATTGCCGCTTTAATTGCAGCATGGGCTAAATCGCGGGCGACAACTAATGTTCCGGTAAGACTAAGCCGCGTTTTGACTGGGTATTTAGAGAGCTCGGCACGGATCTTCTCCATCGGTTGATTGAGGTCAATGGCCACAACCTCATCGGCTAGATGCTCATCGGTGGTTTCAGGTAAGAAATGTGCGGGCTCTCGCTCGAGCTCTTCAAGGAAAATTCCCTCCTTGGTGATTTTTCCCTTTGCCTGGCGATCTGCAGAACAGGAGACTGCGATTGAAATCGGCAACGATGCACCATGGCGGGGCAGGCGGACTACTCGAACATCGTGGCAGAAGTACTTTCCACCAAACTGAGCACCAATTCCTAACTTTCTCGTTAACTCTAAAACCTGTTGCTCTAACTCAAGATCTCTAAAGCCATGACCGGTAGCAGCATCACCGCTAGTTGGGAGTGAATCCAAATACTTAGTGCTTGCTAATTTGGCTGTCTTAACAGTGTGCTCGGCACTTGTTCCACCGATAACGATTGCTAAGTGATACGGCGGACAGGCGGCAGTGCCTATTGAACGCAGTTTTTCATCGAGCCAGTTGATTAAAGAGGTTGGGTTTAGAATCGCTTTAGTCTCTTGGTATAAAAATGATTTATTCGCGCTACCCCCGCCTTTTGCGATGAAGAGAAAGTTGTACTCATCAGGGTGATCGCTATCGGCAAATATTTCAATCTGGGCAGGAAGGTTATTGCCGGTATTTTTCTCCTCCCACATTGTCACTGGTGCCATCTGCGAATAGCGCAGATTTAATTTCGTGAAAGCATCATAGATTCCCTGCGAAATCGCAATCTCATCTTTGGCAGTAGTTAAAACTCGCTGACCCTTTTTTCCCATGACCAAAGCAGTTCCTGTGTCTTGGCACATCGGCAGAATTCCACCGGCTGAGATATTGGCATTTTTCAATAAATCCGTTGCGACAAAGCGATCGTTAGGTGATGCCTCAGGATCAAAAATGATGTTCGCCAACTGCTGCAAATGTGCAGGACGTAAATAGTGCGAAATATCGTGGATTGCCTCAGTGGTTAGTTTTTCAAGGGCCTCAGGTTCGACCTGCAAAAACTCTTTGTCTCCATAGTGCACAACAGTTACACCCTCGGTGCCTACAAAACGATATTTTGTTTCATCTTCACCTAAAGGCAAGAGCTCAGAATATGAAAAATTTGGCATCTGATTTACGGCTTAACCGCATCCAACTTCTTCTTCGCCCCATCAAGCCACTCCTGGCAAATCTTTGCTAACTCTTCACCGCGCTCCCAGAGTTTTAAGGAGTCTTCGAGAGTGGCACTTCCGGTTTCAAGGGCGGCGACAACTTCAGCTAACTCATCGCGCGCGGCCTCGTATGAAATCTGTTTTTCGACCATAGGTTAAATCTACTCCTTCACGCTCTGAGCAGTCACTGTGGCATGGCTCTCGCCCTTAGCTAAACGAAGACGAAGCAGATCTCCAACTTTCAATGCATTGGCATCGCGGGCAATTTCACCAGTGGTTAACTGCACGACAGAATAGCCACGATCTAATGTGGCTTGCGGTGAAAGTGCACGGACCCTGGCCTTGATCTGAATGAGCTCCTCTTTTGCAAGTTTAAGGTGGCCACCAAAACTTCGGAGAGATCGCTCGCGCAGAGCACCAATTATTTCAGCACGAGAAGTGATGAGAAGATGCGGATCTCTCATGACCGGGCGGTCTCTGAAGTTCGACAATCTCGTTGTTTCTAAATCAATGAGATTTAATATTTTACGACGTGCGCGATCACGCAACCCAGAAATCATTTCAATCTCTTCATTGATATCTGGCACGACGTGTTTGGCGGCATCGGTTGGGGTCGATGCTCGAAAATCTGCCACTAAATCTAATAACGGTGAATCTTTTTCATGGCCAATTGCGCTAACGATTGGAGTTAAACACGATGCTGCTAAGCGAACTAATCCCTCATCACTAAATGGCAGTAGATCTTCAAAAGAGCCACCTCCACGCGTGATGATGATGACATCTACATCGGCATCGGCCTCTAATTCGCGCAACGCCGCCGAAACTTCAGTTACTGCGGCGGCACCTTGCACCGTAACTTCGCGAATTTCAAATATGACGCTCGGCCAACGCCGCTTAGCATTTTCCACGACATCTTTTTCTGCATCCGTGTTTCGCCCGCAGATAAGACCAACTTTTTTAGGTAAGAGTGGGAGTTCAATTTTGCGATCTGAATCAAATAGACCTTCGGCCGCTAACAAAGACTTAAGCGCTTCAAGGCGCGCTAGTAGTTCTCCGACTCCTACCTGTCGAATTTCTCGTGCAGAAAAAGTTAACGATCCATTTTTGGTGTACCACGTTGGCTTTGCATATAAGACAACGCGCGCATTAGCCGGCAATGGTTGAGCCGCGGCGATAACTGATTTATGGCACATAACCGAGAGAGACATATCGGCACTTGGGTCGCGCAGACGAATAAATGCCATGACTCCGCTACGTTCATTGAGTTCGCTGATTTCGCCCTCAATCCAAATCGGGCCTAATCGATCGACATACTCTTTAATCGCCTCCGTGACCACCTTGACCGATGCCGGGGAATCACTTGAACTTTCGAACATGAGATGAGCCTAATAGACTGACCCCATGGCTAAGAGAGTTCTACTTGCTGCACCTCGCGGATATTGCGCCGGCGTTGACCGGGCCGTCGTAACCGTTGAAAAAGCGCTAGAGCTCTATGGCGCACCGGTCTATGTGCGAAAGCAGATTGTTCATAATGTGCACGTTGTCGCAAGCCTTGAGGCTAAGGGTGCAATCTTTGTCGATGAGACCGATGAGGTACCTGAGGGTAAGACCGTGGTTTTTTCGGCACATGGCGTCGCACCCAGTGTTCACGAGGAAGCGGCCACACGAAAGCTAAAAACTATCGATGCCACCTGTCCTTTAGTTACTAAAGTTCATCACGAAGTTCGACGATTTGCGCAAGAGGATTCTGAGATTTTGCTCATTGGCCACCATGGCCATGAAGAAGTTGAGGGCACCGCTGGCGAGGCAATAGGTCAGGTACGAGTCATTGATGGATTAGAAGGCGCTCGCACCGTTGTTCCGACTCCGGGAAAGAAATTAGTCTGGCTTTCGCAGACCACTTTGAGCGTTGACGAGACTTTATCGGCCGTTGCAATTCTAAAAGAGCGCTTCCCAGATATCCAAGATCCACCCAGTGATGACATTTGTTATGCAACCCAAAACCGCCAGGAGGCGATAAAAGCAATCTCGGCGAAAGCTGATTTAGTAATCGTTGTGGGTTCACAAAACTCATCTAACTCAGTGCGTTTAGCTGAGGTTGCACTCGAATACGGGGCTAAGGCATCGCACTTAGTCGATTATGCCGAAGAGATTCAAGAGCACTGGTTAACCGATGTTGAAACGATTGGTTTAACTAGCGGTGCATCAGTGCCAGAGATTTTGGTTGATGATGTTTTAATCTGGCTTGCCGAGCGAGGCTTCGGGGATGTCGAAACCGTGACGGCGATGCAAGAGTCGTTGCTCTTCTCACTACCAGCCGAATTACGTAAAGATCTCAAAGCCGCGGGGCAGATGTAATTAAGCGCGAGGTTTAGGCGCTCTCTTTTTTGCCTTAGCGTTAAGGAAAATAAACCAGCCATATAGTGCACCAATAATTAAATATGGCGCAACACTTGCCAGGGCGGCAACAACATCGATAGCAACACGTGAAGGCTTAAAACCAACCAGAGTGATTGTCCATAAGAGCGCACTAAAGGCAAAAGCTAGCGGAGGTGTAACAACGGCAACATATGTTGTTCCAGGGCGTCCAAATCGGATTCCACCGAAAAAAGATAGAAGGATGACTAGGCCGGTGATTATGCCTACGCCACTTCGTAGCCAGAGTTCAATATAGGTAAAAAACCCGATGAATAAAGTTTGCAAAATAATGATGCCCTGCTTTTTTAATCCCGGTCCTTGAATCGCAATCTTGCTGGAAAGGCTCATTTATCTATCCTCTTCGCTAATCTCTTCGGCATCGATGAAATCATCTTCGCCACCAATTTCATCGCTCTTCAACTCTCGCACCGAAGCAGGTGCTTCGGGATATTCAATGGCGAGTTTATCTTTGTCTCCGCTCACACCCAAGTTGTGAATCCTGCGGGCGGGGCTAAGTACTGTCTTTTCAGCCGTTGGAACTAAATCCTCATACGCCTTAGCTGTGGATGTAATCGCCTTACCGACAGCGACAATCTTGGTATGGAGCAGTGTAATATTTTTTAGAAATGTACTAGCAACCTTTTGAATCTCATCGGCATTTTCAGCGAGCTTATTGCGCGTAAAGATATAACCAATAGTGCGTAGCAAGGCCATCATGGATGTTGGAGTTGCAATGGTAACGCCGACCTTAAATGCTTTTTCGAGCAGATTCGGATCGATGCGCAAGGCCTCTGATAAAAGCGTTTCAAATGGAACAAAGAGCACAACAAAATCGGGGGAGCCAGCTGATTTGTGATATCCGCGCTTTGCTAACGCTTCGACATGTTTGAGCAAATCCTTAGTGTGCGAGGTTAAATACTCATCGCGCTGGCTTTGATCCTCGGTTCCAAAGGCTTCTAAGAAGCGATCAAATGGAAACTTCGAGTCAATAAATATCGAACTACCGCCCGGCATCTTCACTGTAATATCTGGAATTCCTGAAGAATCCGCATCGGTTGTAGATTTCTGCCTGCTGTATTCGTGGCCATCGCGCAAACCCGCACCTTGAAGTAACAGTTCAAGTTGTGCCTCACCGAATTTTCCGCGCGTTTGTGTATTAGATAACGCCCCCGCGATTTTCTTCGTCTCATCAAAGATTGATTCAGAAGCGCGTCGCATTTCGGTAATTGTCGTCTCGAGCTTTGCTTCAGCCTCGGTACGAATTCGATTAGCTTCATTGGATTGAGTTGAAAGTTTTTGTACTGACTCTTTTACAGCGTTGAGTTCGGCATTTAACTTAACGGCCGATTCTGTTTTTTCACGCTCTGCCGCTAACTGGGTTTTGTAATCATCGAGCAGGGCGCGATCGGCCATTGCGTTGCCGGATTTTGAGGCGCGCAAGAGATAGCCAATAGCAGCGCCAGCAAGAAGGCCGACGATGAGCGTCACTATGTATGAAGGCATGGGGCTATCGTGGCAGGCAGTACCGACAATCCCGCGTAGGCTCTACTCCTCATGAGCCTCTCAATCGGAATCGTCGGCATGCCAAACGTGGGTAAATCCACCCTGTTTAACGCTCTGACCAAAAACAACGTTCTTGCCGCTAACTACCCCTTTGCCACTATCGAGCCCAATGTCGGCGTAGTGGGAGTCCCTGATACACGCCTGGCCGCCCTGGCCACGATCGTGGGATCCCAAACCCTGCTTCCGGCCGTCGTCTCATTCGTGGATATCGCTGGAATCGTAAAAGGCGCATCTGAGGGCGCCGGACTTGGCAATAAGTTCTTGGCCAATATCCGCGAAACCGATGCGATCTGCCAAGTTATCCGGGTATTTAGCGATGGAGATGTCATTCACGTTGAAGGCCGCGTCGATCCGGCCAGTGACATGGAGATTATTAATACCGAACTAGCGCTCGCTGATTTACAGACGATTGAAAAGGCACTGCCTCGATTAGAAAAAGAAGCGCGTATGCACAAAGAGCGCCAACATGTTGTTGATGCCGTTAAAGAGGCCGAAGCAGTTCTTAATTCAGGCAAACCGCTCTCGAGCAGCAAAGTGGAACTGCCACTCATCGCCGAGCTGCAGTTGTTAACCGCTAAACCATTTCTCTACGTTTTTAATGTCGATGCCGCCGAGTTAAATGATGTTGAATTGCGCGCATCGTTAGCAGCGCTCGTCGCACCGGCTGAAGCGATTTTTCTAGATGCTAAAACTGAAGCGGAGTTAACTGAACTTAGCGATGAAGATGCGCTTGAACTTTTACAATCGATCGGTCTTGAAGAGCCAGGGCTTGCAACACTTGCCCAAGTTGGTTTTCGCACTTTAGGTTTACAGACTTATTTAACGGCCGGACCAAAAGAGGTTCGGGCTTGGACGATTCACAAAGGCGATACTGCGCCAATAGCCGCCGGAGTAATCCATACCGATTTCCAAAAAGGTTTTATTAAAGCCGAAATCGTATCTTTCGATGATTTAATCGCGGCAGGTTCGATGGCCGAAGCAAAATCAAGGGGCAAAGTTCGTATGGAAGGCAAGGATTACGTCATGCATGATGGCGATGTCGTTGAATTTAGGTTCAACGTTTAACCACTCTTTTATTGAACTAAGTGCCGGTGTAGTACTTTCCAATTTCACCTAACGCCTTATCTAGCATCTCAAGACCGAGTTTGGCATCTTCGGCTGAGATATTGCATGGTGGGCATAAGTGGATGCGGTTGAAGTTATTAAATGGCATTAGGCCATTCTTTTTACAGGCCGCTACTAATTCATTCATGGCCGGACTCGAAGCACCGTATGGGGCAAGGGGTTCGCGAGTGTCACGATCACTTACTAAATCAACGCCCCAAAACACACCTGCGCCGCGAATATCGCCGATAACTTTGTGCTTTTTAGCTAAGTCTATTAATCCAGGTCCCAAGATCGTCTCACCGATCATGGTGGCGTTCTCCAACATCGCCTCTTCCTTCATAACATCGATAGTTGCCACAGCAGTTGCACAGGCCAATGGGTGACCCATATATGTCAGGCCGCCGGCAAATACTTTTTCGTCAAATGTTTTGGAAACGCTTTCGCTGATTACCACACCACCAAGTTGGATATATCCCGATGTAACACCTTTAGCAAAAGTGATCAGATCTGGGACCGCAGTGCCATGTTGATAAGCGAACCATTTTCCGGTGCGGCCAAAGCCCGACATAACTTCATCGGCAATCCACAAAATCTTGTACTTATCGCACAACGCACGGACACCTTCGAGATAACCTTTAGGCGGCATTAATACTCCGGCAGTTCCGGGCACGCTTTCTATTAATACCGCTGCGATTGTGTTTGGTCCTTCAAAGATAATTGTTTGCTCCAGATGCTCTAAAGCGCGCTTGCACTCTTCCTCTTCACTCTGTGCCCAAAAAGCGGTGCGATACAGATAGGGTCCAAAGAAGTGCACATGACCAAATGCAAACTCATTTGGGAATCTACGTGGGTCACCTGTTGCATTAATCGCAGCGCCAGTGTTGCCATGATATGAACGATACGTCGAAAGCACTTTGTGCTTATGAGTATGCATACGTGCCATACGAATTGCATTTTCAATCGCATCGGCGCCACCATTAGTGAAGAAAACTTTAGCAAAGTGCGCTCCGGCTAATTCGACGATTCGCTGTGCGGCTTCATTACGAGCATCATTTGCATGTTGGGGTGCAACAGTTGTAAGAATCTCGGCTTGTGCCTGAATAGCTTTAATGACTTTAGGATGTTGATGGCCAATGTTTGTAAAGACTAGCTGCGATGAGAAATCTAAATAGGTCTTACCTTCATGATCCCAAAAATATGAGCCAGAACCACTTGCAATAGGCATCGGTGAAATCGCCCCCTGTGCCGACCATGAGTGAAAAACATACTTGTGGTCTGCCGCGCTGACTGCCGCTTGCTTAGCTGGATCATTGATTGGTGTGCTCATGACAATAGCCTCTAACTTAAATAAGTAGTAATTAGCGCCATTCTAACGCCCTGAAGTAGATTGCACCTATGGATCAGATTACGCATTGGATTAATGGCGCCCTTGATACAACTACACCGGAACGCAGTGGCGATATTTATAACCCCGCTACTGGAAAGGTGACAAAGACTGTCGCATTTGGAACTGCCGCGACCGTAGAGACCGCTGTTGATGCGGCAACGGCTGCCTTTGCAACCTGGCGCCACAGCTCACTGACAAAGCGCACCCAAGTTCTCTTTGCCTTTCGTGAATTAGTTCAGCAGAACAGAGAGAAGATTGCAGCGTTAATTACCGATGAACATGGAAAAGTTTTAAGCGATGCCGCCGGAGAAGTTACACGCGGCCTTGAAGTCGTTGAATTTGCCTGCGGAATTCCACATCTCTTAAAAGGTGGTTTTTCCGAAGAAGTTTCCACCGGTGTTGATGTTTATTCAATCCGCCAAGCGGTTGGTCCTGTTGCAATTATCTCACCCTTTAATTTTCCAGCGATGGTTCCGATGTGGTTTTTCCCTGTTGCAATAGCATGCGGTAACTCCGTCATCGTCAAGCCATCGGAAAAAGATCCAAGTGCTGCAATGTTCATGGCGCAGTTATGGAAAGAAGCTGGCTTGCCAGATGGCGTATTCAATGTTGTTCATGGAGATAAAGAAGTAGTTGACGCACTCCTCACCCATAAAGGAATAAAGTCGATTTCATTTGTTGGCTCTACTCCAATTGCTCGATATGTATACGAAACTGGTACGAAAGCCGGTAAGCGCGTACAAGCTTTAGGCGGCGCAAAAAATCACATGTTAGTTCTGCCCGATGCCGATCTCGAACTCGCCGCCGATGCCGCAATTAACGCTGGCTTTGGCTCGGCAGGAGAGCGCTGCATGGCGATCTCAGCGATTGTTGCCGTCGAACCAATTGCCAGTGCGCTAGTTGCTCGGATTAAATCTCGCATGGCAAACTTAAAAATCGGTGATGGAACACAGGGCTCTGACATGGGTCCACTTGTAACCGCGGTACACCGCGACAAGGTCGCCTCATATATTGAAGCAGGCGCACAGGCTGGAGCAACTCTTGTAGTTGACGGCCGCGCACTAGAGCTCGCTGGCGATGGTTTCTGGCTTGGACCAACTTTGTTCGACAATGTCACGCCAGATATGTCTATCTATAAAGAGGAAATCTTTGGACCAGTACTAAGTGTTATTCGCGTTAACTCCTGCAATTTTTACTAACGATGGTGGGGCAGCTCGCCGGTTCCAAAACGAAGTTGAAGTTGGCATGGTGGGCATCAATGTTCCTATCCCAGTACCAATGGCTTATTACTCATTTGGCGGCTGGAAGAACTCGTTATTTGGTGACTCGCATGCACATGGCACTGAAGGCGTTCACTTCTTTACCCGCGGCAAAGTTGTTACAAGTCGCTGGTTAGATCCAAGCCATGGTGGAATTAATTTAGGATTTCCACAGAACGATTAATAGTTGATATTCGTATTTAAAGTTGCACCCACGTCGTTTTAATTTCTAAGTACTTATCTAAAGCATGAATAGATTTGTCTCTGCCGTTACCAGATTGTTTCATGCCGCCAAATGGCACGGTTAGATCGCCCTCCTCGTAACAATTCACCCAAACCGTTCCGGCCTTTATCTTTCTTGCAACTTTATGAGCCCTAGACAAATCCGAGGTCCAAATGGCTGCGGCTAAGCCATACTTTGAATTATTGGCAATGTGAACGGCTTCTTCCTCGGTGTCGAAAGCGATTACTGCGAGAACGGGACCAAATATCTCCTCTTGCGCTAATGCATCATCAGGTAAAATCCCGCTAAAGACAACAGGAGATAACCAAAATCCATCACTCTCAATAGTAGAACTTTTCAATACCTCTTGCAGATTTCTTGATCGCGCCGATTCAATATGCGAATTAATTGTGTTCAACTGTTTAGCGCTGGCAATTGGTCCCATTTGAGTCAAAGGATCAAAAGGATCTCCCACTTTGATTTCTTGCAGAATCTCTATAACTCGATTGGTAAATGAGTGCTGAATGGATCTTTGGAGCAGTAGACGAGTTGGAGCAGTACACATTTGTCCAGAATTAAATCGAATTCCCCATGCTGCCGCTTGCGCCGCAGCTTCTAAATCAGGAGCATCAGCGAATACAATGTTTGCAGACTTTCCGCCTAACTCGAGCCAGACGTGCTTTAAGTTAGAGTCCGCTGAATAATGTAAAAATTGTCGGCCGGTTGCGGTTGAACCAGTAAAAGCAAGCGCATCAACATCGTTGTGAACTCCAAGTGCTTTACCCGCCTCGGTTCCAAGGCCAGTGACGACATTTATCACCCCCGCAGGAATCCCGGATTCAAGTGCCAATTCGGCAAGTCGAAGAACCGATAAAGACGAGATTTCCGATGGTTTTATTACTAACGTACAACCGACTGCCAGCGCTGGCGCAATCTTCCACCCCGTTAACGTCAATGGAAAATTCCACGGAGTAACTACTCCAACTACGCCAACGGGTTCTCGTGTGATTAGAGCTAAAGCGCCTTCACCAACATGTGGCACCTCATCATAAATTTTGTCTGCTAGCTCTGCAAACCATCGAATCGTGCGCAACAGGGCGTTTAATTCAATACCCCATGAGTCACTTATTGGCTTTCCCATTTCGAGAGTGACCAACGCTGCTAGTTCATCTCGGTGGCTTTCAATCGTGTCCGCAAATTTCAACATGTGCTCTTTGCGTTCGCGCGGAGCCAACCTTGGCCAGGGTCCATTATCAAAGGCATTGCGTGCTGCAGCAACCGCCAGATCTATTTCAATCTCGGTGCCTTGAGCAATATTTGTCACTATCTTGCCAGTGGTGGGATTTACAACTGTCATTTGCTGAGGGCTAGTAATTCTCTCGACACCAACAATATGCGTTGTCGGAAATTTCAATGTGGCGACAAAACCATGCCACTTTTCAGCAGAATCAAACAATTCGCCGTCTCCTTAATCTATTGAAGGGATCGTGGCCATCTAGAGGGAGAAACCGATGTTACTAGGCGCTATGAGAAATCTTGAGTGAGAGGTTCATGTTTTTCTTTTGAGAAAGTTGCCACAATATATCCACAAGCCATAGCAATGAAGGGTAGCAAAATCAAAGTCCACCCTAAAGTTGAAAGTTTCCAAGCGCTTTCAGGAAGTGATGGATCAACTCCTGCCGAAACAGTTCCAGCTAAAAGATTGAATCTAGCCATCAGAAGGTATAAACCGCCTCCAAGAAGAACCACAGATGCAATCGGAGCGACTTTTGTCTTCCAAATGTTTTGATTGCTCATAGTCGAGAAAAACTTTATCACGGCAATCGATACAAGAATTTCGACCGCCCCAATCGAGATAACGGCGATTCCACTCATCCAACTAAATAGCTTTGTAAAGGGATCTAGATCGCCAACCGCAAAGATTATGATAATTCCAGCGGCGAAAATAGATGTAACCATAGATGCGTTTTGAGGTGCACCTGATTTATTGGTCCTTGCAAACATGCTCGGCATAACGCCTGCGCGGCCCATGGCAAAAAGGTAGCGTCCCACCGCATTTTGAAACGCTAGCAATCCAGCAAAGAGTGAGGTTAGAACTAGGATTTTCATCAAATCTACAATCCCTGATCCAACATATTCATTAGCAAGACTAAATAAAACATTCGCAGGATCCGCAAGTGGTGCTCCATCAATCGCGCTTCTCGCTACAACCTCATCCATCAACTTCGAATTACCCATTCCTACAACCATGGCAAATGAAACAATCGCAAAAATCGCCGAAATTGCGATGATTGAGAAATAAGTGGCACGAGGGACATCGCGCTTAGGATTTTGAGACTCTTCGCCATAAATTGCCGTCGCTTCGAAACCGATAAATGAAGCAAAAGCGAAGGCTAAAGCAATTCCTGCCGGGCCTGAAAAACCTCCAGCGAATACTGCTGAGGGGTCAAATGATCCCCACAGGTTCATTGATTCAGGTCCGCCCTTAAATAGGATGGCAAGAGCGGTAATCAAGAGAGCAAGTATTTCTACAACAAGAAGAGTTCCGAGAATCTTTGCTCCGATATCGACGCTAAGAACTGATAAAACTGTTGTGAGAACAAGCCCGATCAGCGCCCAGACATACCAAGCGAGAGTAAGTCCATAGTCTGACATTGTAAGATTCATGACTAAACCAAAAAAGCCGTATATTGCAAGTTGAATCGCTATATAACCAAGCAGAGAAGCATACGAAGAAGCTACTCCTGCTTTGCCGCCCAAACCTTTTCCTACGAATGCAAAAAAAGCCCCAGCATTAGTAACATGCTGACTCATGGCTGCATATCCGACTGAAAAAATTAAGAGTGCTATTCCTGCCGCGAGATAAGCTCCAGGTGTTGCGGCGCCATTGCCTAATAACATTGCAACGGGAACTGCACCAGTCATTCCAACTAAAGGCGCAGAAGCGGCCACTACAAAGAAAACAATTCCAAATACACCAAGGCGTCCTTTACGAAGCATTGAACTTTGTTCAGTCATGTACTCTCCTTATAACGAGTCATTAATCGTTCACATCAAAAGCACTTTCCGATAGAGTGGCGCGTCTTAATTGTATTGTCAAGCATTTTCGAGTGCTATTCTGAAGTGTCACAAGTTAATAAATGTTGGTAAGACCTAAACAAAGGAGTACGCCGCAGCATGTCAAGCTTGAAGGGTTTTTTAGCGCCCCAGACTCCTGTAGGCAAGAGTGCAATCGTGCCTGACATGCCATGGTTTTATTCGGGAAACCTAATCACTGTCGAATACCGAACCAATCCGAAGAATATAAAAGCCTTACTTCCGACTGGGGTTGATTTAGTCGATGAAGATCCCGGAGCAGTTGCTTTTATTTGGGCCGATTGGCAAAGCTGTTCAGAGTCAAAAGAAGAACTGCTTGATCCCGTACGCTCTCAGTATCTTGAAGCATTCGTTGTTGTACGTTGCAAATATGATGGAGTTACCTATAGTCGCTGCGTAGCGATTTGGGTGACGAAGGATTTTGCAATTGCACGCGGTTGGTTCCAGGGATATCCAAAAAAACTTGGGTCGATAGCCGTAACTCGTATTTTTAATCGCGGGAAAGCAACGGCAAAACTAGAGCCTGGTTCACAACTTGGCGCAAGCGTCGCGGCCTATGATTACAGACTTGCCACGGCGCGAGTAACTTTAATTGGACCTTCTAAAACTAATGGTTTTGTAAATGGCCATCCAATGTTGCATAACCGGTGGGTGCCATCAATCTCCCCAGGGTTGGGCAACTCCCTTGATCAACTCATTACGATGGGTGGTGTTGATTTAGATTTAGGAGAACCTTGGTACGGCTCGGCCGAACTCGAACTCTTAGATTCCCCATGGGACGAGTTATCTTCAATTCTTCCAGTGGAAGAAATTATTGGTGGCTATTACCGTGAAATAGGAGTCACTTTCAACGGCGGGAAATTACTTTTGGATAAATCTAACTCGAAAGTTTGAAATCATTAGAAGCGCAGTAGATATTCATCTTGCTCCCATTGAGTGACGTCCCGTGTCTCAGGATCAGCGACGCTTTTCTCATATCGCTCAATTTCATCGCGCTTTAAAGCCAGAACGCCATACCTTCTGCCGGTTCAGGACAGGAAAGTTTACGATTTATCCCATCAAGTCCCGCCGCCAGAATTACTGCAATGATCAAGTATGGATTTGCCGCGCCATCTCCGACGCGTACTTCTAGTCGAGTTCCGGCATCGCGCTCTGGTGGAATTCGGACCATGCAACTGCGATTATCAAACCCCCAGTTTGCCCGGTAAGGCGCCAAAGTATCTGGTCCAAGCCGCTTGAAGGAATTAACGGTCGGATTGGATAAAGCTGTTATAGCTGCAGCATTTTCTAATATGCCCGCAATCATGTGTTGGGCAACGCTTGAAAGTTCTTGGTTGCCATCATGCATTACATTTTTGCCGTGAATGTCTTCAACAGAGAAGTGTAAATGAAATCCGCTGCCACCCTCATTTGACCAAGGCTTTCCAATAAATGTTGCAATTTTATTTTCCTTAAGCACCATGTCCTTTATTGCAGTTTTGAAAATAAAAGTGCGATCGGCAGCATCAAGTGCCTCGGAA
>JACSDF010000009.1 GCA_015660815.1 Actinomycetota bacterium
ATGAGAGCGACTTTGACCCAAGTACTAACCCAAGAAAATTTCAATCGAATGATTGAACTGGGAACTCGTTGGTCTGATGGTGTTAATGCTTCAATTAAAGAGTTTGACCTGCCTTGGACCGTGAATCGCCTTGGTGCGCGTGGGGAATATATGTTCGCAACCAAAGCACCTACAACAGGAGCCGAAGCGAACGCCGCTGGAGATTTTGAATTAGAACAGTACATTCACTTACGAATGCTCAATGATGGTTTTTTGATAACGCCATTCCATAACATGGCCCTGATGTGTCCCGATACAACCGCGGCCGATGTCGATGCTCACACTAAAGCCTTTCGCACAATGTGCGCCGAACTAGTTTCTTAAAAGGCGAAGGCCCAAGCGATTTAGCTTGCGCTAGGGATCTCTCTTGGGCTTTGACTAAATACTAGTTGATATGTCTGACGAAATCAAATGTGTACAACTCAGATTAGATGTCAGTTGGTAAGTTCATGATTGGAATATGACTTCGGTAAAAGATTACTTAGAGTTACATAAACAGTTTGAATTTTCATATTTTCTGATTGGATTACTCGAAGTTAGCTTACGTAAACAAATCCCCGTAGCTCTTACCAAGAAATTTATCGGAAGTGACAGATTGAAATGGCACTCTGGGCTGCAATTGAACGAACAAGGCCAGAAATCGCTTAAATACGCTTTAAAGATGAATAGGGAATCTCCAGAAAACTATCTTCCACTCTCATTTTGGCGTTTCCTACTCAGCAAAAGGAACTATGGGCCATTGTGGTTGCCCAGTTTGCATACGGTTTTTCCCGGAATTTCTCTACCTAAAAGAATCGATAGTTTCAAAACTGTTGACAAGAACATGGATACAGCATTGAGGCTTCGGAATAATGTTGCTCACTTTAACTTGGATTCGGTGAGACATATGCCCTTTTCTCAAGAAAAAACTAAATGGCTACTGATTAACTTGGGTATAGACCATCAATTGCTTGTTCAATCTGGCCAGTTTTATAGGAAAATGACTTAAGTAATCACCACCATCCTGCTAGCCTGCCGCACATGACTTACGACGTTGACAGAATTCGCTCCCATTTTCCCTCACTAAATACTGGCTTAGCTTTTTTTGATGGCCCTGGTGGAAGCCAAGTACCGGATGTTGTTGGTGCAGCGATTGCCGCTGCAATCACAAGGCCGATTTCCAATAGAAATGTAAACACTGAATCTGAAAAAAATGCCGAAGAGATTGTTGTTGAATTTCGCAAAGCGGTAGGCGATTTAATTGATGTGGATCCCGGTGGCGTTGTCTATGGTCGCTCATGGACACAACTGAGTTATGACTTCTCGCGCACCTTAGCCAAAAACTGGGGGCCAGGAGATGAAATCGTAGTAAGTCGCCTCGATCATGATTCAAATATTCGTCCCTGGATTCAGGCTGCCGAAGCTGTTGGCGCAACAGTGCGTTGGGCAGAATTCGATGTTCAAACATCAGAGGTAACTGTTGAGGCAGTTGAAGCTGTTTTATCTAGCAGAACAAAGTTAGTCGCAATAACAGGTGCCGGAAACACAATTGGTACACGCCCAGATTTAAAGGCGATTGGTATAGCCATTCATAAAGTTGGCGCGCTTTTCTATGTGGATGGCGTGCATTTAACTCCTCACGCTGCAGTTAGTGTTAAAGAAATTGGAGCCGATTTTTTCGGTTTTTCTTTTTATAAATTAATGGGTCCGCACTGCGCCGTATTGGCGGCGGCTCCGGCACTTCTTGACTCACTTAACAATGACAAATTACTACCTTCAACGAGTAATGTTCCAGAGAAATTTGAATTCGGAACACTGCCATATGAAATAATGGCAGGTTGTATAGCTGCTGTAGATTTCATAGCCGAAATGGCACCGGGTGCAGGAGTAACTCGACGTGAGAAAATAGTTAACTCTATGAATGCCTTGGAAAAGTACGAAGAGGAACTTATGGAATATCTTGAAAGTGCGATCAAAGCACTGCCTGGTGTAACGCTCTACGGCCACGCAGCACACCGCACACCTACTATCTATTTTTCCTTTGCCGGCCATAACAGCACTGATATATATCTGGCACTAGCGGAAAAGAAAGTGAATCTTCCAGCACACAACTTCTATGCCTTAGAAGTATCAAGAAAACTCGGTTTGGGTGATGCGGGAGCCTTACGGGCAGGTCTTGCGCCATATTCAACTCGAAACGATGTAGATCGCTTAGTTTCAGGCCTTCAAGCGCTAGTCGGTAAGTAATTCACAACTAACGCACAAAAAACCTTGAGGGTTTACACCAGAGAGAGCTCTACTTTTTGCTTATCCGCAAGAGCTTGTGGTGAATCGGAGGGGATAATGAAACTATTACAGCGAAGCATTGCAGCCGCCACTATGGCTGGCCTCTTTGCTCTTGTGGGTAATTCAGGCATAAAGGCAAATCCGGCAAAGCCAATAAAACCTGTCAATTCTTAATGAGGAGAATTAAAAAAGGAGTCAGTCCCCCTGGCTCCTTTTTTAATGCCTGCGCTCTAGCTAAATCCTAAAGATTCGTAGAGTTTCAATCCTTTTTCATTGTCGGCATCGACATACAGCATGGCTTCATTGATGCCTTGTGAAAATAGATAGTTCATTGCAGCGATGGAAACTGCGCGTCCAATTCCATGGCCGATATATTCTGGATCAACTCCAACGACATAAAGCTCGCCAACTGGTGCTTGATTTACAAGGTCATGATGAATCTTTGTCCAGCAGGTACCGACTAGGCGTTCATTTTCTACCGCTAAGAAAAATCCATTGGAATCAAACCACGGTTCGGCCATTCGGTTCTCAAAGTCTTGCATGACCCAGTTTCCCTGATCGGGGTGGTCAATAAAAATCTTATTGTTGAGTTCTAACCAGGCAGATTTATCCAGTACAGGATTGAAAACTTTAATTGTGAAGGCATGGTCAGTGTCGGGTATCCGCCCATGCAGTGATCGGTGAATCTTTAATATATGGCGCATTTATATGCGTTCGTTAATGGAGCTCTCTTTACCACCAGTTGGCATAGTGAAGCGATAGCCAACATTTCGTACCGTCCCGATGATGGCTTCAAACTCTGGGCCAAGTTTTGAACGCAAGCGACGGATATGCACATCGACCGTACGCGTTCCACCAAAATAGTCATAACCCCAGATCTCTTGTAACAACTGAGCTCGGGTAAATACTCGGCCAGGATGCTGAGCTAAGTATTTGAGAAGTTCGAACTCTTTAAAAGTTAAATCTAGGACATTGCCTTTTAGACGCGCGGTATAACTAGATTCATCTATAACAACATCACCAGTACGAATTTCACCCGAGTGTGGATCACTCAAAGCAATTACCGCATGATGCTTACCAACGGCGATTCGGATTCGAGCATCAACTTCGGCTGGCCCGGATGTATCTAGCAAGACATCGTCAATGCCCCACTCTGCGCTGACTGCAGATAAGCCACCTTCAGTTGCAATAACAATGATGGGGCAGCCAAGTCCAGTTGTTGCTAATAAGCGTGCAAGTGATTTTGCACCAGGCAAATCGCGACGAGCATCAACCAGAATGACATCTACATCTGGAACATCGACTAGAACGCTAGCCTCTGCGGGTAATATGCGAACGTTGTGCGCAAGCAAACCGAGTGCAGGTAGAACTTCTGCGCTCGCGCCAGATGTGTTTGTAAGTAGCAACACCTTGGACATTGGTACAGACTACTCTCGTGAAATCATTGCTTCCACTCGTCATCGTCCTTGGCTTAGCCAGCATCTATGGTCTCTGGTATCAGCGATCCAGAGGTACCGTTAAGGAGAAATCTGGCCAGTCAATTATCACTCAATCTATGATTGGTGCTGACTTTGGGTCTAAGGCAACACTGGTGCAGTTCTCCTCGGCCTTTTGTACCCCATGTAGAGCTACGCGAACCTTGCTCGAGAATATTGTGGCTCAGATGGAGGATGTAAAGCATGTCGAAGTCGATGCCGAAGCGAATTTGGAGCTTGTCCGAGAGTTAAATATCTTAAGCACTCCAACCACCCTCATCCTTGATTCAAAAGGGCGGGAAGTTGGCAGAGCAGTGGGTGCACCCAAACGAGAGCAGGTAATTCATGCTCTGGCCGCTTTACGCGAATAGTTTGCAACTCGCGTTAACTTCAATAACTCTTTATTATTTCGCTATGTCTCCAGCCAGCAATTTCACCAAGCGCCGAGTAATTGATTTTGGTCGCCTTGCTGGTTCTTTGTGTCGAATGTAATTGTTGTAACTTAAAAACAATTATCCATTCAACTAACAAAGGAATAGTTCATGACTGAAGTTTTAGTAAAAAAATTATCGGAAGTATCAATTGATGCACGCGGACCTCGATTTTCTGCAGTGCTGACGACAATAGTTTTAGCCGTGGCACTTGTGACATCAAATCTATGGGTTGTAATTGCGCAAGCAATAGTTTTTGCTATTGGCGCGATTAAAGGTCCACAGTTCACACCGTACGCATATATTTTTCGAAGCATTATTAAACCTCGGCTTAAAGGTAAGGCCATCACCGAGGATGTTCGACCACCACAGTTTGCACAAAGCGTTGGACTTCTTTTTGCACTCGTAGCCATCAGCGGATCTATCGCCAATTTAGACGTTGTTTTCGTCGTGGCAGTGAGTTTTGCCCTTGCTGCAGCGTTCTTAAATGCTGCTTTTAACTTCTGCCTAGGGTGCGAACTCTATTTACTACTTCTTCGCGTACGATTGACACATGGTTGATAAACACGAGCTTCACGAAAAGGGTCTACGACTGACTCCTCAACGTGAGCTTGTTTTATCTGCCGTTCGAGAGCTCGGCCACTCCACCCCCGAAGAGATAGCCGAAAAAGTTCGACTTGCCCATCCAGGCATCAATCTCTCCACGGTCTATCGCAACCTTGAAACTCTTGAAAATGTTGGCTTGGTAGTGCATACACATTTAGGCCACGGTGGAGCCACGTATCACGCCGCTGAAGAGTTAACTCATTTGCATCTAGTCTGCGAGAAATGCGGGGTTATCGGTGATGCGCCAATTGAAGCGGCAGCTAGCTTTGTTAACACACTTGCCGATGACTATGGTTTTAAGACCGATGTCACGCACTTTGCAATCTACGGAACCTGTTCTGCTTGTCAATGAGCGCTGTACTTGTCGAAGACGGGGTTGATAAGGGTGCCATCTGGCACTTTGGTGAACCCTCTAAAGAGCAACGCGCTCTTCAAGCAGGTAGCGCTTGGGCCGATCTCTCACATTTAGAGGTTATTGCAGTAAGTGGAGAAGATCGCTTGAAGTGGTTACATGATTTAACAACCCAGTTCCTTAAGGATTTAGGCGTTAATCTCTGGAAGTCAGCGATGATTCTGGATCCGCAGGGTCATATCGAGTATCAATTCAATCTGGTAGATGATGGTTTAACAACGTGGTTAGTCGTAGATCCTGGATATTCCGAGGCTCTGTGCTCATATCTTACGAAAATGAAATTCATGCTTCGTGTTGATGTTCGCATCGCCACCGATGAGATAGCAGTGCTTCGCGCCCCGGGTTTATCAACTGAAATTGGTGGTCCATTTGCGTTAGTTCCACGCAAGGAACTCGCTCAGATGAGTGCACACTTTAACTCCGTCGCAACTCAAGTTGGAACATGGGCATTAGATGCTGAGCGCGTAGCTGCACAGCGTCCGCGAATTGGATTTGAAACCGATCACAAATCAATTCCTAATGAAATTGGTGTTTTAAACGGTGCGGTACATATGAATAAGGGCTGCTACCGCGGACAAGAAACTGTTGCCAAGGTATTTAACTTAGGTAACCCACCACGACGCCTAGTGATGTTGCACTTAGATGGAAGCGATGTCGCATTTCCAGCTAAAGGCACAAAGATTGAAAATAACGGCGTGGTTGTTGGCTTTATCGGTACCGTTGCACGCCATTTTGAGCTTGGCACAATCGCATTGGCAATAGTTAAGAGAAATACTCCGACTGATGCAACTCTTTCTGTCGATGGAGTTCCGGCCTTACAGGAACCCGTACTTTAAAACCACTCGACTCTAAAATTAAGCACGATAGGCTTGCCGGGTGGAGCTTTTTACATCTATCTTTCTTGGCATTTCCGCTATAGCCCTTGGCGTAGCGCTCATTATTTACGCCTTCCGAGGCCGTCAAAGCGAGACCAGGCGATCATCTAAATTTAGAGAGCGGCCATAAATGGTTTTTACAATCCCTGAGGGTTTACATCCTGACTTGAATCCAGTGGCATGGATGGTTGGAACATGGCGCGGTAAGGGACGAGGAGAGTATCCAACCGTAGCGCCATTCGAATTTGCTCAAGAGGTTGTCTTTAATCATGATGGACGACCATTTCTTAATTACTTTTCACGTTCATGGATTTTAGATAGCGAGGGTGAAATTATGCGCCCGGGCGGATCTGAAACTGGCTTTTGGCGCATTAAACCAAATAACGTTCTAGAAGTTGTACTCTCGCATAACACTGGAATTGCTGAAGGTTGGGTCGGAACATTTGATGGACCAAAGATTCAACTTGTTTTAGACCAAGGTTATTCAGCACCAACTGCAAAAATTGTTACCGCCGGAGTCCGGCTGTATGGATTAGTTGCAGGTGAGCTTTTCTTTGCCTATGACATGGCGGCAGAAGGACAAGAGTTGCAAGCACATATCTGGTCATCACTCGAACGTCAGAGCTAGTAATTGATCTCTCTTGACGTGGGCGAAGTTCTCGCCGAATTAACTAGAAACGATGTTGTGGAATCACAGCACGTGGGACATTTTGTCGCTCTAGATACTGATGGTTCAATTCTTTTACAAAGAGGTGATCCAACACAGTTAATTTATCCACGCTCATCGTATAAAGCTGTTTTGGCATCGGCAATGGTTCGCAGTGGAGTCACATTAGATCCACGTTTATTAGCCCTTACGTGTGCATCTCATTCCGGTCTTCTCATGCATCAAGAAGGTGTTTTGGAAATTTTGAGATTAGCGGGTTTAGATGAGAGCGCTCTGCAGAATGTCAAAGGCAAACCATTAGATGAAGCCGCAGCGCTAGCAACTTTCGAGCCGACGCGCCTTGCAATGAACTGCAGTGGCAAGCACGCAGGAATGCTTTTGGGTTGCTCGGTCAATGGTTGGCCCACCAGTAATTATTTAGAGCCAGCACATCCGCTTCAACAAGCATTCAAAAGCGAACTTGAAAACCTATCTGGTGAAAGAGTTTCACACACTGCAGTAGATGGCTGCGGTGCGCCTTTATTTTTAATCTCCCTACTTGGATTAGCTCGTGCAATTAGAGCGATGACAATCTCCACCGACCCCGTACATCAGAGCGTTGTTGATGCTTGTAGAAATTATCCAGATATGGTTGCAGGACCAGAGCGAATGACCTCAATCTTAATGTCCCAACACCCGGGGTTATTTATGAAAAGTGGCGCAGAGTCGGTCATGGTCGCCGCCGTCGCAGATGGTAGAAGCTTCGCATTCAAAGTAAATGATGGAGGACTACGCCCACGGAGCGTAATTTCCCTTGCAGGGCTGCGCCTTTTGGGTATAAATGCCCCTGATACGTTAGAAAAAACCTACGGAGGCGATCACATAGTGGGCTCCATTCGCGCAACCTTCTAACTATCCGTACCCTTAAGAAATGAACGGCCGCATTGCAACAGTAATGGTGCATACATCCCCTCTGGATCAGCCAGGAATTGGCGATGCTGGAGGTATGAATATCTACGTTCTTGAATCTGCTCAGCGCATGGCAGCCATGGGAGTTGAAGTCGATATTTTTACTCGCCGCACTGAAGCAAAATCACCAGACATTGTTGAAATCTCTAAGGGTGTAAGAGTCTGCTACTTTGATTGTGGGCATGGCCACTTAACTAAAGAGCAGTTACCAACACACATTCTTGGACTTTCAAAAGAGTTTTTGCGCATAATCAAAGATGGTAATTACGATGCTATTCACTCCCATTATTGGATCTCTGGAAAAGTTGCAATGCCAGCGGCAGCACAATTAGGAATTCCACTCATTCATACTATGCACACAATGGCACGAGTTAAGAATCTCAATCTTGCCGAAGGCGAAAGCCCTGAACCAATGATTAGAGTCCAAGGCGAAACTCAAGTGGCAGCAGCAGCTCAAGCCCTGATTGCAAATACTGATTCAGAGGCGGCCAGTCTTGTTTCTCTTTATGATGCATGCCCAGACAATGTGCATGTAGTAAATCCCGGTGTGGATCTCTATACATTTACACCCGGTCAAGGCCGCAAAGCTGCACGTGAGTTTACTGGAACGGCCCAAGATGCATTAGTTGTAACTTTTGTCGGACGAATTCAACCGCACAAAGGCCCAGAAGTTTTAATTCGTGCAGCATCACAACTTGTTAAACACTCACCACATATGCGCCCGAGATTAATCGTCAATATTATCGGAGGCGCATCAGGTGCTAACACCGAAGAAGTTGAGCGCCTTAAAGAGTTAGCCACATGGTTGGCCATAGATGATGTTGTTCATTTTGCTCCGCCCGTGCCTCGAGCTGAACTGGTCCAGTGGTATCGCGCCGCCGACTTGGTCTGCGTGCCCAGTTACTCTGAAAGTTTTGGCTTAGTTGCACTTGAAGCCCAAGCCTGTGGCACACCCGTTATTGCTACAGCTGTTGGTGGCTTGCGTACTGCCGTCGCCGATGGAATTTCAGGTGTTTTAGTTGACGGTCACGATCCAAAGGCATGGTCGTCGGTAATCGCGCGATTATTGCAAGAGCCACAACGCCGAGTACTGCTTTCAATGGGAGCAATCGAGCATGCATCACACTTCGGATGGGATGCTACTGCGCGCGGTACTTTGGATATATACGATCAAGTTATTTCAGAGAATAATGCCGCTTCAAAAATATCAGGCCATTAATGGCAGCAATTGACCCACGAATCATTATTGAGGAGTTTTTAGACTCGCATGATTTGGAGTTTGAAAAAAAGAATTCTGATACTTATTTAATAACCTTACCTGGCGAGAAGAAATTGCAGACACATTGCGCCCTGATTGTTGGAACTCATTCACTGAGCATCAACGCCTTTGTGATTAGGAGGCCAGATGATAATGAGGCCGCAGTGCATGCATGGTGTTTAGCCAAAAACGCATCTCTATATGGTGTTGCTTTTGCAATCAACGAACTACATGACATCTTCTTAGTCGGGCGGTTACCTTTATCGGCCGTAACTGATCGCGAAATTGATCGTTTAGTTGGAGCAGTGCTTCAAGTTTCAGACTCCTCATTCAACCCGTTACTTGAACTTGGTTTTGCAAACGCTATCCGTCGAGAATGGGCTTGGCGCATCTCACGTGGCGAATCACTCGCCAATTTAGAGGCTTTTCACCATCTGGTTTAGGATGGAGCCATGAGCAATTTTGAATTAATCCTGCTACGTCATGGTGAATCTGAGTGGAATGCTAAGAATCTTTTCACGGGTTGGGTCGATGTAGCGCTATCGAGCAAGGGCGAAGATGAGGCCCGTAGAGGTGGCCTACTCCTCGCCGAGCGAGATCTCCTTCCCGACTTACTCCACACATCTTTACTGCGTCGGGCAATCCACACATCACAATTGGCTTTAGATGCGTGCGAACGGCATTGGATACCAGTGCAGCGCTCTTGGCGCTTAAATGAACGCCACTATGGTGCCCTGCAGGGAAAAGATAAGGCCCAAACCTTGGCACAGTATGGTGAGGCGCAGTTCCAACTGTGGCGCCGCTCATTTGATGTTCCACCTCCACCAATTGATGACAATGATGAGTTTTCACAGAGCAATGATCCACGTTATGCAGGGATTACAGCGCCGAAGACTGAGTGTTTAAAAGATGTTATCGATCGAATGTTGCCCTATTGGCATGAATCCATAGTTCCAGATTTGAAACGTGGAAAGCGTGTTCTTGTCACTGCACATGGAAACTCTCTTCGAGCTCTTGTAAAGCATTTAGATGGAATCAGCGATGCCGATATTGCTGGACTCAATATTCCAACAGGAATCCCTTTGTACTACAAACTCAACTCCGATTTAACACCAGTCACTAAAGGTGGAGAGTATTTAGATCCAACTGCAGCCAAAGATGCAATTGCAGCAGTTGCAAATCAAGGAAAACGAGAAAATTAGGCGGTAACGCCTGCAAAATCATCGCGCTGGTCTCGAACAATTGCCAAAACAGTGATTTCACCTGCGCGAGCGAAAAACATTGTTACCGGAACATGTTGTCCAGCTTTCACATTAAGCCCTGGGACAATTGCTTTTGCATTTGCGCTATCACCTTCGAAATAAATAGGTGAGTTTTGAGGTAGAGAGTTTGTTCCTGTTACCGTTGCAACAACTCCATTTACTGCAACTCCAAGAAGTGCATCCTCGGCGGCCAAAGAGTTAATAACAGTTCCAACAAGAACTCCCGTGCCATCTGCAGTTTCAACGACAACAATATTGACTAGCTTGATGAGATTGCCGTTAGTTGAAATCGAAGCTTCAACGCCATCAGTCACCTGTTTCATTTCGCGTGTGGATGCATTTAAGCCTGCCCCACATGCAGTTAGTGAGAGAACGAGAGTTAAAGTCAAGAGTGCAATTCCAGTGCGGCGCATGGGGCATATTCTCTCACATGAAATTAGTAGTGAAATACACTGGTTTTGCGCTTACAGTGACGTGGTGACTCGTATCTGAATCGCTGGTACAATTGTCCTCTAGCGAAGGGCAACACATGACATTTAAGGTCGGCGAAACCGTTGTTTATCCCCATCACGGAGCAGCTCTTATAGAAGCAATTGAGATGCGAGTGATCAAAGGTGAAGAAAAGACCTATCTAGTGTTGAAAATCGCGCAGGGAGATCTCACTGTTCGAGTACCTGCAGAGAACGTAGATCTAGTTGGAGTTCGTGATGTTGTTGACTCTGCCGGCTTAGATCGAGTATTTAATGTTCTACGCCAGCCATACACTGAAGAGCCAACTAACTGGTCGCGTCGCTACAAAGCCAATCTTGAAAAATTAGCATCAGGTGATGTTATTAAAGTTGCTGAAGTGGTCCGTGATTTGTACCGTCGCGATTTGGACCGAGGCCTATCAGCCGGTGAAAAGCGCATGCTCGCCAAGGCGAAGCAGATTCTTATCTCAGAGCTTGCTCTTGCCGAGCGAACCGATGAGGAGAAAGCTGCAACGATCCTTGACGAGGTTCTCGCTTCATAATTTAAATGTCTGTAAGCGCCATCATCGCTGCCGCTGGCAGTGGTGAACGATTCGGTGCAGGCTTTCCAAAGGCATTAATTCAATTAGGTGATCGCACCCTCTTAGAGCATGCCGTTGCATGCCTCGCCCCAATCGCAGATCAGATAATCATTTCGGCTCCCGCGGGCTTTGAAGCCCAGATTAGTGAGCTAGTGGGCGAAGGAGTCGATGTTGTTACTGGTGGCGCTACACGTTCGGCTAGCGTCCGTAATGCATTGGCAATAACAACTGGAGATTACGTTCTGGTTCATGACGCCGCACGTGCCTTGGCGACGAGTGATTTAGCCCAACGAATAGTTGCAGCTTTGAAGAATGGCGAGAGCGCGGTTATTCCGGCCATTGCAGTAATTGACACCGTTAAAGTAATTAATGCCGATGGCTATGTTGCATCAACTCCTGATCGGCGCTCACTTGTAAGCGTTCAGACCCCACAAGGCTTCACAACAAGCGCGCTTCGTCAAGCACATGCCGCACATGCAGATGCAACCGATGATGCTGCTCTAATTGAAAACGGTGGCGGCAGAGTAAAGGTCATTGAGGGCGAAGCTCGCGCACTTAAAATTACAACACAGGCAGATTTGCATACGGCACTGGCTTTTCTTGGGTTTAATTCTACGTATCGAACAGGTGTTGGCATCGATGCCCACGCATTTGGAATTGGCCGAGCACTGTGGCTAGCTGGGTTGCATTGGCCCGATGAAATTGGAGTCGATGGCCATTCCGATGGAGATGTTGCAGCTCATGCAATGTGTGATGCGATTTTGGCAGCAACACAACTCGGCGATTTAGGAAGCAATTTTGGCGTCGATCGCCCAGAGTATGCAGGTGCATCTGGCGTTCAACTTCTTGAAGAAACGCTTTTAAAGATTACAGAAGCTGGATATTTTATTTCTAATGTAACGGTTCAAGTAATCGGGAATCGCCCGAAAATAGGTAAGCGACGAGCAGAAGCAGTGAGTATTCTTTCGCAAGCCCTTGGTGGGGCCGACGTTTCATTATCTGCAACAACAACCGACGGCATGGGCCTGACAGGCGAGGGCAAAGGTATCGGCGCAATAGCCTCGGCTCTTGTTTTCAAGCAGTAGAATCACACAATGCCAAGCCTGAACTTGTATGACACCGCTACACGCGAGGTTGGCGTTTTCACTCCCCTTGTAAAGGGTGAAGTTTCAATCTATGTCTGTGGTGCAACGGTGCAGTCCTCACCGCATATTGGACATATTAGAAGCGCGATAAATTTCGACATTTTACGTCGCTGGCTTACAAAAAACGGCTATACAGTAACGTTGATCCGAAACGTCACAGACATAGAGGACAAAGTTTTACAGAAGGCCTTGCAAGAAAAAACTCATTGGTGGGAACTTGCGATGAAGTATGAACGTGAGTTTACGGCGGCTTTTTCTGCAGTTAATGTTATTCCACCAACGTACGAACCCCGTGCCACTGGCCATATCACTCAGATGATTCAATTAATGCAGATTCTTATTGAAAATGGCTCGGCATATGCCCCTGGAAACGGTGATGTCTACATAGAAGTCCGGCGATTAAAACACTACTTAACTCTCTCCGGTCAACGTATTGATGATTTACAACCTGCAGCTGACACCGATGAAACATATAAAAAAGATCCGCGCGATTTTGCTTTATGGAAGGCGGCAAAACCTGGCGAACCATCATGGCCAACACCTTGGGGTGCAGGTCGCCCAGGTTGGCACTTAGAGTGCTCGGCAATGGCATTTGAATATCTCGGCGAAAGCTTTGATATTCACGGTGGCGGATTAGATTTAATTTTCCCTCACCATGAAAATGAGAAGGCTCAATCTGAGGCGGCTGGGTATGGATTTGCTCAGCGCTGGTTACATAATGCGTGGGTTACGCAATCTGGTGAAAAAATGAGTAAGTCGCTAGGTAACTCACTTCTTGTCGAAGTTATTTTAGAGCGAGTGCGTGGAATTGAACTTCGATGGTACTTAGGCAGCGCGCATTACCGTTCAATGCTCGAGTACTCAGAAGCAGCACTCGATGAATCTGCCGTAGCATTTCGCAGAATAGAAAGTTTCTTGAAGCGGGCCACACAAATTACTGGCTCACAGATAGAGGGCACTATTAGCTCCGAGTTTGAAGCTGCGATGAATGATGACTTAGCAGTTCCGGCGGCACTTGCAACAATTTCAGAAAACTTACGACGTGGAAATCAATCAATTACCGATGGTGATATTCCGATGATTACTAAGAATGCCGGTGAAATCCGCGGCGCATTGCAGATCTTGGGCTGCGATCCCTTTGATTCACACTTTGCCGGCGGCAGTTCATCCGAGCTCAGAGATGTTATGGATGGTGTGATTTCGTTGGCACTTCAAGAGCGCGCCTCAGCGCGTGACCGCAAGGATTTTTTAACCTCCGATGCTATCCGTGATGGGTTGCTTGCTTTAGGAATTACAATTGAGGACACCGCACAAGGGCCACGCTGGTCGATTATGGAAAAGAGTTAATAATGGCCGGTAATTCATCCCGTAAGGGCGCAATCCGTGCCTCAAAAAAAGGACCGACCGGCGGAACCGGTGGGAAAAATAAAAAGCGTCTAACGGGAAAAGGTCCGACTCCTAAGGCAGAGGATCGTCCATATCACGCGGCGGCAAAGCGCAAGAAAGCCGTGGCTAAAAAGAGTTCAAGTAAAACTACAGCTCGTGGTGCGGGCACAGTGACAACGGGCAGAAGTGATGGCAAGGAGATTAGACCAGCGCGTGCACCGCGAGGAGATCGTCCACGAGGTGAAATTGTTGCAGGGCGCAATGCAGTTTTAGAGGCGCTTCGCGAGAGCGTCCCATCGACCGAACTATTGGTGGCACGAAGTATTGAAGTAGACGATCGCGTAGCTGAGTCCTTGAAGTTAGCGCTTCACTTAGGTTTACCAATTCGTGAGGCCCATCGCGCAGAGGTAGAAGGAATATCACCCAATAGCCAGGGAATCATTCTCGCAATAAAGCCGTATCAGTACTCAAGCTTTGAAGAGATTATGCAACGAGCAAAGTATCCAGCGCTCGTGGTCGCATTGGATGGAGTAACTGATCCACGAAACTTAGGTGCAATTATTCGTAGTGCAGCGGCCTTTGGGGCAGCAGGTGTGATCATGACTGAGCGTCGCGCAGCATCTATGACGGCATCGGCGTGGAAATCATCGGCTGGGGCAGCGGCGCGCTTGCCGATTGCACAGGTAACAAATCTCGCACGCACAATCGATGCCGCCAAAAAAGAAGGACTTTTCGTCGTCGGCCTAGATGGAGAGTCTGATGAGTTAATTAGTTCGATGAAGATTGCAGCAGAAGCAATCATGATTGTCGTAGGTAGCGAAGGCAAAGGTCTAGCGCGCTTAACACGCGAAAAATGCGACCTTGTGATTTCCATTCCTATTAGCGCAACCACTGAATCACTCAATGCAAGTGTTGCAACGGCAATCGCACTTTTCTTCGTGGATCAGGCTCGCCGAAAGGCCTAATAACCGTGGTTTATTCGCGTTTTATAGCGCTAGGCGACTCGTACACCGAGGGCATGTGTGATGAAAAAAAGTATGGTCACTATCGAGGTTGGGCAGATCGCGTTGCAGATGTCATGGCGAAATTCCACCCAGATTTTACTTATGCCAATTTAGCAGTCCGAGGAAAACTTGTGCGCCAAGTTGTAGATGAGCAGATTGAAGCGGCGATTTCACAAGTCAGCGGTCCTGAGACGCTTTTGTCTTTTCACGCTGGGGCAAATGATGTGATTAGACCTGGTTACAAACCAGAGTTAGTGCTTACCTTGTACTCCGATGCAGTAAGGCGGTTGGCGGCATCTGGTGCCACCATAATGTTATTTACAGTTTTAGAAAAAACCGGAAACACTGGGCGATCGGCAAAAATGTGGGAGAAACGCTTTGGTGAATTCAATCGGAATGTTCGAGCTGTGGGTTTTGAAGTTGGTGCAATAATCGCAGATGCAAACGAAGAAGCGGCATTTAGCGACCGACGCTTTTTGGCATTTGACCGTCTACATTTAAATGCGAAGGGTCACGAGCGAGTTGCTCAGGCGGTCCTTGAGCTTATTAATCTACCTTTTGATGCGAGATGGCGCGATCACCTTCCGCCAGCAAGAAAAAAACCAAAGATTATCCGTGCCATGATTACTTCACTGTGGTTTATTACTTTTGCGCTACCTTGGATGTGGCGGCGCGCAAGGGGTAAATCATCTGGAGATGGTAGAAGCTGCAAATATCCAATTGCAATTCATTGGCCACTTTCACACTTGGATTAATTTGTAAGGGATTAATTACTTTAAATTGTAGTTACAACCCATTCCCACGTATGAAGTCCAGATTTGATTAAGTACTGTGGCAAAGTATCGGGACCGCATGCAGCAGTACCAACACCACGGTGAGCGGCATCAATATGTACAACCGTATTTCCACACGGCTTTATTTCAACATCATGAGTTGCATCGGCTAAATCAACTGCACGGTTTGGCGTGATAGATACCTGCAAAGGTTTAGTTAATTGGACACGAAGGCCATTCCCGAAAGCGTTAGTTAGTTCAAACCATCGCACTCCATTGTGACCACCATTTTCCTGAGGGCGAACATAAGGGATGTATTGCTCAGCGACTGTGGAAATGTAACGACCTATTCGGGCAATTTTCCTATCTGGGTAAGTTTCATGAGGGCCACTGCCAAACCAAGTTAGATCAGAAAGCTCTCCGCTGAGTTCAAAGTTAGTACCGACACGGGCTACGTCAACAAAGGATTTTGGAAGAGTGACGCTTTCTTTGACTCTAAAACCATTAGCAACAGGCGTGACGGTTTGAATGTGCTTAAGTTCAACACCAGTACTTGTTAACCAAATATTTGTGATTATTACTCTCTTGGAAGTTTGGGAAACAACACAGTCACTACGTTCAAGATCGCGTAGTCCCCACCGATTCCATTTTGTCGCGATGTGTCCGATTCGATCATTATCAGTAGGTGCGCGCCACAGGGATAGTACGGGTGCAAGCACGCCGTAAGGCAAAATAATTTGACCATAATCGTCTACGACGTTGCTGAATAAATCTGATTGCGTCGAAGCTTTAACGCTCAAACTTCGAGATGGTAGCGATAATTGACTCCAACCAACTTCACTCATTGTTGGTGACCAGACGGTGCTCGCAGTTTTTACAACAGTGAAATTAATAAAGCGCTCTCCCGCACCATCTGCTTTACTTAGCAACGTTGATTTCACGGTGAAGGCCACAGTCTTTCTTGGTCCAACCTTTGGTAATTTCACTTTTCCGCTATCGGAAATAATTCCATCACGGGTAATTGCCCAGTGGAGCTCATACTCACTTAAGTCCTTAAAGAAATTCTTATTAAAAATCTTAAAATTACCAGTTGAGGCTTTAATTGAAGTAACTTTCGCAGGCGCAGCAATCGCTTTAAATTCGTGCATGGCAGGTTTTGCCGTCCTATCAGGAAAGACCATTCCATCGCAGCAGAAGTTTCCATCATGCTTGACTTCGCCATAATCGCCGCCATAGGCATTTCGCGTACTTCCATCGGGCATAGTTTGAACTGGCCCGTGATCCCAAAACTCCCAAATAAATCCACCCTGTAATCCATGAGTAGATTCAATGACCTCCCAATACTCGGCAAGAGTTCCATTGGCATTTCCCATTGCATGGGAGTACTCGCACATAATCAGTGGTCGATCAGCCTTGCTGGAAACCGCATACTCTTTTATGGCGCTAATCGCGGGATACATTGGTGCGATTACATCGGTGAGGGAGTGACTTCCCATCCAATTCCCGCGAATTCCACCCTCATAATGAAGCGGTCTTGATGGATCAAAATTTCGAGCATAAGCAGCGGCCGCTTCATGGTTTGTTCCTGCACCGGATTCATTGCCTAGGGACCACATCACCGCGGCAGGATGGTGAATATCCCGCTGAATCATTCTTCCAACACGGTCGACGAAGGCAGTTAAATACTTCGGGTCATCACAGATTGAAGCGATGAATGCATGGGATTCGATGTTTGCCTCACCAATAACATAGAAACCAAGTTCATCGCATAGATCTAGGAATGCGGCATCATTTGGATAATGCGATGTGCGCACCGCATTAAAATTCCATCGCTTGAGCTCGAGCAGATCTTCGCGCATGTCATCACGGGTCAGTGCTCGTCCAGTAAATCTATTGAAATCATGTCGATTAATTCCGTAAAACATTACAGGTTGGCCATTAAGTAACAGCTCTTGACCTTTAATTTCTACCGAACGGAAGCCGATTTTTTGTTGGGAAACTTCCACAACATTTCCAGTGGGATCGATTAACTCAATATTGAGGGTGTAGAGATGAGGGTTTTCAGCTGACCAGGGCTGAATTTTCGGAATTTTGGTATTGAATTCAACCTTTCCAACTGGCCACGGTTCGTTTTCTGTAATTGCGCGCCTGGCATCTTCGGGCATATTTCCATGCCAAAACTTGCCGTGGAAGTACTCATCACTTCTGAGCTTGAGCGCTTCATCGCGTTCTGTCCAAAGCGGTGCGGAAAAGTGCTTGATGGTAGCCTCTAATTTAGCGGACTTAACTTTCGAAAGCTCTTCAATCGATGTTCGCAAGGTATAGCCATCACTCGACAGGTTATCTATCGAAGCGATGTACGCACGAATATTTAGAGTTCCGGTTGTACGGTCTTTTTCAAGCCCTGCAGTTGTGTAGAAACGTTCAATGAAAACCTTATTGGTTGCAAATAACTTTACCGAACGTGTGATTCCACCATGCCACCACTGGTCTTGATCTTCAATAAAAGTTGCATCTGACCACTTCGTCACATCGATACGAAGGACGTTGCTGCCACGTCGTATAAATTGAGTAACGTCAAACTCAGCGGCTAGCCGGGAGTCTTTAGTTAACCCAACTTCAATCCCATTAACAGTTACAAGAGCTACGGATTCATATCCTCCAAGGTGCAAAACTATGCGCTTATCTTTCCAACTGTCTGGGATTTCAAAATCTCGCTCATAAACACCATGAGGATTCTCAGCGGGGACTTGCGGTGGTTGCTCATCAAAAGGCATCTGTACATTTGTATAGATTGGCTTGTCGAAAAAGACATCGCTCTCAGGTTGCATGGTCCACAATCCAGGAACGGGAATTGTCGCCCATTTTTTGCCGATTCGATCAAGTGGTGAATGAAGTAGCTGGAATCGCCATCTACCATCGAGTGAAATCTTCTCGATATGCTCAATATTGAGCATAGGCAATCGATTAATCGAAGTTGTCTCAGGGCTCATCCAGTAATTCGTAATCATGGGCTTTAGTCTGCCATTTGCAGCTCATAAGTGCGAAGTTCAGGCCCGTTTGCTAGAAATCCACCTGCCAGACACCCACGGTTTACCAAAAAAGTGGAGAATGAGAGGTGTGAAGTTCCAGAATGTTACAGACCGCGAGCTCAGTTGGCTCGCCTTTGACCAACGCGTACTTGAGTTGGCTGAAGATGAGCGAATTCCTCTCCTAGAGCGAGTCCGCTTTCTGGCTATTTTCTCATCTAATCTTGACGAGTTTTTTATGGTGCGAGTTGCAACACTCATGAGCAAAATTGAAAATGATATGAATGCACCCAATGTTGCTGGGATAGCTCCAAAGGAGTTAATGAGCCAAATTTCTTCAATTACGAGGGCATTAATCGAGCGTCAATCAAAGGTTTTTCATGAGGATATTATTCCGAAATTGCATGACGAAGGAATTGAGTTTTTGCATGTAGATGATTTGAATGAGGCCGAGCGAACATATGTAGATAAGTTATTTCGAGATCGAATCTTTCCAGTGCTAACTCCGCTTGCGGTAGATCCATCACATCCTTTTCCATACATTTCAGGACTCTCTCTAAATCTCGCAGTTATAGTAAAAAACGAAGAAACACATGAAGAGTTTTTTGCTCGGGTAAAAGTTCCAGAGATTCTTCCCCGTTTTATCGCTACAGCAAAGAGCGGCTCCACTAGATTTATAGCGATTGAATCGCTGATCGCAAGTAACTTGCAAGAGCTCTTCCCTGGAATGGTAATCGAAGAGCATTATTGTTTTCGAATTACGCGAAACCAAGACTTGGAGTTAGATGAAGAAGAGTCGGAAGACCTTCTGCTATCCCTTGAACAAGAGTTGTCGCGACGTAGATTTGGTCCGCCTGTCCGGCTGGAAATTGAAAATGGTGTTGATGTAAGTCTCGTGGAGCGATTGGCGAATGAACTTGGAATAAGTGAAGAGAATATTATTCATACCTCACTACCACTTGACCTAACTGCACTCAACAAAATTGCAGATCTTGGATTTCCAGCGCTTAAATTTGAAAAATTTAGATCACGAACGGCTCATGCATTATCTGAAGTTGATTCAGAGGACACCGATTTATTCTTCGCAGCAATTCGACAGGGCGAGATTTTGCTCCATCACCCCTATGAATCCTTCACCTCATCAGTGGTGCGCTTTCTTCAATGTGCAGCCCAAGATCCACACGTGCTAGCGATTAAGCAGACGTTATACCGAACTTCGGGAGACTCGCCTATTGTCGAAGCGCTCATAGAGGCCGCTGAAGCAGGCAAACAAGTCTTGGCGGTGATTGAAATTCGCGCTCGCTTTGATGAGCAGGCAAATGTGCGCTGGGCAAGAAAGCTTGAAGCGGCTGGGGTGCACGTTGTTTACGGTTTGATGGGGTTGAAGACTCATGCAAAACTCTCTTTAGTTATTCGTGATGAGCCTCAAGGATTACGGCGTTACTGCCATATCGGTACGGGAAACTACAATCCGAAGACGGCACGAATGTACGAGGATTTAGGAATTCTAAGTAATGACACCGAACTAACCGAGGATCTAACAAAACTCTTCAACCAACTTTCGGGCTTTGCACCTCAATCAACTTACTCACGACTTTTAGTTGCGCCAAGAACGCTTCGCTCCGGAATCATGGAGCGAATCGATCGAGAGATTGAAAATGTGAAGTCAGGTCGACCTGCCGGTATTCAATTTAAACTTAACTCTATTTTGGATGAGAGTTTTGTTGAAAAGCTTTACGAGGCATCTCAAGCAGGGGTAAAAATTGAACTTGTAATCAGAGGTATTTGCGCTGTCCAACCAGGGCTCAAGGGAGTCTCTGAAAATATTACAGTGAAATCAATTCTTGGGCGTTTCTTAGAGCACTCTAGAATCTTCCATTTTGTAAATGGGGGTGAAGATGAGTACTGGATAGGGAGTGCAGACTTAATGGGTCGAAATTTAGACCGACGCGTTGAAAGCTTAATTCGTGTAGATAAAAAAGACCATCACCAGAGATTGCAAGCGATTATTGATCTTGGACTTTCAGATCAAACCTCCAGTTGGCAACTCACAGGCACCGAGTGGACAAGAAAGAGTTTGGATAGCAACGGAAATTCACTTATCGATGTTCATGCAACGATGATTAAACACTATGCAAAAGGTAGGCAGTAAATGGAAAGTGAAAATCCGGTTATCTATGCCGCTGGCGCAGTCCTATGGCGCTTTGGCGCAAAAAAGAGAGTTGAGATTGCCCTAATCCACCGGCCACGGTACGGAGATTGGTCACTTCCGAAAGGTAAGTTAGATGCTAATGAAACCATGATTGGTTGTGCCTACCGTGAAGTCATGGAAGAGACCGGCCACGCAGCGATTTTTGGACCTGAAATTGGCGATGCAACATATGTAGTTGATGGTGTGACAAAACTTGTTAAATACTGGTCGGCCCAGGCTGTTGGTGAGCCAACTGGAAAGCCGAATCCCACGGAAATAGATCAGATTTTGTGGTTATCTCCTGCTGAGGCCCGCAAGAAATTAACTTTAGATGACGATAGATCAATCGTAGATTTTTTTCTTGAGTTTGGCACTGGAACAACAGCGCTTGTATTGCTAAGGCACGCTAAAGCAATCAAACGTGAGGATTGGGATGGCGATGACGGCGATCGACCTTTGGGAAATGTTGGTCAGTTACAGGCCAAGCGTCTTCTTTCAAAATACTTACCTTATGCAATAAAGGAAGTGCACTCTTCAGATGCGATGCGATGCATTGAAACTATTGAACCGATGACACGTGCATTACAAATGCACCCAATTTTCTCTACTGATTTAAGCGAGTATAGATTTGCAAAAGACAAAGAGGTTGCTCTCGATTATGCGCAAGACTTAATGCTTCGAAACCAGAGCGCGATAATTTGCAGCCATAATCCAATTCTTCCAAAGGTTTTGAAGAAATTGATTGGAAAGAAGAATTTTAAAGAGTTAGATCAAAAATTGGAGCCGGCCGAGGCTTGGGTGCTGCATCATCGAGATGGAGAAATCATTGCAATTGACTGGGTTAGCGCTCCAAATACTTAAATTACCCTTGAAGCCAATCTAACCTGCGCAAAACAATTCCTTCACGTAATGCCCAGGGGCAGATTTCAACTCGCTCGATATCTAAAACTTCCATCACTGAGCGCGCAACTACCGCACCAGCAACAATTTGTTGGGCTCTACTTGCTGATACTCCGGGTAAATCAGCACGCATTTTGTTCGGCATTTCAGCTAGCCTAGAAGTCATTGCCTTTAGATTTGTAACTTCAAGATATTTAGGGTTCTCGTTAAACCAATGTCCGGACAGGCGAGCAAGTGTTCGAAACGTTTTGCTAGTTGCAACAAAATGATTTGCATCATGCACCCGAAGAATTGAAGGGAGTTCTCTCTCTAAGTTATCTGCAACGAAACTCTCTAAGAATTTCACCTCTTTTGCCGAGTGTGGGTCGCCGCTTAAGAAATCTCTAGTCAAACGTGCAGCTCCTAGAGGCAGAGAAATCGTTGCCTCGGGATTTTCATCAATTCCAGATGCAATCTCTAAGGACCCCCCACCAATATCAAGAACTAATAACTTTCCCGCTGACCAACCAAACCAGCGGCGCACCGCTAGAAAAGTCATTCGAGCCTCTTCATCACCCGTGAGGATCTGTAAATCAATCTGATGTTGTTCATTAATCTCTTGAATTATCTGAGTACCGTTTTTAGCTTCTCGGATAGCAGAAGTAGCAAAGGCGATAATTTCATCGGTATTACTTTCTTGGGCGTGTGAAACTGCACCGGCAATCGCTTCATGAAGCAAGTTGATACCTTCAATTGAAATCGAGCCAGTTTTATCAAGGTACTGAGTCAACCTAAGCTCAACTTTATAATTGGTCGTTGGAGCTGGACGAGCCCCAATATGAGCATCCATTACTTGCAAATGGATGGTATTTGATCCGACATCCAAAACACCTAATCTCACAGGCACAACCTACCCTTTGCCTCGCCCTTGCCTCTCGATTTCAAGTTTTTGCAACTCACTGCCATAATTGCCGCTGGTCGCAAGACCGGTACGTGCTCGCACGTAGGCCTCTCTAGCTCAGTGGTAGAGCAGCGCACTTGTAATGCGCAGGTCGTCAGTTCAATCCTGACGGGGGGCTCGTACTAATTATTTGAAGGGAAAAAATGCCTCACTTTCCGCATGATGAATTCGCTGATGCTTTAAAAGCAAATGATGAGTACATCAAAGAATTTAAATACTCCGGGTTAACTGGAGTTGCCCAACAAGGTATAGCCATAGTCACCTGCATGGATTCGCGCATTAATCCCTTGTCGGTTGTCGGTATGCGATCTGGAGATGCAAAGATTCTCCGTAACGCGGGTGCTCGCGTAACTGAGGATGTTCTTCGAACACTAGTTTTGGCCACATACTTACTCGGCGTACGGCGTATTTTGATTATGCCGCACACTAACTGCCGAATGGCTATGGTTGAAGAGGCCGATATCCATGCACATATTCAAAAAGAGTTTGGAGTTGATACTAGAAGCCTTGAGTTCCGAACTGTCTCTGATCAGACTAAGGCTCTAATTACTGATGTAAATCGGGTTCGCTCGTATCCATTACTCAATGATGGGGTTGTCGTTGGCGGAGCGATTTACGATGTTGCAACTGGGAAAATCACTCCGATTGATTGTTAGTTCTTCTAATTGGCATTCGCGTCGCTGGATAATTTAAATCTTCAAGGAACTGAACTATCACTGCGTTCATGAGATCGGGTTTTTCTTTCACAACAGCGTGTGATGTTCCCGGAATAACTGCCAACTGTCCCAAAGGCAACGCCTCAAAAAGTGCCACAGTGTGCGAGTGGGAAATAATGTCATCGTCACCAACTAGAACAAGCACCGGGCATTGAATTGTGGCGATTTCCTCAAGCGTAAGTGTGGGTTCACTCTCCCAAATTTCCTGCATTCGAATCGTTTTTTCAAGCAACGTGTGTGGTGCATCGGGTGAAATCAAGTTGTACTCTGCTTGATCCTCTTCAGAAATCTCAGGGTTATCAAATGTTTGCATTACGCCGGAGTGGTGGAAATTTGCACCAATTGCAACGATAGATTTAACGAGGTCGGGACGCGCTATTGCAGCCATTAACGCGATATTTGCACCATCGCTCCAGCCAATTAAATGTGCAGGCTCCTTAACAATATCTTCAAGGAATGCGATTGCCTCACGAGTTTGAAAGTCAAAGTGCAAGCTATCGTCTTGATCTCCGGTGAAGCCATGTGCAGTGCGATCATAAGCAAAAATATGGAACTCATCTTCAAGCGGAGGAACCAAGATGTAGTCCCAGCTCGATGTCTTACTTAAGCCACCGTGCAGTAAAACAACGGCCTCACCATCATTTTCCCACTCATAACTATAAATTTGATGCCCTCGAAGGCTCACGTAATCTGGCATTACATTGAATCCATAATATGTCGGTTGCCACGGTCAAAAGTTAAGTAATTCCACGTCCAATCGGCCACAGTTCCAATCTTGTTGCGCCCACCTAAGAGATAGAACAAGTGAAGAAATAGCCATGCATACCAAGCTGGAATGCCCGCAAATTTAAAACCCTTCACTTCAACAATTGCCTTATGGCGTCCAATCGTTGCCATTGATCCTTTATCGCGATATGCGAATGGCAGTAAGGGTTTTGTTTCAGATACTCTCCGTATCTGCTGGGCTACGAATTTTCCTTGCTGCAAGGCAACAGGTGCGACCATCGGCAAAAGGCGTCCGTCTTTACCTTTTATTCCCGCAATATCACCAATCGCCCACACATAAGGGTAGTTTTTAACTTGAAGAGAATGTTCAACATCTATCCGTGAATTTACTAGCGGGAGGTTTAGTAGCGCTGCAGTTGGTTCTCCCTGTACTCCAGCGGCCCAAATTATTACCTGCGCTGGAATTGAAGCCCCATCTTTAATCTCGATTACTCTCGATTTAATCTGTGCGACTGCGGTATCAAGGTGAACTATTACGCCAAGCTTTTCGAGATCTCGCTTTGTTCGCGCTGAAAGGCTCTCTGAGAAGCTAGGCAACAATCGCGCACCAGCTTCAATTAAATGGATTTCAATGTGGGCCGCTGCATGTGCTTGGTCATTTTTTAGTGGCCCTCGTACAAGTTCAGCAAATGCTCCAGCCATTTCAACTCCTGTAGGTCCACCACCAACTACTGCAATTGAAAAAACAGTTTCATCCTCGAATCGACAGAGATCTTCAAATCGGCGCATTACTTCGGCGCGTATTGTGATTGCCTCATGAACACTCTTCATTCCAAGGGCATGCTCATTCACACCTGGGACGCCAAAGTCGGCAGTTACTGATCCCAGTGCGACTACAAGATGATCGAATTCAAGGGTTTCGCTGCTATCTAACTTTATAGTTTTGTTTTTATGGTCAACTGAAATCGGAGAACCCATTCGAAAAGCGACTCCCGTCTTACGAAGTGCCCCGCGGACTGGGTGTGCGACATGATCGGCGGCAAGACCGGCAGTTGAGACTTGGTACAAGAGCGGGAGAAAAGTTTGGAAGTTGTGTCGGTCAACGAGAGTGACATTGGCAAATTCGGCCATGGCTTTTGCAGCAGTTAAGCCTCCAAAACCGGCACCAAGAATAACCACTCGTGGTTTTTCAAGTTTCTTTTGCATGCGCCTGAGTCTAGGCTTTCAAGCATGAGTGCTCCAACCCAAATCCGCAAATACCTAATAACCGGCGCATCTGGATACGTAGGGGGGAGATTAGTTCGCTCACTGGTCGATGAAAAATTTGATATTCGAATTCTCGTGCGTGATCGAAAAAAGGTCATAGGCCAGCCGTGGGCAGAGGCCGTTGAAATTTGTGTAGGCAGAGCCGAAAACCGAGCCGATTTGGATGCAGCTTTAGCTGGAGTTCACACCGCTTATTACTTGCTTCACTCAATCAATCTTGGCAAAAACTTTCAGGATATCGAAGCCGAGATGGCACGCAACTTTGCACAAGCTGCAGAGGCAGCTGGTGTTGCACAGATTGTTTATCTTGGTGGTATCGCAAATGATGCAAATATAAGCAAACATTTAGCTTCACGCGTTCGCACCGGTAAAGAGCTAGCCAGTACATCGGTACCAGTGATGGAGTTACGAGCAGGCATCATAATTGGTTCGGGTTCGGCTAGTTTTGAAATGTTACGTCACTTAACTCATCGCCTACCAATCATGACAACGCCTAAATGGGTTACGAATAAAACCCATCCGATTGCTATTCGCGATGTTTTGTACTATTTAAAAGCCGCTGCGACTTTAAAGGAACCAGTCGGAAGAGTCTTTGATATCGGCGGTCCCGAGGTTTTGACATATGCCGACATGATGCAAAAGTTTGCCAAACTATCTGGTTTAAAAAAACGTTGGATAATTAAAGTTCCAGTTCTGACTCCAGGGCTTTCAAGTTTATGGATTGGATTGGTTACCCCAGTCCCAACGGCTTTGGCAAGGCCACTTGTCGGTTCTCTCATAAGCGAAGTTGTTGCCGACCCTGCAAAAAGTATTAACGATCTTATTGCGCCACCACCAGAAGGTTTATCCGATGTTGCAACGGCGATTACTTTGGCACTTTCAAAAATTACTGATCATGGTGTTGAAACCCGTTGGTCAGATGCGACGCCGACAACAGCGCCATGGCAAAAAGCCCAAGGAGATCCTGAGTGGGCAGGCGAGATGGTATTACGTGATCGCCGTGAAGCACTGACCGATATTTCAATTGAAAAGATCTGGCGCCAAATTGAAGGAATTGGTGGAGATCATGGCTGGTTTGGCGTTGGCTTTCTATGGTGGATACGAGGATTACTTGATCGACTCGTTGGCGGTGTGGGCTTGCGTCGCGGCCGCCGCGATCCCGATTTTTTGCGTGTGGGAGAGAGTCTAGATTTTTGGAGGGTAGAAGAGTTAGATCGAGGTCACCATCTAAAACTCTATGCCGAAATGGTCCTGCCAGGTAAAGCCTGGCTGGAGTTCACGGTAACGACAGCAAACGGGAAAACCCGAGTAGTTCAAGAGGCGGTTTTTAAACCGCGTGGACTTGGCGGTCAGTTATATTGGTATGCAACCTCCCTATTTCATCTCTTTGTTTTTCCAACGATGCTTCGAAATATAATTAAAAAGGCGGCAATTGATGCATGAATTTACGGCCGAAGTAGAGGCGTTAGCCCACGAGGTTTTGGCCTACAGTCTGGATCGTTTGAAAAATGACCCACCCCTTGATGGTCCACGAACTGCAGAAGATTTGTATTCAGAAGTTGGAAACACAATCACAGCACGCGGACTTGGCGGACATGAAGCACTTGAACTCTTCACAAGCGTCCTAGCAAAAGCATGCATTTCAACGGATCACCCACGAAACTTGGCGTTTATCCCATCAGCACCAAGTGAGTATGCAAACTTATTTGATTTGGTTGTTGGTGCAAGTGCGCTTTACGGCGGCTCTTGGCAAGAAGGTGCTGGCGCAGTTTTTGCTGAAAATCAAGCGCTGCGCTGGATATCGAATTTAGCTGGCCTTCCACAATCAGCTGGTGGAGTTTTTGTGCAAGGCGGAACAGTCGGGAATCTCTCCGCACTTGTAGTAGCTCGCGCCGAAGCACGCAAGAAATATCACGATGCAACACGTTGGGTGATTGCATGTAGTGAAGAAGCGCATTCATCCATTGTTAGCGCTGCAAATGTTATGGATGTTGATGTACTCAAGGTGCCAGTTGGCACAGATGGAAAACTCATGGGTGATTCTTTAGCCCAAGCAATTGACGAACTGCATGCAACAACTACACATCGCGTATTTGTTGTGGTTGCAACTTCAGGCACAACTAATTTAGGAATCATTGATGATTTAAAGGGCATTGGGAGCGCAGCACATGAACGCGATATTTGGTTTCATGTCGATGGCGCATATGGATTGGCAGCGCTATGTGCGCCTTCCGTACGCGCAAAGTTCGATGGTGTCGAAGCCGCCGACTCTTTGATAGTAGATCCGCATAAATGGTTGTTTGCTCCATTTGATGCATGTGCACTTATCTATCGCGAACCCGAGCTTGCGCGGGCGGTACATTCACAGCATGCATCATATTTAGATACGCTGAAAGATGGTGCATGGTCGCCTTCTGATTACGCTGTCCAACTAACACGTCGGACTCGAGGTCTGCCTTTTTGGTTTTCATTAGCTGCACATGGCACAGATGCATATACCGATGCCATGGAACATACACTCACTGTGGCATATGCCGCGGCTGACTTAGTGCGAGCACATCCTAATCTTGAACTTGTTTGTGAACCTGAACTCTCCATTGTTGCCTTCAAACGAAGAGGATGGACTTCCAAAGATTACGAAAACTGGTCCAATACATTACTAGCCGATCAAGTTGGATTTATTCCACCATCATCACATCAGGGCCAACCAATTCTTCGATTCGCAATTGTTAATCCATGGACAAAAATCAGCGATATTGAAATTATTCTAAACCGGCTCTAAATCCCACACTTTTACGCTTGTCTCGATACGATTTACATCATGTCTGCACAGGAAGAACCAACGGAAGTAAGCGGACACCTCGGATTAAGCGATTTAGAAGTTCGAATTCTGGATTTTGAGGGTAGTTGGTGGAGATATGCAGGGGCAAAAGAGTCGGCAATAAAGGAGCTTTTCGATGTTAGCGCCGCTCGCTACTACCAACTTCTCAATGATCTGATCGATCGAGATGACGCCCTTCTAGCCGCGCCGATGCTGGTAAAACGCCTTCGCCGCCTGCGCGAGGCCCGCATGTCCACCCGCATCACCCGCTAAAACCCCCTCGTTTTGCGCAGCGGAAATAACTCCTCTAGATTTGGCGTTAGCACTCTCGGGGTGCGAGTGATAAAGCCCCCCGCCGACAAAAGATAGCCAACAAAGGAAAGCCAACCTAGGAAAGTGAGCACAACTCATGGCAAAGCAGATTGCCTTTAACGAAGAAGCACGCCGTGGTCTAGAGCGTGGAATGAATATCTTGGCCGATGCGGTCAAAGTAACCCTCGGACCCCGCGGACGTAACGTAGTTCTAGAAAAGAAGTGGGGCGCCCCAACAATTACTAACGATGGCGTTTCAATTGCAAAAGAGATTGATTTAGAAGATCCATGGGAAAAGATTGGCGCAGAGCTTGTTAAGGAAGTTGCTAAGAAGACTGATGATGTTGCTGGCGATGGAACAACTACAGCAACGGTACTAGCTCAAGCCCTTGTACGCGAAGGTCTTCGCAACGTTGCCGCCGGATCAAATCCAATGGCACTCAAGCGCGGAATCGAAAAAGCGGTCGATGCAATCGTTGCAGAGCTACTGTCAATGGCAAAGAGCGTAGATTCAAAAGAGCAGATCGCCGCAACTGCATCAATTTCTGCAGCTGATGCAACTATTGGTGACATGATCGCTGAGGCGATGGACAAAGTTGGTAAAGAAGGCGTCATCACTGTTGAAGAGTCAAATACTTTCGGTTTAGAGCTAGAGCTCACTGAGGGTATGCGCTTTGATAAGGGATACATCTCTCCATACTTTGTAACTGACCAAGACCGTATGGAAGTTGTTTTGGAAGATGCATATGTATTGATCGCTAACTCAAAGATTACAAATATCAAGGATCTCGTACCTGTTCTTGAAAAAGTTATGCAATCAGGTAAGCCACTTGCAATTATCGCCGAAGATGTTGAAGGCGAAGCACTTGCAACCTTGGTTGTAAATAAGATTCGCGGAACTTTCCGCTCTGCAGCCGTTAAGGCACCAGGCTTTGGAGATCGTCGCAAGGCGATGCTGCAAGACATTGCAATTCTTACCGGTGCAACGGTTATCTCTGAAGAGGTTGGTCTCAAGCTTGATCAAGCCGGACTTGAACTTTTAGGTCGCGCTCGCAAGGTAGTTATTAGCAAGGATGAGACAACAATCGTTGAGGGTGCAGGAGATGACGCACTTATTAAGGGTCGCGTCGCACAGATTCGCTCAGAGATTGAAAAATCTGATTCAGACTACGACCGTGAGAAGTTGCAAGAGCGCCTTGCAAAGCTTGCAGGGGGCGTTGCTGTTATCAAGGCAGGAGCTGCAACTGAGGTCGAACTCAAGGAGCGCAAGCACCGCATTGAAGATGCAGTTCGAAATGCTAAGGCTGCAGTTGAAGAGGGAATCGTCGCCGGTGGCGGTGTAGCACTTCTACAGGCAGGCACTACTGTATTTAAGACACTTTCACTTGTTGGCGATGAAGCAACTGGTGCCAAGATTGTTGAGTTTGCAATCGAAGCTCCATTGAAGCAGATTGCAATTAATGCAGGACTTGAAGGCGGAGTTGTAGTTGAGAAGGTCCGTCACTTACCTTCAGGTCAGGGATTAAATGCAGCAACTGGAGAGTACGTAGATATGATCAAAGCGGGCATCATCGATCCCGCTAAGGTCACACGCTCTGCGCTTCAAAATGCGGCATCAATTGCAGCGCTCTTCATTACAACTGAAGCAGTGATTGCAGATAAGCCAGAAAAGAATCCAGCTCCAATGCCACAAGGTGGCGGAGATATGGACTTCTAAAGCCATATTTAACTAACAGTTACGCATAACGCCGCCGCCGATTAACATCGGGGCGGCGTTCTGCTTTATCCTTCTGGCATGGCAAAGAAGTCGCTGCTCAAGAGAGCATCTAAAGTAAAGCAATCAACTGGTGAAATCCCATTTGATGCAACTGATCTTGCCCGCAATGCAATAATCGATGAGCTCCATGGCGCATCCGAAGTCGGAAGTTTTGTATCGGTTGAGTTTGATGATGAGGATCGATTAGCCACATATTTATTTGAAGCCAAACTTGCAGGATATAAAGGCTGGCGCTGGTGCGTTACAGTTGCAAAAGTTGATTCAGATGCGCAGCCAACAATCTGTGATGTAGTTGTTCTTCCTGGTCCCACTGCGCTTATTGCGCCGGACTGGATTCCATATCGCGATCGAATTCAACCAGGTGATGTTGGAGTTGGAGACATTGTTCCTAGCTCACTCGATGACACACGTTTAGTATCAGGTTCAGAGGCGCTTCTCGCCGATGAGGATTTAGATACTGCAATGGCTATTGAACTTGGTTTTGGTCGTGCGCGAGTTATGTCTATCGAGGGTCGCGACCAAGCCGCTAAACGTTGGTATGACGGAGATCGTGGACCTAAATCGCCCATGGCAGAATCTGCTCCAAAGCCTTGTCATTCATGCGGATTTTTTATTCAAATCGCCGGTTCTCTGCGCTCAACTTTTGGCGTCTGTGCCAATGCTATTTCTCCTGAAGATGCTCGCGTGGTTTCGGTAGATCACGGATGCGGGGCGCATTCGGAAGCGACCTTCACCGCTCCTCTGTTAAACTAATCACCTGCCCGCAGCCCGCGGCTACACACGTACGCTTAAACCTTAAGGAGTCACCCCATGCCTACAGGCCGCGTTAAATGGTTTTCATTAGAAAAAGGTTTTGGCTTTATTGCAAACGATGAGGGCGAAGATGTTTATTTAGCTGCATCATCGCTTCCTGCTGGTATTTCAACTGTTAAACCCGGAACTAAACTTGAATTTAGTGTTGCTGACAGTCGTAAAGGACCACAAGCGATGTCAGTTCATATCGTTGATGCACCACCATCATTGGCTGAAAATTCACGCGTTAATCCAGATGATTTAGCTGCGATGATCGAAGATACAATTAAGATTCTAGATCGAGTTGGAAATGGTCTTCGTCATGGTCGCCATCCCGCTGGTCCAGAAGCTGAACGCTTAGGACGAGTATTGCGTGGAATCGCGTCGGCTTTAGAAGCCTAAATACCCGTTCGTCGTGCGCGACGTATTGAGTAACGAATTCCATTTACACCCAATACTGCTCCAGCAGCGCATGTCCAGATGGTTTTTGCATCGGCATTCATTGCCAGTGCAACTACGCCGGCAACGAGCCAGCAGATCGTTCCGATTGCTACTAAGGTTACAACTGATCGGATATTTGATTCCATGAGAGAAGGATAATGCGGATTTCGGCTGCAGAGCCCAAAGGCGAGAATTGGCGTTCATTTCGCCACCGAAACTTCCGAATTCTCTTTCCAGCTAATGCGATTTCCAACATCGGCAGTTGGGCTCAGCGAATTGCACAGGACTGGCTTGTACTAGAGCTAACTAATAACAATGGCACATATTTAGGTCTAGTAACGGCCGTTCAATTTGCGCCTGTTTTACTTTTCTCACTTCATGGCGGAGCACTAGCCGATCGTTTAGATAAACGCAAAGTTTTAATTGCGACAAATATCGTCGGTGGCGCAGCATCTATTGGACTTGGTTTTTTAGTGATTGCCGATGTGGTTCAACTCTGGCATGTATTTGTTCTGGCAGGTGTTCTTGGAATAGCTACGGCAATAGATGCACCTGTACGTCAGGCATTTACAAGTGAGATAGTTGGTGCGGAGGATTTGCCAAATGCAGTAAGCCTTAATTCTGCAAACTTTAACGGCGGTCGACTTGTCGGACCCGCAATTTCTGGGCTATTGATAGCCGCCTTTGGTACAGGTCCCTCATTTCTAATTAATGGAGCCTCCTACTTTTTCGTAATCTTTGCACTTATTAAGCTCAACCCAACTGAGTTTTTTCATCAGGATCAGCCTAAGAGCTTGGGAAATATCCGCGAAGGCATCGCCTACGCAAAGGCTAGACCTGATATATATGTAGTAATGATTATGGTTTTTGCCCTAGCAACTTTCGGTCTCAACTTTCAAATCTTTAATGCGCTTATGGCAACCCAAGAGTTTGGATTAGGACCAGCCAGCTTTGGCTTAATGGGAACCTTTATCGCTATTGGATCGTTGTCGGGGGCTATTGGCTCTACACGGCTAGAACGTTTTAGGACCACACGTTTTGTGATCAAAGGAGGGATGCTATTTTCGATTTCGATCATGGTTCTTTCAGTACTTCCAACGTACGCAACCTATATTGCTTGGCTTCCGATTTGTGGCCTCACTGCACTTACTACCTTAATTTCAGCTAATTCGATTGTTCAAACAGGTACGGACCAAGTCATTCGAGGTCGCGTAATGGGTCTTTATTTACTTATATTTATGGGTGGAACACCTTTCGGCTCGCCACTCATTGGGTTAGCTACAGAAACAATTGGAATCAGAGGGACAATTGCATTGTGCGGAGCAATCTCATTATGCGCTTCACTCTTTGTCTGGATTAAGTACCGCAACAAAGTTGGAACTCCAGAAGATATAAGCGTTGCGGCGGTATTAAAGACCGCTGATGGCAACCAAAACAATTAAGCCAATGAGCACCACAAGGGTAACTATTCTGCGTGTTTTATAGTTCATGAATTTAATTCCTTACTTGGTGCGATGGGACTAACTTTACAATCACAAAAGCGATCGCAATTAATAATGGAACCATAATGTAGGCACGTGAAATTCCAAAACTATCTCCGAGGACCCCAAGTAGGAACGGCGCAACCGCAATTGCAATTCCAGCGGCAAGAGATGTTCGACCAATTGCAAGATCTGGGCGGCCATCACTGAATCCAATGAGTCGAATTGACGCCAGAGCAAATTGGATGGAAATTCCGAGACCGATAGCGAAGAGAGATATGAGACTTATAGCCATTGAATGCGAAAACCAAAATGCTGCAAAGCCAATGAACTGAACCGCAATCACTATAAGTAGTTGGGTATCGAGTGCTAGGCGCTTTAATACCAAACCGCCATACCAGCGTCCAATCCCCATTCCGGTGCCGAGGGCAACAATGGCAACGGTCGAGATTGCTGCGCTCGACCCAACGCGCTCTTTTAGCAACGCTGCCGCCCAGAAAGAGATTGCAAATTCACTAGATATACAGGCAACAAAGCCAACCCAGGAAATCCAGAAAGAACGTGAGAGTTTTCCAGTTTGAGGACCTGACTCATCCGGAATATATTCTTCAACATCTTTTTCGCGACCCAGTAAAAAAAGCGCAATTGCAACTGGCACGGCAAAGAGAAGGCCGATGCGCCAAAAGCTAGGAAAAATAATTGCGATAGAGCCAATGAGCGCGGTTCCAGTTACGAAACCAGCTGAGGCAATTCCATTTGCTTGTGGGATTGCAACTTCGGCGGCTTTGCCAAAGTGGTGGGAAAGTGATGTGAGCATTGTGTTAATTACAATAGAAACTCCAAAGCCTGTTATTAACGTTGCTGGCAGAGTTAGAAAAACTGGAGGAGAAAGGACAAACATTGTTATGCCAATACTAAAGATGGTAAGTCCGATCCAACTTGCCCGAGTGCGACCAAAACGATGCGCAATATGGGGATTGGCATAGCCTGCAAAAATTGATGCGATTCCCATCGCAGTGCCATGCAGGCCGGCAACGGTAAGCGAGGTACCTTGGTCGGCGCGTAGAAGTGATTGTGCTGGTCCAAAGCCACCGAGATAAAAGTTAACTATCGCTGTTTGGGTTGCAATTACCCAGAAAAAACGATCGCGGTGAAAGGTTTTTGGCATCCTAGAGCGCGGCTACAACATAGTCGATGCATTGAGTGAGTGCATCGACATCTGCGGGATCAACGGCAGGGAACATCCCAACGCGCAATTGATTTTTACCTAATTTTCGATATGGCTCGGTATCAACAACTCCATTTGCACGTAAAGTCGCCGCAATCTTGGTGGCATCAATTGCATTATCGAAATTAATTGTGCCGACGACTTTAGAACGCATCGCGGGATCGATTACAAAAGGTGTCGTATAACTATTTCTTTCTGCCCATGAATACAAAATCTCCGAAGATTGCGCACTTCGGCCTGCAGCAAATGTAAGTCCACCGCCGTTGTTCATCCACTCAATCTGTTCGGCAAGCAACATTAACGTCGCAACTGCTGGAGTGTTGTAGGTCTGATCAAGACGTGAGTTTTCAATCGCGATTGTCAGATCAAAGAAGGCAGGAATCCATCGGCCGCTTGCCTTTATAGCCTCTACACGTTTAATGGCAGCTGGGCTCATAATCGCAATCCAGAGGCCACCATCGGATGCGAAAGATTTCTGAGGAGCAAAGTAATATGTATCGAACTCTTGTGGATCCACTTGTAGACCGCCAGCTGCACTTGTTGCATCTACAACTACGAGAGCGCCTTCAGTACCCGCGGGGCGAAGAATCGGCATTGAAACGCCGGTACTGGTTTCATTGTGTGTCAATGCATAGACATCGATTCCAGTCTCAGCAACGCAGAGAGGGTGGGATCCAGGCTCAGATTTAATGGTTACGGGTTCGCCTATAAATGGAGCCTCTTTGGCTGCGCTTGCAAATTTAGATGAGAACTCTCCAAAAACTAAGTGTTGAGAACGTTCCTGAATTAATCCAAAGGTTGCGATATCCCAAAATGCAGTTGAACCACCATTTCCAAGGATTACTTCATACCCATCGGGCAGATTAAAGAGTGTGTGGAGACCTTCGCGTACACGTTTGACTACATTCTTTACCGGCTTTTGCCGGTGGGATGTTCCAAGAATTAAATTTCCACTGGATGCAAGAACATCAAGAGACTGGGTGCGGATCTTTGATGGACCACACCCAAAACGTCCATCAGTGGGTTTGATGTGTGAGGGAATGATTATCTCTGTGCTCATGATGCAAGTTTATGGGTAGTAGCGGTTCAACTCCCAATCAAGGCCACTGGAGCTGCGCTCATAACGTAATCGATCATGCATTCTTGAATATCGGCCTTGCCAGAATTCAATTGCCAGCGGTGTAACTCGATATCCACCCCAATTTGGAGGGCATGGGACAGGAGTTCCCTCTGGCCATTTTTCAGAGGCACCGTGAAATCTTAATTCCAACTCTTCGCGTGAGGTCAAAGGTGCAGATTGATGACTTGCCCAAGCACCAATCTGCGAGGACCAAGGGCGAGTGGCAAAATAACTAGCTGACTCATCGGCGCTAACTTTCTCAGCCAGACCACTTATTGAAATCTGACGCTCCATTGGATACCAAGGAAATAAAAGACTAACTTGCGGATTCGCATCTATTGCATGTGCCTTTCGAGATGAATAATTAGTAAAGAATGTAAATCCGCCCAAAGAGATATCTTTAAGAAGCACCGTGCGCGTTGTAATAAATAGGTCAGAATCTAACGTTGAAAGAACCATTGCATTAGCCTCGACAATAAGGGGATTGTCTCTGGCTTGCCGTAGCCAATCGGCAAAGGCGACAAATGGGTCAGTAGCTAATTCACCAATTCCAGATTGACCATAAGAAAGGCGCATCGCCCTGATTTCTTCTCGACTGACATCTCCATTGCTCATAGATGTATCGAACCTCACTTTGGCCATGAGTGCATCCTCTTGGCTATGTGGTCGCTAGCACCCCTTATCTAGGTGCAGAATTAGGCAATTGCACACCGCACAAAAGGAGCCCAACGTGTCTGAAGATTTTAAGCCTGGTCTTGAAGGTGTCATCGCTTTTGAATCTGAAATCGCCGAACCTGATAAAGAAGGCAGTGCCCTCCGTTACCGCGGTGTTGATATCGATGAGTTAGTAGGTCGAGTCTCTTTTGGAAATGTATGGGGTCTACTTGTAGATGATGAGTTCAACCCTGGTCTTCCTAATGCAGAAAAGTTTCCGCTTCCTGTTCACTCAGGAGATGTTCGAGTAGATGTGCAAGCTGCAATTTCAATGTTGGCTCCGGCTTGGGGATTCAAACCACTGTTAGATATCGATGATGCAGAAGCGCGCAGTAACCTTGCACGAGCATCAGTGATGGTTCTTTCATACTTGTCACAAGCTGCACGCGGAGTTTCAGCACCTCCCGTTCCAGAATCTGAAATCGATAAGGCACATACAGTTGTCGAACGAATGATGATTCGCTGGCGTGGAGAGCCTGATCCACTTCATGTACGAGCAATTGATGCATACTTTGTATCAGCTGCCGAGCATGGAATGAATGCATCAACATTTACCGCACGAGTCATTGCATCAACTGGTGCCGATGTTGCCGCTGCACTATCAGGTGCAATCGGTGCAATGTCTGGTCCTTTACATGGTGGAGCACCATCTCGTGTATTACACATGATTGATGAAGTTGAAAAAACTGGTGATGCAACTGCATATGTAAAAGATTTGCTCGACCGCAAAGAGCGCCTTATGGGATTTGGTCATCGCGTGTATCGCGCTGAAGATCCACGTGCGCGCACATTGCGTCGCACTGCAAAGGAACTTAATGCACCACGATATGAAGTTGCAGAAGCGTTAGAAAAAGCTGCATTAAAAGAGCTACGCGAACGTCAACCAGATCGGGTTCTAGAAACTAACGTTGAGTTCTGGGCTGCAATTATTTTGGATTTTGCGGAAGTTCCATCTCACCTATTCACGTCGATGTTTACTGCGGCTCGTACTGCAGGTTGGTCGGCACATATCCTTGAGCAAAAGCGAACAGGTCGCTTGATTCGTCCATCGGCTCGATACATCGGTAAGGCCCCTCGCACGGCTGAGTCGGTTTCAGGGTGGGATTCAACGGTCGAACAGCTCCATAAGTAAAGTCTGCAAGCGGGTTATGTAACCGCAGGGCTTTATAACAATTTAGTAAATGCTGCTAGAAAGAGGGTAAAAACCCGCCTTTTGGTTTGCTTACCTACCCATACACGTGTGGAATGAGGCTACTAACGCATACCCTCGTATGCGTATTTTCCATCCATGGAGGATATACATGAATACAAAGCGTCTTGGCTTTGCTGGCGTAATTGCAGCAGCCGCGCTCGCAGTTTCAACACTTGTCGCACCATCAGCAAGTGCTGTCACCGAAATCGTCGTGTGGGCAGATGAATCTCGCGGGCCAAATCTAACTAAGGTAATTGCTGCAAAAGGTGACTGGGTTCCTGGTTACACAGTTAAGGTTGTAACTTTCTCAAGCTTCGATGCACTAAAAGATGCATTTGATAAAGCAACTGATGCATCTGGTCCAGATGTAGTTGTTGCAGCTAATGACTGGGTTCCATCTGGAGCAAAGAGCGGAAAGTTAGCTCCACTGGTACTAACTGCCGCTGTTAAAGCTCGCTTCAACCCAACTCAGTTCCTTGATTTAACTTATAAGGGCAAGTTGTATGGCGTACCAGTTGATATCAACAACGTTGCAATGATCTACAACACGAAATTAGTTTCATCAGCACCAACTTCATTTGGTGAAATGGTTAACTATTACAAAGCTAACAAAGCCTCTAAGGGCTTGAAGGCTGGACTATGTATTGCAGGCGGCGGAATGTCATGGGGAGCTCACTCAGTCTTCTCAGCACTTGGCGCAGATGCATACCAGTTCAACTCACGTGGTGGTGTCGTCTACGGACGTTCATTTAGCGCAGTAACTTTCGGAAAGAACGTTCGTACGTATCTTTTGGATGGCAAGAAGAGCAATGGCTTCTTCCCTGCAACAGATACTGGCTGCAAGGATAACTTCCTAGCCGGAACCGTTCCATTTGCCGTAATTGGTAACTGGGAGTGGAAAGATTACGTTGCTAAGGGATTCACAATGAATCTCATGCCAGTACCAGGAGTTGCTGCGGGAACATATGGCCGCATGTTTGGAAGCGTAAGTGGCGCACTTCTTACTACCTTTGCTACAAAGCATGGAGTAGAAGCTGGTGCTAAATCACTTCTTACTAACTTCTTCGCATCAACTGATGGACAGGTTCGTTACCAAACTCTCGAACTACGTCCACCAGCTGAAAAGGGTGCACAAGCTGATGCTTCAGTATCTGCAGGACAGCGTGGCTTCGGCTCAGCTGCAAGCCTTGCGGGTATTCCACAGATCGGCGCATTCCTAAACAGCAATAAGGGTGGCGCTAACTACTGGGATTCAGCTCCAGCATATTGGACTGCAGTCTTAATCGATGGCAAAGATGCTGTTTCTGAGGCTTCAAAGCTTGCTGCAATCTGGCGTGTAAACACTGATGGTGGCAAGGGTGACCTCTAATTAATTTGCGAAATTCAAATTAATATCTGAATGTGAGTAATGCGGGCGAATTTTTCGCCCGCATTACTCTTTTCAAGAGTATAAGTTAAGAATATATTGGGACCAACAATAAACGAGTGAGGATATTTAAGCGATGATGTATTTCATGAGGGGAAAGGTTGCCCTCGCTTTTAAAATCGTAATCCTGAGCCTCATTATTGCGATTTTGCTCATGCTTACGCAAAGCGCTTTTGCTCAACGAGAGTATGTCATTGCGGCGTTTTTAGCGTTAACAATTTTTGCATTAGCTATTACTTATCTAACTAAAATATCGATTCCTCTGAAATTTTTCATTCCAGGAATCTTGCTGTTGACCGCATTTGTTATAGGACCGATTCTATACACCGTTACAATGTCCGGTTTTAACTATAAAACAGGCAACATTATCTCAAAAGAAGAGGCAATACTTCTGATTGAGGCAAGGGGTATAGAGGCCGATCCAGCTGGAATTTCTTTTGATATTAAACTTGGCAGATCCGATGGAACTGAAGCAATTCTTGTATCAGACATAGCTAATCTGAAATACTTTATTTCAACTACAAGTTCAAGGATTGCCATTGATCCGCGCGACATCACACTCAATGAGTTCGGTGTTGCAATTACTGCACCGAACTTCACAGCCCTAACTGATTCAGAACTAGCACAAGCCGATGCTTTGTTTTCGAAAAAACGTTTTGTTTATGAGGGAGAGTATTTCATAGCTCTCGAAGGTTTTGAGGCTGGGATAGTATCTCGCCAGGTTCTAGAATATGTTGCTACAACTGACCAGTTCAAGAATTTAGTTACTGGACAGATGTATGGTGATAATGGTCGAGGTAATTATTCACTTCCAGATGACTCTGCTTCAATTCTTGAACCCGGCTGGCGCGCACCAATCTGGTTTGAAAACTACACCAAAATATTTACCGATGCCCGTGTTCGTGAACCGCTTGTAAGAGTCTTTATCTGGACCATTATCTTTGCGACTGCCGCAGTGCTGACACAATTTGCTCTAGGCCTATTGCTCGCTCTTGCACTTAATAAACCTATTCGTGGCCGTCGTATCTACCGGTCAATTTTGGTGCTGCCCTATGCGATGCCAAGTGTTATGAGTATTTTAATCTGGGGCGGTATGTTTAATACTGAATTCGGCGCGATAAATACACTATTGGGTACAGATATCGCGTGGTTTTCTGACCCCAACTTTGCACGGCTAGCTGTAATTCTGGTCAACCTTTGGCTCGGCTTTCCCTATTTTTATCTTGTTTCAAGTGGCTCACTTCAAGCAATTCCAAGTGAACTTCTTGAGGCTGCGGCAATTGATGGGGCTAATCCCCGTCAGATCTTCCGAAAGATTACGCTTCCATTGCTCCTTCAGATTCTCTCCCCACTATTAATCGCTTCTTTTGCATTCAATTTCAATAACTTCAATTTGATTTTCTTACTTACAGGTGGTGGGCCACGTAACGAACTTGATGGTGAAATTGCTGGTGCTACGGATATTTTGATCAGTTACACGTACAA
>JACSDF010000031.1:0-18150 GCA_015660815.1 Actinomycetota bacterium
AAGAACATTTTTTGAGGTTATCTCGGATTTACGCTCTCGAATTTCATCAACTGAGATATTTATAGCCCCGGGAATGTTTCCACGAGCAAACTCCCCCGCGCTTCGCACATCGATTAATTCATAACCGCGAGATGTAAAATCCTCAATTTCATTCCACTGTGCAGTCATAACTAAACCAGAGATTACATTTTCAGCAATGTAGCCCAGCATGTTTACAGGATCTTTGGCCGAACCAAATGGCGGCGCATATGCAAGTTCTAGATCTGCAAGTTCAGGGGCAGTAATTCCTCCGCGCATTGCGGTAGCTATGACGTCGATGCGTTTGTCTACGCCCTCGATTCCAATACCTTGGGCACCAAGAATTTCACCTGATGTTGGATCGAAGATGAGCTTTAACACCATTTGCTTCGCATCTGGATAGTAACCAGCATGAGAGTTTGGATGTGAGTGAATTGATTGGTGGGCACGACCAGCGGCCACTAAACGCTTTTCATTCCAACCAGTAGTCGCAATCATTAAGTCAAAAACTTTAACTATCGCTGTACCAATAGTTTTTACTGGTCGAACTGTGCGTCCCGCAATGTGATCGGCAACAACTCGGCCATGTCGATTGGCGAGGTTTGCTAGCGGAACTAATGTGGCACTGCCATCTAAAGCGTCGGTTTTTTCAGCGGCATCACCAACAGCATAAATATCGTGATTGCTAGTACGATTAAATTCATCAACCGCAATTCCATTGCGAGTTCCAATAGTTAAACCTGCCGCCTTCGCTAAACCTATTTCGGGGCGAACGCCTATTGCAAGAATTACTAACTCCGCTGAAATATTTTCGCCAGTTGATAAATCGACGTTATCTGTCCCAATGTTTACAACGCTTGCACCTAAGTGAAGATCAACCCCTTGAGAAACCATCTCTTTAGCAACCAGCGTTGCCAACTCTGAATCTAGCGGCATCAGTACTTGATCGGTCGCCTCAACAAGTGATGTTGGGATTCCACGATGGACAAGATTTTCGGCTATCTCTACGCCGATAAAACCGCCACCTATCACTACTGCACTCTTAGGTTTTGAACTCACTCGATCTGCAATTCGCTCGACATCTTCTACTGTGCGAAGCGTCAATCCACGTTCAACTCCTGGAATCGGTGGAACGACTGGAGATGCACCTGGTGAGAGAATTAATTTATCGTATTCGATTTCATATATTTCTTTGCCCTCAAGGTTCTTGATGACCACTATTTTTTTGCTTGGATAAATTGCTAAAACTTCGGTATTTACACGTACATCCAGGCGGAAACGTGCATGCAAGCTTGCCGGTGTTTGTAGGAGCAAAGAACTCTCTTCTTCAATGATGCCGCCGACATAATAAGGTAAACCACAGTTGGCATATGAAACATAGCCAGATTTCTCTAGGACAATGATTTCGGCATTCGCATCTAAGCGTCGTAGACGCGTAGCAGCCGACATTCCACCAGCGACACCACCGATAATTACAACGCGCATTATGAAGTAACTACTGGAAGATTATTTGCCTGCCAGTCGGCAATTCCATTGGTTAAGTTGAATAGGTTCTTGAATCCATCTTTGGTCATGGTTTCTACGGCGATACCGGAGCGACGTCCACTCTGACAATAGACCGTATATGTTGCAGATTTATCTAATTTTGCAATCTCACTTTCAAACGTAGGACTCTCAACATCAATATTAATTGCCCCTTGTATGTGACCCACCATGAATTCAAAAGGTGTGCGAACATCCAAAATTACCACCCCAGGTTCAGAGGTTTTCTGGGAGAAAGAAGTTGCATCCAAGTTAGTAGCCGATGCTGATGACGAGCAGCCCGCTAACAGAAGTGCTACCGACGCTGCTGCAATAATCGCAAGAAATTTTTTCATTGTGTTCCCCTTAAGCAAGTGATAAAAATAGTTTTTGTAGCTGCGTAGTCATTGCATCCGAGTCTGATTTTCCTTCAACTATGCACTCTTTCAAGCTTGCAGAAATCAATGTAAAGGCTGCAGTGTTTACCGCCTTAGATACTGCCGACATTTGAGTAACAATCTCTTCGCAATTTCTACCTTCTTCGAGCATGCGTGCAACTGCGCCTAGTTGACCTTGAGCACGCTTAATACGTTTCGTGATGGCATCGATTTGTTCGGCATCACTTAGAACATGAGCAATCTTTTTAGCTGCCATTAGCAGGTGCAGCGATCCTGCTCAGGTACTCCTGCAAGAGCTTCTTCGACGTGATTCCCACAGCCCGACCAGCTCGCCTTTTTACATACATGACAGGTGACGCGTGAACACATCTTTGACTCCTTCGTTGGTTAGAAGGAAAGTTAGCATACCCCCGGGGGTATGGTCAAATCCCAGTAATACGGACTGCGGCTAGGGCGACACCAGCGACAATAACCCATGCAATCAGCCCCATAATCAATGGTCGTGGACCTATCGTGCGGATAGCTTTCCATCGCACGCCTGATCCGAGCGCTACTAATCCGGCTCCCAATAAAACTTTACTAATCAAAACAATGTAATCATGCAAAGTGCCGGATATTCCCAATGTGTTCTGCACGGTTGCTACAGCGATGAAACCAAGAACAAAAAAAGGTATCAGCGGTACTTTCGCCGAACTCTGCGCACTCTCTCCCTGCGCTTTAAGGAAACGCCGATGGCGAACCGAGAGAATTAAAACTATCGGTGCCAGCAAACAGACGCGGGCTAATTTGATCACAATTGCCGACTTCACCGCGTCGTCACTCCAGACGGATGCCGTTGCAATCACCTGACCTACATCGTGAACGGCAGCTCCAGCCCATGCTCCGAAAGTTTGATCGCTCAATCCCATCAAGTTTCCAAGAAAAGGAAGAACAAATATTGACAATGTTCCACACAAAGAGATTAAAGCGATTGCATATGAGGTTTCTTCCTGCGTTGCACGCGTTTGAGGTCGAACCGCTGCAACTGCAGTTGCACCGCAAACACCAAAACCGACACCGATAAGTAAGCCTAAATCTCCAGTCATCTTGAATAATTTAGATAGGCCAAGGATTCCAAATATTGTAAAACTCACAACGAGAATGACGGTGATAACACCTTTAATGCCGATGGCCTGGAGTGAAACTACGCTGACTTGTGCACCTAAAAGAGCTACACCAATGCGCATCAGTTTTTTACTAGCCAACGCTGTGCCTTCATCTGCAAATGTTGGCCATGATCCAAAATTGGCGATTAAAAATCCAAAGGCAACGCAAAGAGCTAGCGGACTAATTGCGGGCTGAAAATTATTTATTTGAAAGGCGACGGCAACTACGGCGGCAATTAAACCTAGGCCGGGGAGAGTCTTGACCATCTAAATCCCTAACTTAGTTGACCAGAGCGCTAATTGATCATTAACTAGATCCGTAATTGTGATCTCATCACTATTGTTCAATTCTTCGGGATTTACACGGTTAGAACCTGGAAGGCGACCGCCGGCAATTTTAACCTCTTCTGTAAACTCTGTAGTACGTGAATTATCTCCATCTACAGTTAGTTTTGCCGCGTCGATTGCAATAACAAAATGTGAAATCTCTTGTGGTATCGAATCTTGATCGGATGCGAACATATCTGGAATATTTTTTGCTAATGTCGGGCCAATGAGCATTCCTGTAAGTGATTCAACTAGAACTGCAATGGCATAACCCTTTGCTCCCCCAAGTGGGGCAAGCATTCCAGCTAATGCCTCTTTTGCATCGGTCGTCGGTGCTCCATCTTTAGTAAAAGCCCACCCGGGTTCGAGCTCAGCGCCTGCTTGTGACTTCGCTTGAATTTTTCCCCGCGCAACTGCGCTTGTCGCAAGATCAATAACCGTTGGTGGATTCGTTGGAATCCCTGCAGCTATGGGAGATGTTGAAAGTAGCGCCTTATTGCCACCCCATGGCGGCATTACAGCTGGTCCAGTGCTAAATGCAATGCCAACTAATCCGCGATTAATCATTGGCCACACATAGATTCCTAATGCACCACAATGGTTAGAGCGACCAACACCAACTGCTGCGATTCCATTAATCTTTGCACGCTCTGATGCAACTTCAGCGGCCATTTGTAGTTGCCAATGACCAAGTCCATCATCGCCATCAAATACAACCAGACTTGGCAAATCTGTAACTTTCTTCATTTCCGCTTTTGGATTTATACCACCGGCTTGTAAGCGAGCTAAATAGAAAGGTAAGCGCATTAAACCGTGACTCCCGATACCCCACCGATCACTGGCCACAATTGCACGTGCCGTGGTTATGGCTTCAGAAGAAGGTACTCCAACGGCTTCCAATAAGGACCGCGCTTTTATGATTGCTGTGCCAACGTGTAACTTGGCCATTAATTTGTGCTTACTTTGAAAGTTCCAACGGCATGTGTAGCTGGTTTTGAGTTGAGAACTAACTCAATATTTGAGGTCAAAATCTGATTGATTCGCAATTGGCTCTCTGAAGTAATGCCGGCAACATGTGGAGTCAGAATTAAATTAGGAATACTCTCCATTTCACCTGTTATTGGTGGCTCTTGTGCGCGTACATCTAATGCGGCGCCAGCAATCCTTTTATTTCTTAACGCTGCCATCAGGTCTTCCTCATTAATTACTTCTCCACGTCCGACGTTAATAATGATTGCATCTGATTTCATCAAATCGAGTGTTTCGGAATTGATCGCACCATTTGTTTGCGGTGTCGATGGCATATGAATACTTACGACATCGCTGCGCTTTAACACCTCTTCGAAGGTGGTCAACGTGATCGAATCTAAATCCTTAGCGAAAGGGTCATATCCAATAATTTCGCAGCCAAATCCTTGAAGAAGTTTTGCTGTTGCTAATCCAGTTGCACCGCAACCAAGTAGACCCCATGTAAGTCCAGATAATTCGCGACCTGGAGAGCGAACCCATCCACCATTCCGAGTGGCCACATCATGATTTGGAATATTGCGAAGTAAAGCTAGAGCTAATCCGAGAGTTAACTCACCGACACTTACTGCATTTGCACCAAGTCCGGCGACAACAACAACTCCTGCTGCATCGGCGGCTTTAATATCTATATTGTCTAGACCTACTCCGGCTCGGGCAATTACTTTTAGCTTTGGCGCTGCCGCAATAATTTCTGCAGTTACTTTCGTGCGGTTTCGAACTACAAGTGCCGTTGCATCTTTAATTAAATCTTTAAGTTCCTCGGGATTTTTCCACAAATCATCGCCCCGATGAATAGGAAAACTCCCCTCCAGGTCTTGGAAGGGAGTTCCCCATACATCTTCAGAGATGAGAATCATTAGGCTGAAATATATAGTTTCGTGAAAGTGAATTCACGATGTCCCATAACTTCTGCGGTACACAATCGGCCATTTACAGTCTTATAAATGACATCCATCATCATGTCGCCAGCCTTTACTAGATCGTATTCATAGCGAAGGAGGCCAGAAACATCTAGGTCTATGTGCTCCTTCATTGAATTAGCAGTCTTAGTATTTGCCGTTAACTTCAATACAGGGATGATTGGATTTCCAATTACATTTCCTTGGCCCGTTGGGAACAAGTGGATAACAGCGCCAGCAGCAGCCATGAGTGTTACGCACTCTGCGGCAGCTGATGATGAATCCATGAAATACAGGCCTTTCTTCTTTGGATCTGGTTCTTCAGCCGGCTTTAAAACACCAACAACGGGGACAGATCCAGTCTTTGCGATATTGCCAAGTGCTTTTTCCTCAATCGTCGTTAACCCGCCTGCAATATTTCCTTGCGTTGGCTGTGATCCAAGAAGGTTTGCACCTGTTGATTCAATAACTTTGATGTAGTTGTCATACGTGAGTTGAAATAAATCACGGCATGCATCATCAATGCATCGATCTGCAATTAAATGTTCGCCACCAGTTAGCTCAGAAGTTTCACCGAAGAAAACAGTGCCACCTGCTGCAACCCATCGATCAACTGCCTGCGATGTGGTTGGACACGATCCGAGGCCAGATGTTGTATCTGACTCTCCGCACTTGATTGACATAATCATGTCGCCCATTTCAGCGGCTTCACGTTCTAACGCTGAAGCATCCTGCAAGAACATCGCTGCTGCGCGACTGGCTTCGGCAATTACATAAAGATCGCCCTTGCCTTCGATTGAAAAAGCAGCAACTGGTTTCCCAGTAGATGCGATTCCGTTCCAATGAGTGTCTGGAAAGTTAGGGCTAAATCATCACCAAACTGCAAACGTCCAAAAGCATGTGGCAGTGCAAGTGTGCCTGGAATTACTTTGGCAACGGCCTCTGCCGCTGCATTAGAAAGGTCATCGAGCGGCAAGATTATGACGTGATTGCGGATACCCATCGTGCCGTTTTCACGGCGATATCCCATTAAGCGCGGCTTGCTTCCCATCGATAACTCCTCATGTTGTGTGTGTGAATGTAATCGCCTTTTTTGATTGCAGCGGATGCAAGTCCTACTTTGGTGCCGTATTTAATGATCGAATCACCTTCGTTTAAATCCGTTAGTGCAAATTTATGTCCTAGGGGAATAGCGTGATTTAAAACTGCCTCGCTCTCGGTTCCCTCCTTCACGGACCTGCCGTGAAGCATTCCTGGTTGCAGATCCGTCATCGCAACGGCGACGTTGTCGCCGTCATGGTGAAGAAGAAACTGCGGTGGAGTAATTGCCATAACTACACGTGCCTCTCTCGCCTAAGTTGGGTAGTGGTCTGACCTCTTGGCAGATTCTAGGTTAGACAAGCGCGTTTCGTCTACCCCTCTGCCAAAATTTCACCAAGTGGTCTAACCTGTTACTATGAAAAGTGAGCTTCGGTACGGCATTATTGGCGCAGGCAGCATGGGGCGCGAGCACATTGAAAACATCAAACTCATGGGTGGGGCGACAATCACCGCTATCAGCGACCCCCATATTCCCTCTCAGGAAGAGTCCCTTGCCATGGTCCCAAGCGCCACGGTTTTTAGCGATCACCGTGGGCTATTAGATTCAGGGTTAGTCGATGCAGTAGTCATCGCGACTCCAAATGACACCCACGCGAGTATTTTGAAAGACGTTCTTGCCACGGATTTAGCGGTCTTTGTTGAAAAACCGCTAGCGACAACTATCGAAGATTTGAAGTCGATTCTTAGTTGGGATGAAAATCGGAGCGCCCTGACGTGGATGGGGCTTGAATATCGATTTATGCCACCTGTTGCTGAGGCTATCGCCCGAGCAAAAGAAGGCGATGCTGGAAAAATACATATGGTGTCAATTCGCGAACACCGCCAACCATTTTATCCAAAAATCGATAACTGGAATCGTTTCACTGAGCGAACCGGCGGAACTCTTGTAGAAAAATGTTGTCACTATTTCAATTTAATGGACGTCATTATCGGCCAACAACCGATTCGAGTCTTTGCATCGGGAGGCCAAAGCGTAAATCATTTGGATGAAAAATATGATGGTGTTCAAGCAAACATGTTAGACAATGCTTACGTCATTCTCGAGTATGGAAATGGCCCACGTGCCATGTTGGATCTCTGCATGTTTGGTGAAGGCTCATTTGACAAAGAGATCCTGACAATTGTTGGTGATGAAGGAAAGATTGAATCGTTTCTACCATCACAAACTATACGGGCATCACATCGAGAGTCGGCAGGCGACTTCTCCGCTTGGGCTCGTGGTGCAAGCCGTGCTCGCGGAGGTGAACAGAAAATTGTTCATAACTACGATGTGAAGTACATGGGCCATCATTTTGGGGCTTCCTATATTGAACACACAAAGTTTAGAGATGCAATTTTAAATTCAACTCCGGCTGAAGTGACTTTAAAAGATGGAGTAACCAGCGTAGTTACAGGTCTTGCGGCTCACAAAAGTATTAATGAAGGCCGAGTAGTCGAAATTAAGGAACTCTGGAACTAATTACCAACTGCTCCAAGGTTTCGCGTGAGTGTCAACAATTTCAGCAAGCCGTTGTAAGCGGGGAATTGATACTTCGCGTAACGCCTTTGGAATATCTGCTGCCCCCACAATATCGGCCCAAACTGCACGCCCGGCAAGGAATCCGCTTGCTCCACCCATCGCACATGCCTTAACAGCATCATTGAAAAATGGCTGCTTTACGCCATTTGAGAGTACGACCCAAGGCGAACCGATAGCTTCTGAAATTCTTTCGGCATTTTTAGTAACAAGGTTTAAATCACCTTCACCGTGGAATGGAACTTCCGCTTTATAGAGATCTGGCTTCCATGTTGCAGCTTCGCGCGCAGCAATTATCAACTCCTCCTCGCGATTGAAACTTTTAGTTGAATCCATTGGCGGCTTTACAATAATTTCGATTATTGATGGCAACCCAGAAACTTTACATAGCTGATTGAAATCTTCTACTAATCTCGCCCGAACATCTGGCGACTCATCGTTGCGCCACAAAACGAGAAACTTAAGCCCCACACTTCCAATATCTCGCATTCGAAGTGGGTCAACATCTGGATCAATTGCGGTATCCGTAGCTGCTCCTCCTGGTGGTCCCACCAATAAATCTGCTGCCGCAATCAAACCGCAGGTGTCAACTAGCGCTTTCTGGTCGATAATTGCGTCAATACCGAACTCTTGATCAACAAGAAGAGCTGACGCAAATGGTGAAAGTTCTCGCGCAACATCAACTTTGAACTGCGTTAACTGAGAATCTGGTACTGGGTTGCTCTGATGAGCCCCAAACATTCCGCGCAACGCTTCGCGTTGATCAACAGCAACCATCGCCAGTGCACCCGATGGTCTAGCTAATTTGGTAAGTGGTACTCTCATATTTGCGCCTCCAAGTATTCATTGAGTTCGGTTGTTGTTGGGATCATCGATTGACCATCTAGCCCTCGACAAGAAAGTGCAGCAACTGCATTTGCTCTGCGCATCGCCTCCTGCAATGGGTGACCATGTATTAGCTGTGCAACTAAGGCACCATGAAATACATCACCAGCGCCTAACGTGCTTTTGACTTCGACTTTAAATCCAGGCGCAGAAACTAACCCGGTTTCTTGCGAAAATGCAGTACTACCTTCCGAACCCCGAGTCGCGACAACGGTATTGCCTGCATTTGTAGAGTCTTCCTCCAAAGCCGCAGCAAAATCTAGATGTGGATAGCGAGCAGCAATTTGACGATCTGTGGGCGCGAAGAGGTCGACCTTTGATGAATCAAATTTTTCAACTCCGTAACCTGCATCAAATGAAATTAGTGGCCCTGTACCCCTTGTAATACCGGCCTCGATTAATTGCTCTACACCCACATGATCTACGTGCACCCAACGTGCTTGTCTTATTAAATTCCTCGCGCCTTCGTTTAATACTTGCGGTTTCATAGGCTGGCGCGTACTTATTGCACGGGTGCTGTGTTCGAGTGATGCCACAATGACACTTCCTGAAGTCGCGTTTTCCCCAAATGAGATTCCGGTTGTGTCTATATTCTCACGAGCAAATATTTTCATAACTTCGATGCCATCAGCATCAGCGCCAATGGTTCCAGCAATTGCTGTGCGAATACCTAAGCGGCTAAGGGCTACCGCGGCTACGGCTGCTGGACCTCCACCTGCACGTACAATTTCTTTAGCTAAAACTCGCTCATCTTCGGCGGGATAGATATCAACAAGTGCGATTGTGTCGATGGTGATTACCCCGACACAAACAACTTCGATTTGGCTCAATCTGGATTCTTTACTTGAGCATTCGCTAAAGCAACAGCTCGAGCACCAGTTATGTGTTGCAAAGTTAGCTTCAAAGCAAGGTCGCCATCTCCGGACTCAATTGCTGCCAAAATTGCACTGTGTTCATTTCGAGAAATTTTCAAACGTCCCGGAAATCTGAGAGTTGTTTCCATTGACATTTTCATTACATCTTGTAACACATTTAAAGTTTGGTTTATAAATCTATTTCCTGCAATTTCAACAATTGTTAAGTGAAATTTGGCATCTAAAGTCTGAAGTTGCTCGTAATCAATTGGTTCAGCTGCAGTAATAGTATCTATTTGATTTAATGTTGCACGAAGTAGTCTTATATTCTCCTTTGTCGCTTTCTCGGCGGCCCATTTTGAAGCTGGTACCTCCAAAACTTCGCGAGCATTAAACAATTCATTCAGACCATGTGTTTTCGACATAACTGAGGCCCGAAGCTCTTGCGCAATTAGCGGTTCCTGAACAAATGTCCCTTGACCATGCTTAATCTGCACACGACCCTGTGCCTGCAATATGTGTAGCGCTTCACGCAAGCTTGGGCGACTTACTTCTAACATGTCCGCAAGTTGCCGTTCTGGTGGCAACTTGTGACCAGGTTCCAATTTTTGAATTTCAATTATATCTAGAAGCTGTTGTGCAATTTTTGCCGCTCGCTGAGGAAGAAGTTCTGCTACCCGTGAATTCACTACGTTTATCCCTTCACAGCACCTGCTGTGAGGCCTGCTACGAATGACTTTTGCATCGCTAAATACATTACGACCATTGGAATGGATGCGACCATCACAGCCGTAAATATCATGCTAAAGCTTGTTGCATATTCTCCACGATAATCCAGCATTGCAAGAGGTAGCGTCTTCTTTGCACTTTCAGTAATTAGCAGCAGCGGGAATAGAAGATCATTCCAGCAAATAACGAAGAGGAAAATCGCCGTTGCTCCTAAAGCTGGTCTTGATAGAGGTACTGCAATGGATCTAAAAACCCTCAAGTGTGATGCTCCGTCAATGGAGGCAACTTCATACATTTCATTGGGAAGTTCGCGGAAAAATGAGGTCAGGATAAAAACAGAAATTGGCAGTGTCGCCACAATATTTACCGCGATTAATCCATGAAATGTGTTTGTAAGACCTAAGTCACTGAAAAGTAGATAGATTGGAATTATATTTACTTGGCCAGGAATTGCTAATCCGAGTGCAAAAAGAACAAAAAGCACTCTCCCTGTAACATTCATCAATCGAGCAATTGCGAATGAAACCATACTCGCCAACAACAATGTAATTGCGACTGAGAAAAATGTAACAATTACGCTATTTTTGAAATTGATAAGGATGTCACCATCATCCAAAAGCCGTTGGTAATTATCTAGAGTCCACTTTACCGGCAATGCCATTGGAGAGTCATAGATCTCTAAATCAGTCTTGAAGGAGCCCAATAAGACCATTGTGCTGGGAATCAATATTAAGAGAGAGAAAAATGAGAGTGCAATCCAGCGCGTTATTTTATACATCATTTCCCCGCCCTAGTACCTAGTCCGTAAAATTCGACGTTGCAGACCAGTGATGAGGAAGATCATGATGATCATAATTATCGACTGAGAGGCCGCATATCCAAATCTAAATTCATTAAATGCTGTCTGAAAAATCATCGTTGTGAGAATTGAGGTCGTATTATTTGGTCCACCTTGAGTCGTTGCATAAACGAGATCAAAGGCTCTAAAAGATTGAATCGTCGTATAGGCAACTACCACTGCACTCGTCGGAAGTGCCATTGGCCAAGTAACAGATTTAAATTGTTGCCAGCGACTTGCACCATCAACGTTTGCTGCCTCATAGAGTTCAGCAGGAATCTGCTGAAGCCCTGCAATATAGATCACCATCATTTGGCCTGTATGGAACCAAACTTGAACAAAGATAATCGCATATAAAGCTGATGTTTCGCTGCCTAGCCAATTGAGCGCAAAGGAGTCGAGCCCAAGGCGTATCAGAGTCGTGTTGATCGCTCCGTAATTAGGGTCATAAAGGAAAAGCCAAATCATCGCCACAGAGACTGAGGAGAGAATTGTAGGGAAAAAGAAAAGAGTTCTAAAAAATAGACTCGCTCGACTATTTTTTACTAAATAAGTTGCAAAGAGAAGAGCTAACGTTGTCTGAAAAATTACAACCCAAAACATGAATTCAATGTTGTTACCTAGGACTTTCGTCGCTAAATCATCATCGGTGGCGAGTTTCTTAAAGTTCGCTAGACCGACAAATTCTCCCTCATCTATTCCATCCCACTTCATGAGCGCATATCTAAAGTTGCTCAAAACTGGAAATAAAAATAGAAACGCATAAAGAGCAAGCGCAGGTGCTGACATCCAATATAGAGCGGTTTTTGAACCTTGGACCGAACGGCGATTTTTGGAGGTACGGCGAGTAGCCCCACTCATTTTATTGAGGGGGCTACTCGTCGTCTTCAGAGTAGAGATGGGATTAGCCTAACTTTTGCTTAATCTGTTTCGAGTAATCTTCCAAAGTGGCATCAATTGGCTTACCACCTACGATAGCAATAAGGGAATCTTCCATTAGATCACGCACTCCCTGATTTAGCCAAAGGAAACGTGGAGCTAATAGTGTCTTCTTTGACTGCCATATAGAAGTATTAATCAAATCTTGATTCGTATATGTAACATTTAAAACATTCACGTGCTGAGAGGTTCCATTTGCATAAATAGATGCAATCTCACCAGTCATTAAGAATGAAATAAATGACCTTGCTATCTTTTGATCTCTTCCACTTGAGTTCTTGTTAACACTCAAGATGAATGTGTTGTTTTGGATTCCAACGTACTGAGGCTTCTCATCAGTTGTTATGAGTGAGAAAAGCTGCATCTTGCCAGTCATTGAAGGATTAAGAACTTTAACTGCTCCCATTGAGAAAGAACCTGTTGGAAGAACTGGAGATTTTCCAGTTGCAAAGAGGTTCAAGGCAGCGGCATCTGTTACTCCAGTTGCATTGTCAGGGAAACAATTGGCATCAGCCATCTTCTTATAGCGACCGGCCATGTCCTTGAACCAAGCAGTTTGTAGATCTGCTTTGCCTGTATCGATATCTTCAATGCGCTGCTTGAGAGTTGCATAATCTGGTGCTGAGTTCATCAACATAGAGTTAAGCATTTGTCCGGCATTTGGACGGAAGCCACCCGACCAGGCAATTGGTGTGTATCCAGCAGTTCTGGCAGCTTTACACCATGCAAGAAGTCCAGTGAAGTTAGTTGGAGGTGTCCATTTTTCCTTAGCAAAAATCTCTGTGTTGTACACGGGATTGTTAAAGAGGTAATGCAGTGGAATTCCAAGTTGCTTGCCTTCGTACTGACCTGCGGTAAGTCCGGTGGCAATTACGTTCTGCTTTGTAAAGCGCTCGTTTTTCAAATCCGTCATCATGTCACCCTTAGCAAATTGGGCGAATTGAGCTCCACGGAAAGTTGCGTATACAGCAGCTTTTGGATTTGAGCGGATCCTTGAGAATGCAAGGTTTGTGTAGTCGCCAGATGGCATCGTGACTTGCTTAATCTTTGCGCCAGGATTTCGTGCCTCAAAGAGAGCAATTATCTCGTCAAAGATTTTGCCATCTTCGGCTCCGCGCCAGTGATGGAACTCAATTGAACCTGCACCTGCAGTCAGTGCAGCAACAGGAGCGCCATAGGCACTGCCGAGTCGAACTCGGGCCCATGTTAATTTGCCGTTCGCTCCTGGAGCACAAATAAGAGAAGAAGAACTGGTTCCAGTGCTAACTCCTTCAGTGGTACATGATTTTCCGAATACTTCTCCAGCTGAAAACGCGGATGGAACTGTGGTAGCGACAAGTGCAAATGCAACTGCTGCTACTGCTCCAAGGCGACCCATACTGAAGGATTTAGTTCCTTTAGTTTTCATTTTTGTCCTTGCTTTCGAGGGTTTGTGGGTTGATTTACCATTCTGTGAGGGGGATCCCTAACTTCTTTGCCATCTGTCGAATACCCGGACGCACATCGATCCACGAGATTACCAAGTGATGTGGGTATCCACCAGTGACTATTCCATTTACTAAAGCTGCGGCGTCGGGTTGAGTGACGACCGTGGCTGTATTGCCTTGGAAGTGATTGGGAGCAGGGATTGATTCCCCTCGGCTCACAACCATACGTAAACCCGTGCGGTTGCTCGGATCTACATCCCGATCAATTCGAAACAGTGTTACTGGTCCGGTCTTGAGCGGAAAATTACCTGCAACACCTAATTTGCGGTTGCAGTGGGTTGATTGGGTTGCATTCTTAGGATCAGCTGCCAGTTTTGTGGCTGCAGAGCCACAGTGCCACAAACGAACTAAATTTTGAGAGGCATCGAGGTCGACGATGTCAACTAAGTAATTTTCATCTGAGCCCAGAGACTCACAAACCATCATCGTGACAGCACCAAGCACATCACGCTCGCACGTTGTAACCGTGCCGCGATCAGATAATCGGCCGAGCGATGAGCAGATGCAAGCTCCTAAATCTGTAGGAAACTCTGGCCAGCATCTAATTGCAATTGCATCTAATGACTCTTCTGCTCGCCAATTATCTAGTGCAACTTCGACTCCATAAACTTTCTTAGCCTCTATTACATTTACAGATGACAGTGATGGCTGTGCGGCAACCGCACCCGCGTATGCGAGTTCGCGTGCATCTTCACTTACCTCAGAAATTCTTCCAAAGGCATCATCAATTGTTATTTGTCGAACATCAAGGCCGAAGAGTTTTTGAAGCTGTGGTCCATCAAACACACATGGCGTAAAACCATTGGGTGCATCACCTACCGCTCCAATCTTTTTCCCTTTAAGCCAAGCAAACGCTTTATCTACTTCGGCATCTATTGCAAATTCTCCAGTAACAATATCTGGAGTATGTGCCGTTGGTAGTTGTCCTGCGAGCGCCGCTTTAATCGCGCTTTGCACATCAGGTTCATCTGCATTTCCATGAATATGTCGTATTGATTGACCAACATTCATCAGAGCATGTGCGGCAAGATTCACTCCGCACATTGAATTTAGTTTCAGCCGCTCGCCCACTGATCCGGGTTCTCGCATTGACCATCCAAGAATCGGGCCCTTAACTTTTCCGAGAAGTTCAACAGCAGGTGATGCATCTGAAAATGAGGCCATAAATAGAATATGTAGATCGGCTGGAGGAATTGTGACTGCAGCAACATCCTCAGGGGTCATTACGAGCTCTGCTGGTCCGACCACTTGTGCACCAAGTTCGAGAAGTAACGCCCTCGCACTATCGAAATTAGCCTGTGCGCACGTGAGATCAAAGGTAGGCCGCGCTAATGCAACGAGAGCAACGGTGCTCATTTAACCTCCAGTGGTAAGACCTCTTGGAGGAGGGTGCCACCTTTGACCTATCCAAGTCAATCGTATTTGGGTATCTTTACCAAACTGTTACTTAAGCACGGATCAGCCACGCTCCCCCTCGTTGATGGCCTTGAAAGGTGGAATTGTGTGAAGGCACGGTTAGTCGTTGTTCCTGAACCACAGGACGTTTATGCCAGTTTTGCCCGAGAAATCGCCGATGAAATCAAGCAAGCACATCGGGAGCAGCGCGAGCTAAAGCTGATATTCCCTATTGGACCTGTTGCTCACTATCCACTCTTAGCGGCAATCTGCAACAGCGAAAGGATTTCCTTTCAAGGAGTTTTTATATCCCTTATGGATGAGTACTTAGACTGGCAAGGTCGACCAATTCCGACAACGCACTCGTTAAGTTTTAAAAGTTCGTTTGAACAATTTTTAAACTCGCTGGATGTTGATTTACGACCTAATGACGAACAATGGGTTGTTCCCGACCCGTTCGATATCGATCGGATAGAACGTTTTTTCAATAACTTAGGTGGAGTTGATGTTTGTTATGGAGGAGTTGGCGTAAATGGGCACATTGCATTCAATGAGCCTCCGGTTTCCAAATATGGTTCCGTATCTATTGAAGAGTTCGCTAACTCCAAAACAAGAGTTGTATCACTAACTCCAGAAACTTTTGTAATTAATGCTCTGCGATCTGCTGGGGGAGATTTTTCAGATTTTCCTACCTTAGCAGTTACAATTGGGATGGAATTAATTCTCTCTTCTAAAAAAGTTCGCCTATATTGCGATGGTGGAATCCGCCAAAATGAAGCAATATATCAATATGTTAAAGGCCCAGTGAGTGTGAGTTATCCAATTACTTTACTTCAATCGCACCCAGATACCATTTTGCTTGCTGATGAATTAAGTGCCGCTAAGGCTTTGAATGTCAACTAAGTATTGGTTTCCAAAGGCAGTCATTGGGGAGAATCTCGAAGAGAACGTTCTTGTTGAAGTTGTTGGTGGCAAAATAACTGAGATTCAATGCGATGTGGAACCTACAACTGGTGATCTGGTGATCAACGGTGTTGCTCTTCCTGGGTTTATAGATACTCACTGCCATGGAGGTAATGGGTACTTCTTTTCTGATTCCGAAGTTGAAAACCTTGAATCTATTGCAGAGTTTCACTTACAAAAAGGTACTACTACCTTGTTCGCCTCCCTTGTCACACAAGAACCATCTTTTCTTTTAGAGCAAGTTGAACGACTTGGCTCACATATTCCCTTTTTGACTGTGACAGGCATTCATTTGGAGGGTCCATGGCTTTCCGAGAAATACTGTGGTGCGCATGATATTTCAGCTTTACGGAAGCCAGAAAAAAGTGAGATGGAAGAACTCATTCTCACATCAAATAACACGATTCTTTCTGTGACGATTGCACCTGAGATAGAAGGCGCGCTCGAAGCTATAAAATTACTAGTAGGTAAAGGGATAGTTGTGGCACTGGGTCATACTGACGCTGACGCAAAAATAACTCGTGAAGCCATAGATTCTGGAGCTTCAGTTATCACTCACTTTTATAGTGCAATGCGACCAATAAGTCATCGTGTTTCAAGTCTGGCTCTGGAAGCTCTGTATGACAAAGATGTTTTTCTTGAATTTATTTTAGATGGGACTCATATTATTCCAGAGGCCATCCAACTTCTATTAGATACTGCACGGCATAAATTAATTGCTGTCACCGATGCCATTTCAGCGGCTGGGTCAAGCGACGGAGAAATCCAGCTAGGAAATATCGCAGTAGTTGTAAAAGATGGAGTTGCCAAAATTAAAAACAGTGAACTCTTAGCGGGAAGTACATTAACTATGGATAGGGCATTTAAGTTTTTAATGCAAAACTTTGATGTTAGCTACATAGAGGCTGCTAAGTTCTTCGCTGGTAATGCAGCGATGAAATACGAACTGCCAGAAGTCGGAACCTTAGAACCTGGAAATCTTGCAAATATTGTTGTAGTAGATTTGAATCATGAGATTGAAGCCGTCTTTTTTAGAGGTTCTCGCGTTCGGTAACTAAATTTTTATTTGCGAAGTAGATTCGGACGATTTCTACCTCGAACGGTCAGAGATGGCCAATGTGGATCAACTGAGAGGATTTTAATTCCAGATGTTGTTGTGAGGATCGTATCCTCTGCTTTCCATCCCTTGCCTGTTGGATTCCAGGCAATTGGTTGGCTTATTGCAATTTCGCGAGTTGAGGTTGTAGTGGCTGGCCAATCTCTAGGTAAATATCCCATAGGTCCGCCTTGGTGGTGGTGGGTCCACTCATCGGCATCAAATCCATTGGCAGGATAAGCGGCGATAGCTGCCTTCACTGGCTCGCTAAATGCACTCCCAATGGTTGTTGCATCAAAGAGCGCGGCTTCGACATTTAGAAGTGAGAGATAAGTGTTGTAATCAGAATCGGGCAACTCTCCAAAAGTAACAATGCGAGTAACCGATGCAATCAATCCCTTCCGCTTGGCACATATCGATGCGACCACACGCGAGCCGACTAATTCATGTGTTGGAAGCGGGTGTCTAAATCTCTTCACTCGTGACTCACCAGCGACACCAAGAAAAGCAATCTCTAAATCAGACTCCCATAAATATTTAGTGATTAGTCCCGCGACATCAATTTCACGATCTAAACTTTTGACTTCCTTCATTGCAGCACCTAAAGCAACTGCCGTATCGGTGCAGATATCTTTAAAACGTGTAACATCAGATTCAATCAATGAAGCACGTACGACTTCAACTTCCACACTCAAATCAATACGACCAGCACCTGCTTGATCAGAGCCAATCTTTTCACCAGTTGGTAGAAGAGAATCTCGCCCTTCCCACCAATTAACAATCTTTACTTCAATTCCAGCCGGAAACTCTTCTGCAATTAAGCGCGGGGCCTCGATTGAATTAGTGACTGCTGAAACAGAATCCAAAGTGATAATGAGATCGAAGCAGGCTGCATCAATAGTGGTCGGGACGTGAGCACGACCTGCAATCGCCCACGCTAGATTTGGATTTCGACGCACAACAAAAGCGTCCAGCCCCTTTTCCTTCATCAACTCGCGGATTGGCTGAAT